>JBFYQP010000155.1:0-6891 GCA_041302745.1 Candidatus Bipolaricaulota bacterium | reverse complement strand
ACCCGACAACCGAGGTCCAGAGGGAGCTTGCGACGGTGCTCGAGGCTGCGGGAGATCGGAGAGCGGCTCTTGCGGCTTGGGAGAAGCTCCTTCCGAAGAGCGACGCCGTCGACGCTGTTCTACGGCTTGAGACCGACAACGCCCGACTCGCCTCGCTTCTCCTCACGGCAGGACGGCCGACCGAGGCCCTTCCGCTGGTCACTCCCGCCTCGACGGCCGACACGCGTCTAGTCCGCGCCCGCGCCCTCGTCGCCTTGGGGCGTCCAGCCGAAGCGGTCGAGGAGTTCGACCGGTACTTCGTGGACCGTCCGAACGAGGCGACCGTTCGGCTCGAATACGGGCGTGCCCTCGAGCGGGCAGGGAGCAAGGAGAGAGCGCTCGAGACGTATCGAGCTCTCGGGGCATCCGGCGCGTACCGCGAGGGAACGCTCCTCGAGGCGATGGGGCGCACGCGTGAGGCCGCGGATGCCTACCTCCGCTCTAGAGACCTTGAGGCCCGATGGTGCGGCGCTCGTCTGCTCGAGGGGCTGGGAGATGGATCCGCGGCCTTCGCCGTGTACGAGCAGCTCGCTTCGAGTACGCATCGGGTGCGTGACGACGCCGCGCTGCGCGCCTCCCTCCTCCTGCGCAAGCGCGGCGACGTCGCCCGCGCCGAGGAGATGGAAGCGACGTTCCCGGCAGCGTTCCGGTGGATCCTCGGAACGTACGTCCCTTCTGTGCCGCCGCTCTCGGAGACCCGTCACCCCACGCCGGACTCGGTTCGGACCGCCGACGTCCTTCTGCGCCGCGCCGGGCTCGCGTGGGCCGAGGTCCACCTCGAGTTCTCGCTTGCGACCGCCGACGCCGACGAGCGCTTGGCGATCGCGCAGTGGTACGGGCGCCATGGCAACCCCCACGTGGCGTTCGAGATTGCGGCCGGGCTCCTTCGCGACCGGCCGACGCGAGACGTCTACGAACTCGCCTACCCGAAGCCCTGGTGGTCGACCGTGAAGCGATGGGCGAAGGAGTACGGACTCGACCCGCTTCTCGCTCTTGCCATCATGCGCGAGGAGTCCAACTTCCTTCCGACGGCGGTGTCTTCGTCGGACGCGCGCGGTTTGATGCAGCTCCTGCCCTCCACAGGGCGTTGGATCGTGGAGTCGAAGCTCGGCGTCTCCTACCGCGACGACACCCTCTTCGATCCAGAGACGAACATCCGCTCTGGGATCTACTTCCTCGGCTCGCTGCTTCGCCAGTTCGGCGGGAACGCCGTGCAGGCCGTCGCCGCCTACAATGGGGGCCCGGGGAACGTCAGCCGATGGCTCGCGGCGGCCCCGAACGCCTCCGCCGCCGACTTCCCCTCCCTCCTCGCCCTCGTCCAGACGCGCGAGTACATCGTGAAGGTGCTCAACGCCTGGCTCGTCTACCAGATGCTCTACGGGGAGACGGGCGAGGGGACCTAGCCGGCGACGGCAACCGTCCGACAAGGCGGTGCGCCGCCCGCACGATCCCGCGCCGTGGGACGCCGATCCCACGCTTCGACCGGTATAATCGCCCCGCCTCGCACGAGGCGGGAGGGATCATGGCCAACTACCGGATCGCAATGCTGCCGGGCGACGGAATCGGAGGCGACGTGCTGGCCGCCGCGAAGCGCGTTCTCGACGCGGTGGGGCTGAAGGCCGACTATCAGCACGGCGACATCGGCTGGGAGTTCTGGAAGAGCGAAGGCGACCCTCTTCCCGAGCGCACGATCAAGCTCCTCAAGTCCACGGACGTGTGCCTGTTTGGGGCCATCACCTCGAAGCCCAAGGAGGAGGCCGCCGCGGAGCTGTCGCCGTCCCTCCGAGGGAAGGGGTTCACCTACTCGAGCCCCATCGTCGGACTCCGCCAGCTCTTCGACCTGCACACGAACATGCGCCCGTGCAAGGCGTATCCTGGGAACCCCCTCAATCTGCGAGACGACATCGACATCGTCGTCTTCCGTGAGAACACCGAGGACCTCTACGCCGGCGTCGAGTGGCACCCCATCCCGCCTGACATCCGAAAGGCGTTCGCCCTGCACCCGAAGATGAAGCGCTTCGACGCCGTGCCCAACGAGGACATGGCCATCTCCGCCCGCATCGTCACGCGTGGCGGGTGCCGCCGGATCCTGAAGAGCGCGTTCGAACACGCAAAGAAGTACGGGTACAAGACGGTCACCGTCGTGGAGAAGGCCAACGTCATCCGCGAGACTTCGGGGCTGATGATCCGCGAGGCGCGCGCGATGGCGGCGGAGTACACGGGAATCGAGTTGTGGGAGACGAACATCGACGCGATGTGCATGTGGCTCGTCAAGAACCCACAAGACTACGGCATTCTGGTCTCTACCAACCTGTTCGGCGACATCATCTCGGACCTTGCGGCGCAGCTCGTCGGGGGTCTCGGGTTCGCCTCGGCGGGCAACATCGGCGATCACTACGCCGTGTTCGAGCCGACGCACGGCTCCGCTCCCAAGTACGCGGGAATGAACAAGGTCAACCCGATCGCCACGATTCAGGCCGCGCGTCTGATGCTCGATCACCTCGGCGAGCACGAGAAGGCCGAGCGCATCGAGCGAGCCATTGCCCGCGTCGTCGCCGAAGGGAAGGCGAGGACGTACGACATGGGAGGGACGACGACGACGAGCGGCATGGCCGACGCGGTCATCGCCGCGCTCGCCTAGGAGGCAACGATGACGTCGATCAGTCGAAGAATGGCGCAGTTCGCCCTCGGGTTGGGATACGACGGCATCCCTCAGGCGGCGCGACACGAGGCGAAACGATTCCTGCTCGACTCGATCGGGTGCGCCCTCGCCGCCGTCGACCACGAGGACATGCTTCAGGCCTACGAGTACGTGCGCCGCGTCGGCGGCAAGTCGCAGGCCACGATCATCGGACACGGCACACGGACGGACATCGCGAACGCCGCGCTCATGAACGCGCTCCTGATCCGCGCCATGGACTACAACGACATCTACTGGAAGCAGGACCCGAGCCACCCGTCGGACATCCTCCCCGCCGCGCTGGCGCCGGCCGAGCATCGCAAGCTGGACGGACGAGAGCTCATCGTCGGGATGCTCATCGCGTACGAACTCGAGATGCGCCTCTGCCTTGCGGCGACCCCCGGCGTACGCGAAGTCGGCTGGCATCACGCGACCCTGACGCAGTTCGTAAGCCCCTTCGTCGCCGGGCGGATGCTCGGGCTCTCCGAGGATCAGCTGGTCGCGGCGTGCGGGATCAGCGGCTCGAGCCACTTCACGCTCGGGGGCGTCGTCGCCGGCCATCTGACGAACATGAAGAACACAGCCGATCCGATGGCGACCGAGGCCGGCGTTCGCGCCGCCGTGCTTGCGTCCACCGGGTACACGGGACCCGTCGAGGTGTTCGAGGGGAAGGAGGGCGTGTTCCACGTTCTCGGCAACGTCACGTGGGACGCCGAGGTTATGACCCGCGGCCTCGGCTCGGAGTTTCTGATCACCGAGTGCGGGTACAAGGCGTTCCCCACGGAGGCGCTCACGCACCAGCCGATCACCGCCCTGCTCGAGGTCATGGAGGAGAACAAGGTCGATCCGCACTCTCTCCGATCGATCCTCGTCAAGACCACGACGCGGGGGGCAGACATCCTCTCCGATCCGTCGAAGTACGACCCGAAGACGAAGGAGACGGCGGATCACTCTCTCCCTTACTGCATTGCCGTCGCCGCCGCCAAGGGCAACGTCCTGCCGTCCGACTTCGAGGCCGACGCGCTGGCCGACCCCTTCGTGCGGAGCCTGCTCGGGAAGATCCAGGTCGTCGCCGAGCCGGCCATCGACGCTCTCTTCCCGAAAGTGAAGCGCGCCGTCGTCACGGTCACGACCGAGAGCGGCGAGTCGTACACGCGCCAGGAGGATTACGCGAAGGGAAGTCCGGAGCGCCCGCTCTCCGACGACGACGTCGCCGAGAAGTTCCGGTCGAACGCATCCTCCATCCTCCCGGATCGGAGGATCGAACGCATCGTGGAGGCCACGTTCCACCTCGAGCAGTTCGAGGCGACGGGGGACTACATGCGCCTGCTCGCGCGAGGTCGGTAGCACGCAAGGCCGCCTCCCATGCGGAAGGACGGACGATCCTGCGGCCGGATCCAGCGTCGACTGCTCGCCTGGTATGGGACCGAAGCCCGGGACCTTCCCTGGCGGCAGACGTCGGATCCGTACGCCATTCTGGTCTCCGAGGTCATGCTGCAGCAAACCCGTGTCGAGACAGCGCTTCGGTACTTCGAGCCATTCCTCAGGCGGTTCCCGACGGTCGAACGCCTTGCCCGCTCGCCGATCGACGACGTGCTGAAGGCCTGGGAAGGACTCGGCTACTACCGGAGGGCTCACAACCTTCATCGTGCCGCGATCGCCGTCATGCGTGACTACGGCGGCGTCTTCCCGGACTCTGCCGAGCGTCTGGTGCGGCTCCCCGGAGTGGGTTCGTACACGGCCGCCGCGGTGGCGTCGATCGCGTTCGGTGCGAACGAACCCGCGCTCGACGGGAACGTGATTCGGGTGACGTCTCGGCTCTTCTGCGTGAAGGGCGACCCCGCCCGCGCGACAACTCGCGCGGCGCTGCGCGCGGCTGCTGAGGCCCTCGTGCGAGGAGACCGAGCTGGCGTGGTGAATCAGGCGCTCATGGACCTCGGAGCCCGCATCTGTACGCCCCGAAACGCTCGCTGCGGCGCATGCCCGGTGGCCGCCGAATGTGATGCACATCACAGAGAGGTCGTCGCCCACTTCCCCCAGAAGCCGAAACGACCGAGTGTCCCCCACCGGGACGTCGTCGCCGGCGTGATCTGGGAGCGCTGGCAGGGTCCGGGATCACGACGTCCGCGCGTCCTCATCGCTCAACGCTTGGCGGACGACATGCTCGGCGGGATGTGGGAATTCCCCGGCGGCACGGTGGAGGTTGGCGAGACCTTCGAGGAAGCGCTTCGCCGCGAGCTGCACGAGGAACTCGGCATCGAGGTCACCGTCGGCCGACGCGTCACGACCGTCGAGCATGCCTACTCGCACTTCCGGATGTCTCTCCACGTCTACGATTGCCGACACAGGGGCGTCCGCCCGCGCGCCCTCGGCTGCGCAGACCTCTCTTGGGTCGGGCTTCAGGATCTGCAGCGCTACGCGCTCTCCGTGGCCGACCGGAAGATCGCTCGCACCCTCGCAGAGGCCGTGGCGTAGAGGACTCGTAGGAAAAATGAAAGCGCCCGATCCGCGAGGATCGAGCGCCATCTTCCCGGGCTCCCACAACGTCGCGCTGGCGACGCAAGGGAGCGCTGGCCCTACATTCCCAGGAGAACGAGAAGAAGCAGGGTCGGCAGGATCGCACCGCCCCCGATGTACAAGAGGCGCATGTTCTGGCGGCCCTGAGCGTACCCCTCGAAGTACCCGGCCTTGTAGTCGGACGACTTCCCCTCGAGTTGCTGCATCCGCATTGCCGACGGATCCGGAGGAGCGCTGAAGGCCGCGACGCCGAAGGCGATGACTCCGCCGAGGACTCCCCACACGATGTTGATCAGCGGCGCATCCTTCTTCCCTTCTTCGACACCCAGTTCATAGCCTTCCCGAAAGCCATCGGCGGCCGCGGCAGCCCACGAGAGAAGCATGACCGCTGACAGCGCAACCACCGCGATGGCCGCGGTACCCGTTCGAAGACGCATACCTCCTCCTTGCCCCTTCCAGTCGTCGCCTCTCCGCTGCGGGAGGCGCTTCATCCTACCGGCGGCCTCAGCACGGTACAAGACCGCCACAATCGACGCGATCCGAGGCGAGCCCCGGGGCGCCTCGCTAGAACCCGACCTCGAGGGCCAACCCGTACCCAAAGAACGTCAGCGAGTTCCAGTTCACCTCGATGAGCATGCGCACCTTCTCGGAGATCGGGAGCTTCAGCCCTCCCGTCACGTGGTGGATGACCCCGCTGGCCGAGAGCATCACCTGGGGCACGTAGGCGAAGAAGACCGGGAAGTACCTGGCGTTGCTGTCCAGGAACACCTCTCCGAACACTTGCCAGCCAAGCGTCTCAATGCTGGTGCCTCCTCCGAATCCAAGGGCGAGGGCGAACGTGTCCGGCTGATCGAACAGGGCGAACTTCAGGTCGGCCGTCGTGCCTGCCCAGGCGGCGTCTCCGCCCTCCAGCGGAACGAGAAAGGCGGTGTCGATTCCGAGGTCCACGCCGTCGGCAATTCCGACGGCCAGTCGCACCTCCGGAGTCAAGCAGTAGGCGTGCGTCGCTTCGTCGAGGTCGAGGTCGAACAGCCCTGTCCCGAGCACGAGCGCTACGTTGCCTGCTCCGAGTGTGCGTGCCGTTTGGAAGACATTGAGCAGGCACCCCGTGCTGCACAGGAGAACCCCGCACGCAAGGCCCGCCACTGCCATCACGCGAACTCTTCTCTTCATCCTGGCCCCCTCGCCTTCTTGTGTGATAGACTTGCCAGTCTGCCGCAAGGGGTCAGGGATTGTCAAACACCCCTGCTCGTGCGGCCCGCGTGGCAATGGAGAGAGGAGGAGCCCCTTGAAGCGTAGCGCACTCGTTGTCGCGGCCATCGTCGTCGGATTCGCCGCCCTGTCGGCCCTTGCGGCGGAGTCTGCCTCGCCCGCTTTCCTCGTGGAGCAAGCGGACGCCCTCTTCGACCGATCGACCGGGACGTTCGACTTCGACGCGTACGAGGGCCGCCTCAGGGAGGCCATTTGCTTGTACGAGGAAGCGTTACCCCTTCTCGATGCAACCGACGTCGCTCTGCAGGCGCGCGTTCTGAATCGTCTCGCTCAGGCGTACTTCGAGCTTGCGACGGCGTACTCGGCAGCAGACGCGGAGAAGGAAGCCGCGTTCGTCGCAGGCAAGGATCACGCTCTCGCATGCCTCCGCCTGGACCCCGCGT
>JBFYQP010000138.1:0-2566 GCA_041302745.1 Candidatus Bipolaricaulota bacterium | reverse complement strand
GCGGCGAGGAGTCCATCTTCGACTGCGCCCGGCGGGAGACCTACGAAGAGACCGGCCTTGACGTCGCGCCGGAGCGCGTCGTCTACATCCAGGAGTTCCTGGAACGGGATCTCCACTTCTGCAAGTTCTGGATCCTTGCCTGCGCAGGCGCCGGGACGCCGACCGTCGAACGCCGAGATCCGGACGAGGCGTTCGTCGTCGAGGCACGCTTCGCATCCCGCGGCGAGATGGCCGACTGGACGGTCTATCCTGCGATCCTGAAGGGGGTCTTCTGGGAGGATCTGGAGCACGGGTTCCCCCAGGCACGCTACCTGGGCCTCGAGCGCATCGAATAGGAGGACGGCATGTTCGAGCTTCCGGAGGTCATCCACCTGGCGAACCAACTCCACGAGGCGATCGCCGGAAAGAGGATCGTCCGCGTGGACGTGCCTGCAGGGCGCCCGAAGTTCCTCTTCCTTTCGCCCGACACGCCCGCGTTCCAGAAGGTTCTGATCGACCGCCGTGTCGAGGGGGCCTCGTCGCGGGGGCGATGGATCTTCTGCGCGTTGGACGGCGGGCGGACGCTCCTCTTCGGCGAGTTCGGCGGGCGCCTCCTCTTCCACCCGGCGGGGACGCCGGTTCCCGTGAAGCGGCATTGGATCGCGGAGTTCGACGACGGGGCCAAGCTCACGCTTGCGATCCAGATGTGGGGGTTCCTCGGGGTGCTGACGGAAGCGGAGATCGCACAACATCCGTACGCGGGGACGCTTGCGTTCACACCGCTCGACGCTTCGTTCACGGAGGCCGCATTCTTCGAGCGCCTGGACCGCCACGCGGCGGGGGAGAACAAACCGATCAAGGCCTTCCTGACCCACTCCCCGAACGTCGCAGGCATCGGGAATGGATACTTGCAGGACATCCTGTTCCGCGCCCGTCTGAGTCCGAAGCGCAAGGCGTCGAGCCTGTCGCCGGACGAGAGGAGCGCGTTGTACGACGCGCTCCGGCGGACGCTTCGGGAGGCGGTGGATCTTGGCGGCCGCGACACCGAGCGGGATCTCTTCGACAGGCCCGGTGGATACACGCCGCGGCTCGACGGGCGCGCCGCCGGGCGGCCGTGTCCGACCTGCGGCACGCCCATCGCGAAGATCCAGTACCTCGGCGGGTCCTGCTACGTTTGCCCGCGGTGCCAGACGTAAGTGAGGTGCGCGTGCGGTTCGAGACTCGCGATCTTCTGGTTCGAGACGCGGTTCCCGGGGACGTCCCGTTCATCGTCTCGCTGTGGAGCGATGCCCGGGTCATGCGGTTCGTCGGGTTTCCGAACGGCATCCCGACGGCGGCGGAGGACGTCCCTCGTCGCCTCGAGCGGGGTCGCGGCAGTGATGCGCTCCTGATTGCGCAACTCCGCACGAGCGAACGCATCGGCCAGTGCATGCTCGGAGCGCCGGACGCGGACGGGGTGAGCGAGCCGGACATCAAGCTCCATCCGTCCTTCTGGGGCCGCGGATACGGCCGCGAGTTGTGGGCGGCGCTCGTCGATCAGGCATTCTTGCGTACGACCTGCACCCTCGTCCGAGGTACGCCGAACGTGGCGAACATTGCCTCCATCCGGATGCAGGAATCGGCGGGGATGAATCGCGTTGGCTACGGCGTCGCCGGGTTTCCCGCGTCGATGCGGGACTTCACGACGCCCGTCCCACACTACGTTTACGAGATCACACGCGACGAGTGGGCACGCCGCAGGGCTTCCCGCTAGCCGCGCTGCTCGGCGAGGTAGTTCGGAATCCCCATTTGCGCGATCTGGTCGATCTGCGCCTCGATCCAGTCCACGTGATCCTCTTCGTCATTCAGGATCTTCTCGAGAAGGTCGCGGGTCCCCCCGTCTCCCAGTTCGTCGGCGGAGTGGATATCGTCGTTGTAGGCCTTGACGGCGCCGTGCTCGGCGGCGAGGTCGTTCTTGAACTGCGTGTCGACCTTGTCGCCGACGTGGATGTCGGCGAGCTTGCTGACCGTCGGCTTCCCTTCGAGAAACAGGATCCGGGCGATGAGCATCTCGGCGTGCTTCATCTCGTCGATCGCCCGCTTCTCGATCACTTCGTGGAGCTTCCCGTACCCCCAGTTTGCGCACATCTCCGAGTGAAGGATGTACTGATTCACGGCCGCCAACTCCTCGGCCAATCGGGCGTTCAGCCTAGCGATCACCTTGGCGTTTCCCTTCATCCGTCGCTCCTTTCCTTCGGGTTGTCCCCCCGCGACTATAGCGAGGGTCGGGGACCTGTGACGAATCGGAAGTCCTCTGTGAGACGCCGCACAAGTCGATGGGGGTGAAGCTGTAGTCCGTGAGCCGGCCCGTACGTTGAGCGGCGGCCGGACGCGGCCGCTATACTGACGTAGAGTGACTCAGGGAGGCATCCCGATGACGGAGTAGCCCAGACATCAATCGCGACGGACATCCGCGGCTGGCGTGCAGCCGCGCAATGGACGCGCGTGGGCTGCGTTCTCGTCTCTGTTCTTCCTCTTCTTCGACGGCGTGTCCGCGTGCGTCTCTCTAGAGACGAAGGAGGGCACGTGTCGTCGCTCATCTTTCACA
>JBFYQP010000118.1:0-3673 GCA_041302745.1 Candidatus Bipolaricaulota bacterium | reverse complement strand
GTAGTCCGCCACATCCCTGACGTGTGCGAGGAGAATCTTCCGGTCTAGCCCTCCCTGGCGGAGGGTGTCTGGCAACCGTCTACAATCCGTAGCAATCAGGAACGATCACCTTATGGTGGTCGTGGATGCTTCGGGCGAGTAGGTACACAGCGGCTGCGGTATTCATCCTGGTAGCGGTTCTTCCGATCCTGTCGCTCGGACGCGCCGTCGGAGTGATCGAAGCGGAGATCGCGGCGCAGGACGCTCTGCAGACGTTGCGCGATTCTGCAGCACGCAGTCTAGATCAGTGCCGGGTCGCATCGACGCTGCCGTTGGCAACATCACAAGGCGAGATCGTCGCGTATCTAGTGTCAGTTGAGCCTTCGGGGTTCCTCATTCTCTCCGCCGATACGAGGCTCCCCATGGTTGTCGCGTACTCTGGGGAGGCCTCGGGAGCCCTCTCCCTGACAGACGAAGCAGGGATTGTCTGTGCTATCGCCGTCGGCGACTTGGCACTGCGCAAGGCGGCACTCGATGCCGGCCTCGTGCCCGATCAGGCGCAGGCCAAGGCCGCCGAGAGCTGGGAGCGCGCTCTCACGCCGGAGACTGCCCCAACAGCCGAACCCGCAACCGAGCCTGTAGGACCGCTCCTCGAGACTCCTACATGGAGCCAGTCTTCTCCGTGGAACGATCGGTGTCCCGTAGATTCCGTCAGGAGCGAGCGCAGCCTCTCGGGGTGTCTCGCGACAGCTCTCGGGCAAGTCATTGCCTATTGGCGATTTCCTGAGCGGGTCACGTTCCTGCCGAGTGACAGCTATCGCACAAGGTCGCGCGGCATCTCGATTGACGCCACCGAGGCGAACATGCCGGACATCGCCTACAGCCAGTCGTCGTGGAGGAATCCGATCGACACCACGATGCGAGACTTGACGTGGGCCGCGGGCGTCTCCGTCCGCACGGACTACGCGTCCGAGGGGTCCGGGGCTCTCCTCGTAGATGCCGCCGTAGCTCTTGCCGGATCTCGAAGCCCCCTCGCGACGGACGTCAGACCCGGCATCTGGGGCTATCGGTCGGCCGACATCAAGACCTGCGTCAATGCGTCGTGGGGGAGCCCTTTCTATGAGTCAGCGGAGGCGTTCTACTCCGACGTTCGTCGCGATCTTGGCGAGGGATGCCCGACTCTCCTCTGTCTCGCGCGCGCCGGGACTCGAATCGGTCACATCGTCGTCTGCGATGGCTACGATCCCGTCACCCAGGCATACCATCTGAACCTGGGCTGGGGCGGAAACGCTGACGCCTGGTACGCTCTTCCCGACGACCTTCCGGGAGGCTACAACGTCACGGAGTACGGAGTTCTGAACATCCGTCCCGGAGACGCCGATCGTGGGAGTTCGCCCGACGCCGCGGAAGTGGAGCCAGCTAAGGATGATCCCGTCTCCAGAGGCGAAATGCTCGTGTTTCCGAATCCAAGCCACGGCCCTGCCGAGTTCAGCTGGACGAACGCCTGCAGATTGACAACCCCGTCGGTCGTCTGGGTGAATGTCTTCACGCTGGCAGGCGAGCTTGTCTGGACGAGCGACCGTCAGGCGGGCGACGAGGTCGCCTGGGACGGCATAGCGAGTGACGGGCTTCCGGTCGGCCGAGGAGTCTACGTTTGTGTGATGACGGTCGTGAGCGGAACAGAGATCCGCAGGGTTCGAGCCACGCTCTTCGTTTCCCCGTAGACGACACCTGACGATGGGCGCATGCCTCTGGGTGCTCTGTCATCTTGACAGTGTCCCGCGGCCGCTGATGGTGGCGTCCTGGATCAAGATCACATTCGAAGGCGCTCGGTCTGGCCATCGCGCTCACCGTCGTCTCCGGCGTCGAGTACTTCGTTCGCTCGAGAGAGCTGCTCGTCTAGCCCGACTAGCGAAAAGGTTACGGCGCTGCGAGGTTTCGCTTGATCTCGTCGAACTCCTCTCTCGTGATTTCGACCTTCGCGTAGCGCAGCTTCGCGATCTCGAACGCATCTTGCTTCTCCGAGCCACGGGGCTCGTCGTGCCCGCGGTGCGAGAAGCGGGTGATGACCCAGACGATGAGGCCGATCAGGACGACCTACGACAAGATGCTCCAGAGGTTTCCGAGGAACGCCCAACCGCTCATCCCATCATGGAACCACATCGCGATCTCCCCCTCGTCTGTTGTGCAGGCCAGTCTATGCGCGTTCGGGTGGTTCGCGCAACCGACTCCGTCACGAGCAGCCGAGCCCGGAACCCGCTGACCTCCTAGAGATCGAGCATCCCGCGGTAGAGCTCCATGTGCTCTTTCCGATCGGCGAGATAGGTCCCGATCTTGCGCCAGTCGCCGACCTTCTCCATTCCGAGCTCGTGCATCGCGAACCCCTCGCCTGCTTCCATCGCGGCGAGCACGCGACCCGACGGGCTGACGATGCAGGAGTGGCCGAACTTCGTGTAGGCACCGTCTTCGCCCCACTGACAGGCCATCGCCAGTCCGACGGTGTTCTCGAGCGCGCGAGTCCGCGCCAGAGCCCGCGGCTGCTCGTGGCACCACTGCCACTCGTCGAGCGGTCCCCAACGCAGCCAGTCGGTGCTGTTCAAGATGACCTCCGCGCCGGACAGGACGAGGCCGCGGATGTACTCGGGGAAGAGGAGATCCATGCAGATCGTGAGTCCGAAGGTTCCGAGCTCGGTCTTGACGACGGCGGCCTTGTCGCCGGGCGCGAACATGGCTTTCTCCGCGGCGAACAGGTGAATCTTGCGGTAGGCGTGAACGAGCTTCCCGTCGGGGCCGATGAGGACGCCGGTGTTGTGGTACTTGCCCGCCCCCTTCTCGACCATGCTCGCGTAGACGTAGACGTGCCGGCTCTTCGCCACTTCGCCGAGCGCGGCCGTCGTCGGACCGGGAATCGGCTCAGCGAGCGCGTCGAGCTGTTTCGCAATGTCGTAGCCGGTCGTGAACGTCTCGGGGACGAGGACGATCTGGGCTCCCAGCGCGGCGGCGCCTTCGATGAGACGGAGCGCCTTGTCGCGGTTCTTGGCGACGGCGCCGGTCTCGCTGTTCATCTGTGCGACGGCGACTCGAAACGACATCATGCCTCCTTCTTGACGACGGCGATCGCGGCGAGCAGCACAAGCGCGCGCGCGATCTGGTAGTACCAACTGCTCAGGTTCCAGGCCGAGAGAAGATTCCCGAGGACGGCGAGCAACAGGACGCCGGCCAGAACTCCGAGGATGTTGCCGCGCCCGCCGCCGAACGGGATGCCGCCGATGAGGACGGCGATGATCGAGTCGAGCGCGAACTCCGGGCCGACCGATGGACTCGCCGACCCCGTCCGGCTCGTGAGGTACAGCGCGGCCACCGCGGCGCAGACGCCGCTCACGAGGAAGGTCGAGAAGACCACCGAACGGACGCGGATTCCGGCCAGCCGCGCGACCTCCTGGCTGCCGCCGACGGCGAACACGTGCCGCCCGTACCGCGTCGCGTTCATCACGAGGATCGCGATCGCGAACGCCGCGACGACGATGAAGAAGGCCGCTGGGACCGGCCCGACGGCGCCACGCGAGAACGCACGGAAGCCTCGGCCGATCGAGCCGACCGGTCCGTGCGTGATCAGGAAGACGACGCCGCGAGACAAGGACATCACACCGAGCGTCGCGATGAACGGGGCGATTCGCAGTCCGACGACGGCGAG
>JBFYQP010000110.1:0-4682 GCA_041302745.1 Candidatus Bipolaricaulota bacterium | reverse complement strand
GTTCGGTGCTGCTGCAGCGTTTCCCGCATCTGCTTCTCGATCGTGTACACCGGGGTGAGGCAGTTCATCGCCCCCTGGAACACCATCGCGATGGTCTCCCAGCGCACCCGACGTCGCAGTTCGTTCTCGGACAGCTTGAGGATGTCCTGCCCGTCCAACAGGATCCTCCCGGCGACGATCCGCCCCGGCGGCGTCGGCATGTTCAAGAGCGCCGTGCCCATGGTGGTTTTGCCGCACCCGGACTCGCCCACGACCCCCAGCGTCTCGCCCTTCCGCAGGAAGAACGAGAGCTTGTCGACCGCCCTGACGACCCCCTTGCGGGTGAAGTAGTGCAGCTCGAGGTCTTGGACTTCCAGGACTCGTTCCTTCTCCATTCCCTACTCCCTATCTCGTCTTCAGCTTGGGGTTCAGAATCGTGTCCATCGCGAATCCGATGAACGCAAAGGTCATGCCCATGAGGGCGATCGCGAGACCCGGCGGAACAATCCACCACCAGATCCCCTGCAGCACCGCACCGCTCGAGTACGCGTCGAACAGAATCTGCCCCCACGTGACGACGGTCGCGTCGCCGAGCCCGATCAGGCTGATGCTGGCTTCGTACGTGATCGCGCCCGGAACAGCGAGGGCCATCGAAGCGAACGCATACGGAACGAGCTGCGGGATCATGTGCTTGAACAGGATCCTCCGGTGCGACGCCCCAAGTCCGTGCGCCGCCTCGATGTACGCGTTCTCCTTCAGCTGGAGCGCGATCGACCGGACGGTCTTCACCGGGCCGACCCAGAAGAAGACGCACATCATGGTGATCATGATCCAGATGCTCGGCTTGAACACCGCGCTGAGCACGATGAGGATCGGAAGGAGCGGGATGCTCACGAAGATCTCGTAGACACGGTTCATGAGCGAGTCCACCCAGCCGCCGAAGTACCCGGAGGCGACTCCGTAGATCACCCCGACGACGACGGCAATCACCGACGTCAGGAGCCCGATGATGAGAGCCCACTTGGTTCCCGCGACGAGGCCGCTCCACAGGTCGCGCTTCTGGGCGTCCGTCCCGAGAATCCCCGAGACTCCGCCCGCAACAATGACCTTGGCGCTGTCCAGTTTCGCTGTGGCTCCGACGCACGTCACGTCCAACTTGATCGTGTACGTCCCGTTCAGGATCTGCGGGTTGGAGAGCACTCCAGGCTGAGCTTTGCCAAACAGGACGCCGACCGAGTTGATCTGCTTTGGGTTTCGGGACGACGCCACGGCCGGATCTTCGGCCGACGCCACCATCTGGAACACGCGCTCACGCAGGTTCTGGTCCACCGAGATGCGAAGAACCTGGGATCCGCTGCTCGACGTGTTCTTCTGGTAGGTCACGCTGCGGCCATCGGGACGCACGATGTCCATCGTGAGCGAAACCTGTCCGGTCAGAGCCAGTTGCAGGAGCACGTCGCTCGGCGGCCGACCCGCCTTGAACTCGTACGGGAACTCCATCGTCGTCCTGCGGACGCCCTCCGCTTCCTGAACGTTCTGCGCCGTGATCACCGCCGACTTGGCGTAGTCCTTGCTCGTGAACCAGTTCACCCAAACCGGCAGCGCGTAGCGCGGGGAGTCCGTCCAGTACATCATGTCCCGCCACCGCGAATTCACGTCTCGGTACGTGAGAAGAGGCCGCTCGAAGAAAACCAGCACCAGGAAGACGACGAGCAGCGCGACGCCGACCATGCCGAAACGAACCTGCCGAAACTCGCCCCAGAAGGAGCGGAGCTGTGCTAGTCTGTCGCGCTTCATGCCTTGCCACCCACCTTCACGCGGGGATCGAGAAAGCCGTAGATCAGATCAAGAAACGCAAGCCCGGCAATGTAAAGCCCCGTGGTCATCGACAGGTTCCCCATCAGAACCGGGATGTCGTTCTGCTGAACGGACTGCCAATAGAGGCTCCCCATTCCGGGCCAACTGAAGATCCCTTCGTAGATGATCGCTCCAAAGAACGCCCCCAGAAGCGAGAGCACCGAGAACGTCACGATCGGGGGAGCCGAGGCGCGCAGCGTGTGGCCGAACAGGACCCTCCGCTCGGAGATTCCGCGCGCACGCGCGGACATGATGAAGTCCTCCTGCATCGTCCCGAGGACGATGTTCCGCGTGATGTACGCCGTTCCCCAGAACCCGAGGAAGACGAGGGTGAGGACCGGCAGGACCATGTGGTAGACGAGATCCAAGACGTAGCCGATGCCCTCAGGGGGCGGCGTGGAATGCATGGCCCCCGATGGGAACAACGGCATCGTGAACGCGAAGAACATGATGAACAACATTCCGAGCCACCACGCCGGCATGCCGTAGACGATCATCGTTCCGACCGACGTCGTCTTGTCCATCAGACCGCCAGCCTTCCGCGCCTTGCGCATTCCGAGCCACACACCCAGGACGATGTCAATCACCGTGACGGTCCCGAACAGAAGGAGCGTCCGTGGGATTCGCTCGGTCACGATCGTCATCACGTTCTGCGAGCCCTGCTGCGAGCGGATGATCGTTGATTGGCCAAGACGGAAGGTGATGGTGTCGATGCTTCGCCAGAAGATTCGGCCCATGAGCGGCTCATCCAAATGGTACATCCTCGTGAGCTCATCGTGACGTTGCGCTTTCCACACGAGGAACTGGTCCTGGCTGCGCTGCTGTCCCTGGCGGAGCCACGCCCTCGACTCGCCGTTCACCGTCTCCTGGATCTGCGCCCGCATGACCCTGTCGGCCACGGAGTTAAAGATCGCAGAGAAGATGAACACGATCACGGCGAACATGATGAAGGCGTAGATCACGCGACGGATCGCGTACTTCCAGTACATGTCGCTTGCCTCTCCTTTCCGTCCCGCGCAAGAAAACGGGCGGTGTCCGCGCCGAGGCGCATCCGACACCGCCCGATCTAGTTGCCTTCTCTAGGCCTATCTACCTCTGCGTCCTCCGATCCTACTGGAGCAGCAGCGTAGCGCCCGTCGCGGACGGAAGACCGTTCGCGGGGGAAGCGATCGCGACGACCGTGTACGCCCCGGCGGCCAGACCCTTCGTCAGGCTACCCGGGATGACAGCCGCGTACGTTCCGGCCTGCGTCAGCTTCGCCGCAATCGTCGTCTCGCCCGCGTCCGTCACGAGCACCAGCGAGACCACGGCCTGGCTGGCCGGCTCGAAGACGTCGTACGGATAGCGGCCTTCGCTTGCCTTCACCGTGATCGCCACGTCGGCCCCAGCCTTCGCGGAGTTCGGAAGGATGACCTGGTCAACGCGCGCCACGCCGACTTCCATCGTGTCGAGCCAGTACTGGCCCGAGAACGGATAGCTCGCATCGCGGTACGCCTTGAGGGTCATCTGGCTGTTGGCAGGGTCGAACGAATCGATGTAGAAGCCGCCGTTGCCGATGTACGCGTGGCCGTGCGCATCGATGAAGTCGATCGCCTGCTGGTACATCGCGACGATGTCATCGACCGTCTTGCCGGCCGCGGGGAGCAGCGGGACGAGGTACGCCGGGACGAACTTGGCGGCCTTCATCTCGACGAGCTTCGCGCGGATGTCGGCGACGATGGCCGGAACGAGGATGTCGACCTCGGTCACGCCGCTCTGCTGCGTGAACGAGTAGACGGTCCCCGAAGCGCTGCCTTCGGCGACGAGTTTCCCGAGGGCCTCAACCACGGTCCACTTGATGCCCTGGGCGTGGTTGGCCGCGCGCGGATAGAGCGCCGGGACACCCGACGCGCCGACGCGGTCGATGTCGGGCGGGAAGTTGTTGTCGAAGTAGGTGTGGAGCGTGCCGTCCTTGAAGTTCCAGACGGACCCGTGCGTGTAGGCGAATCCCGGGGCTACCGATGAAGAGTAGGCGGAATCGTAGTACACATCGCCGGGGACGTCCTCGGTCGCCCAGTCGGTGGCGAAGCCTTCCGCCGCAGCGTAGTCAAGGAGCGACATCTCGCTGCCGTCGTGCGACTTCGGGAAGTGAGAGCTGTAGTCGCCCTCGGCCCACGCGACCTCGCCGCCGGTCGAAACCCACGCCTTCTGCGTCGAGTTCCACTCAACAGCGGCCGCCGGCACCTTGATCTTGCCGACCGCCGTGCCGTCCGCGGCGAAATCGACCTGGACGTTCATGTTCTTCCAACTCACGAGGATCGGCGTGTAGGCCGCCGAGCCGGGTGCGTTGTTCGTGGTGGCTTCCGTGACCTGCTGGATGATGTTCGCAGCGTACATGTCATTGAAGCCCTGCGTGCCGATCGGGTCCCAGGCGTTCAGGAAGAGCGATCCGCGCGCCGAGTACTGCGTCACGCGCACCGGCCGGTCCTTGTTCACCGGGGCCATCGAGTACATCGAGAAGTTGTTGATACCGTCGCCGAGGCCGTACAGGAACCGGGTCTCGAACGCGCCCTTGTTGACGGCAAAGTAGCTGCTCTGCTCGACCAAGTAGACGCGGACGGCTTCCTTCAGCCCCTCGGCGGTGGACTTCGTCATGAGGGTCCAGTACTCGTCGAGGGTCGCGAACTGACCGTAGATGATCTTCTGCGTCCAGGCATCGAGGTCGGCGCTCTGGTAGTTCCACCACGTCGCCTCGCCGCCGCCCGGCATGTTCGTGTACCAAGGCGCGTACATCTGCGTGATGTTCACGTCCTTGTAGAGCGACGTGCCGCCCGCACCCCAGCCTTCCGTGTAGAGGTTCCACAGAT
>JBFYQP010000106.1:0-9713 GCA_041302745.1 Candidatus Bipolaricaulota bacterium | reverse complement strand
GCGATCAGGGAGATCGTGAACCAGACGAACGGCCAGGAGCTCTGGATGCCCGCCATGGCGCTGATGGCGCTCGCGCCCTGGAGGTGGCCGATCCAGTACGCATCCGTGAGGTTGTAGAGCGAGAAGAGCACGGACGAAACGACGGCGGGAGCGCCGATCCGCACCATCATGCGGATCGGGTGCGCGGTCAGGATCTCATCTCGGCTCGGAGCCTTGAACAGACTCATGGCTTGCTGCTCCTTGTAGCGAACCGCAGGAAACGGACGACCCGTGGAAGACGGCGGATCATACCTCTTCGAATTGGACTCCGCAGGCTTCCAAGAACTAGCGAAAAGTGATAGAGTGGAGAACGCTGCGGCGCGAGCTAACAACCTCATCGGGACGGTCAGAGGCGAAGTCTCGGCCGCAGCATCACTCCACCGCGCCGATTCTGGAGCGCCAGCGTCTCGGAAGCGTCTCCAAGCTCCGAGGCCGCCGGGGCGGACGGTCAGACCGTCGCCGTCTCCCTCCACGCGGGGATGCGCGGAACAATCCCAAGCTCCGATTGGATCTTGCTTTGGAGGGCAGCCTGAGCCTTCGACTCCCCATGGACGAGGAACAGGTCGCGAGGCATGGCCTTGCCGATCCAGTCCATCAGGATCGGCTGATCGGCGTGCGACGAGAAGCCGTTGACCGTCCATACCTTGGCGCGGACGGCGATCTCCTCTCCGAAGAGGTTCACGTTTCTTGCGCCCTCGACGATCCGTCGACCGAGGGTTCCTGCGGCCTGGTATCCGACGAACACGACTCCGGCGGAGGCGTTCCAGAGGTTGTGGCGCAAGTGGTGCAAGATTCTTCCGCCGTTGCACATGCCGCTTCCGGCGATAATCACGTTGCCGCCCGGTTGGGCGTTGATCTGCCTCGACTCGTCGGTCGTCTGGGTGTAGTGAAGGAGCGGGAACTCGAAGGGGTTCGGCCGCTTGGAGAACACCTTCTTGCCCTCGTCGTCGAAGTAGTCGGAAAACCGCGCGAACACGCGGGTCGTCGACGTTGCGAGCGGGCTGTCGAGGTAGATTCGGCATTGCGGGAGATCGCCGCGAGTCCACAGGAGGAAGAGCTCGTACAGGACTTCCTGTGCCCGCTCCAGGGCGAACGACGGGACAAGGACGTTCCCGCCGCCGGGGATGACCTCATGGATCGCGCTGCGAAGCTCCGCGACGGAGTCCGCGATCGATCGGTGAAGGCGATCGCCGTACGTCGACTCGACGAGGACCACGTCGACGCGCGGCGGCGTGCTGGGATCCCGGACGATCGGCTGGTGGCGGTTGCCGAGATCGCCGCTGAACAAGAGCCGTCCGTTCGACGTGCGAAGCTCAATGCACGCCGAGCCGAGGATGTGGCCGGCGTCGTGGAAGACGCACGATATCCCTTTCTCGAGGTCTGTGGAAACGTCGTATCCGCCGACCGGGCGGAACCGGTCGACGCAGCGGAGGACGTCGTCCATGTCGTAGAGGGGCGGGATTCCGGCCTCGCCGCGGCGCTTCGCTTTGCGGGCGCGGTAGGCGGCTTCCTCAACCTGGAGGTGGGCCGAGTCGGCAAGCATGAGCTTGGCGATGTCGGCCGTGGGGGGCGTGCACAGGATGCGGCCGGCGAACCCGTCGTGCACGAGACGGGGGAGCAGGCCGGCATGATCGAGATGGGCGTGCGAGAGGAGGACAAAGTCGAGCTCGGCAGGGTCGAACGGAAACGGACTGCGATTGCGGTCGTCGACCTCGCGGCTCCCCTGGAACAGCCCGCAGTCGAGTAGGACGCGAAGCCCGTTCGTCTCCACGAGGTGGCACGAACCCGTGACCGTTCCCGCCGCGCCGCAGAACGTGATCTTCATCGGTTCCTCCTGTGGGTGAGCGTGGCTGACCTCGAGCGCTCTTCAGAGGCACCCGGCTCGAAGTCGCCGCCTAGCGCAACGCCGCATCATACAGGACGTTGGCGTGACCGACGCAGCGCGTTCGGCGTACGAAAGTAAAAGCGGCGCACCGAAGTGCGCCGCGTGGAAGCCTTGCGTACGGCTCGTTCCTAGAGAACGGGCGTCACGTCGACGGCCTGCGGACCTCTCTGTCCCTGACCCAACGTGAACTCGACCTTCTGACCCTCCGCCAACGACTTGAAGCCGGCGCCGCGGATCGAACTGAAATGCACGAAGACGTCTTCACCCTGCTCTCGCGAGATGAAGCCAAACCCCTTCGCGTCGTTGAACCACTTGACGGTACCCGTTTCGCGATCGGACATACTAAACACCTTCCTCGATGCTGGGAGCTTTAGTGAAGCAGGACGTTCTCCGTGGGTTGCAGAAGGACTGAACTCCAAGAAAGCGACTGCAAACTACCAACAACGCACTTCAGTATACCGCGCAGCCCAGGAATCTCAACTCCGGCGACGCCGTGCACCGAAGGACTACGTCGGCGTCTCCTTCTGAAGGTTGTAGCGCATGATCGCTCCGTGCGCGCCGTCGCGGATCCGCTCGAGGCCGTAGACAGGACCCTTCGGGCCGCGGGCGCGGCGCAGGACGTCGCCGAGCGCCGCGAAGTCCGCTGCGTCGAAGCGGAACGAGCACAGCCCCGCGATGTCCGACACGTGACGATCGTTGCGCGCGCCGACGATCACGGCGGCGACCGCCGGCTTTTCCAGGACGTAGCGCGATGCCACCGCCGAGAGGCTCACCCCGTGGCGGTCGGCGATCGCGCGCACGGTCTCGAGCAGCGATTGGAACAGCCGCCAATCCCCGAACTCGTCGACGATGAGCTTGTACTTCGTGAGAGAGCGATTCTCGTAGGGCGGAGACGGCTCCGCGGCGCCCAGGTAGCGGTCCGACAGGAGCCCGCCGGCGACCGTTCCGTAGCACAGAAGAGAGATCCCGTGGGTTCGACAGAAGCTCGCCATCTCCGGCTCGGGGCGTCGGTCGAGCAGCGAGTACTGGACCTGGTTTGACAAGACAGGGATTCCCGCGTCGAGGATCTCCTCGAGATGCGGGACGTCGAAGTTCGTCACGCCGAGGTGGCGGACCTTGCCTCGCTTCTCGAGATCGTGGAGCCATTGGGCGGCGTCGACGTACCCGGGGATGGAGTAGTCCCACCAGTGGAGCTGGACGAGGTCGAGCTGCTCGACCCCCAAGCGCCGGAGCGACCGGTCGACGGTCGCCTCGACATCGAGCCGGGAGAGCATCGGGAGCCGATCGAGATCGGGGACGCACTTCGTGTGCACCTGGATGGGAGGGACTTCGCCCGATCGTACGGCGTCGCGCGAGACGCGCAGGAAGGCGCCGATCAGCTCCTCGACGCCGGTGTAGATGTCGGCGCAGTCGAAGGTCGTGATGCCGGCCTCGACAAAGCGGCGCATGTCGGCAACTGCACCGGCCACGTCCATGTCGCCGTGACCCCCGGCCAGCTGCCACGAGCCCTTCATGACTCGGGAGATGGAATACCCCGGCGCGAGTTCGATGCGTTCGATGCCAGGCAAGGTTGCCTTTCCGCGCTGCGGAGAGAGAAGAGAGCCGCAGCCTAGAGCCTGCACTGCAGGCTGCGGCTCTCGGGAGTGCTAGTCAGAATCCCGCTGACGGGCTACTGAAGCGAGACGTCCCAGCCCCACATTTGAACAGGCGCGCCGAGGATGTACCAATCGCCTTCGATCCGCGTCTCGGACGCATCGAGTGTCCCATCTAGACGGATGCCGAGATCCACCAAGTTGAACCGGACCCGCTTCGTCGTGGGGTCAAACGACATCGCGTCGCAGGCAAGCTCCGCGCCGAGCATGTAGCACTCCCCCGAGATTCCACCGGTCGCAGAGTGGCGGATGACGAGTTCCATGTCGTTGGCGATTCCGTTGTTGTCAATGATGTTCCCGCGCCATGTGCCGTCGAGACTCGCTGTGATCTCGACCGTCTTCTGGACGATACTGGACTTCCCGCCCCCGTCGGTCACCGTCAAGGTCACGTCGTAGTCGCCGCTCGTCTCGAACTCGTGCGTTGGGTTCCGGCCGCTGGCCGAATCGCCGTCGTCGAAATCCCAATCCCACGAGACGATGCCGCCACCACCGAACAGCCCGCCCTCGTCCGTCGAGTCGTCCTCGAACTCGACCTCCGCGCGCGCCAGCGGCTCGTTTGGCGACCAGTCAAAGTCAGCGACAGGGTCGGCGTTGAACAACTTGCATCCCCCCACGGCTGCCAGTGCTCCCACCATCAACAGCAACCAAACCCAACGGAGTGAACGTTTCATGTGCCCTCCCGTCCTCATTATAGCGCCTGGGTATGATCCGCCTAGCCTACGGACTTGCGCTTGCCCTTCTCCGCCGCGTGGATGTACTCGTTCAGAGATCGCTCGGCGATGGAACTGACGACCAAATCGGCGTTTGGGAAGGTGGCGTGTCGAGTCACTCGATTGGGGACGACGACCACGAAGAGGCCGGCGCGTCGGGCCGCCTCGGCGCCGTGGGCCGAGTCTTCGAACGCGATGGCCTCGTCGGCGCGGACGCCGAGGGCGCACAAGGCCGCCGTGTAGAGCTGGGGATCGGGCTTGACGAGCGTGACGTCTTCGGCGCACAGGAGGGCGTCGAAGCTTGACAGGAGGCCGAATGCCCGAAGGTGTCCTTCGACCCACGCGCGGTCGGAACTCGAAGCGACCGCTAGGCCCAGGCCCCGGGATTGAGCCTCGCGGATTAGCTCCGTGACGCCGGGGAGGATCGCCTCCGCGGCCAGGAGCTCGTGCTCGCGCCGCAATCGCCTCCGACGGACTGCCTCACGGTCGATGGAATGCCCGAGGTGCTTCTCTAGGAGGGCATACGCCTCCGGAGGGTCTGCGGCGGCTCCGAGAAGAGACGCCCAGTGAGCCGGAGGAACCGAGAGCCCAACCTGGGAGTAGATCTCCTCCCAGGACAGCTGAAGGGGGGTCTCGGTATCGAGGATCAGGCCGTCGAAGTCGAACACGAGTGCGCGGATCGTCGCTCGCCCGTGGGTGGGCCCGCCGTTTCCTTGTCCTGCGCTCACAGACCGACAGCATAGCATCGAACGGCTATGAGCGACGAGCCGGCCGGCGCCGCGGTCGCGGGCTGCTAGAAGGTGACTTCGGACTTCGAGTCGCTCTGCGGTGTCGCCGGGGCAGGTATGGAGAGGCCGGCTCGCACGGCCTGTTCGAAGAGGGTGGCGGCGAAGCCGCGAAGAGCTGCCACGTCCGAGGTTGTGGCATCCCGATCGCCCGAGCCCACGATCGCGAGACGCCCGGGGACTGCGTTCGCAGTCGTGTCTCCGCTTTCTTCCCGATCGAGAGGCTTGAGCGTGCGCAACCACTCGTTCAGCTGATTCCGCTGCGCCTCATTGAGCATCAGGCTTCCGCGCTCCGCTTCCCCTTGGCCCTTGCAGGAGGTTGCCACGGCCCGGCCGTCGGCGTAGATGGTCAGCCGGTCGCAGAGGCTGTACGTTGTCCCGCCACGCTTCCACGCCAAGACCTGACCCGGCGACAAGAAGGCCGGCTCGGGGGCCGGCTTGCCAGCGGTCTGTGCTTTGGGCGGTGTGGAAGCAGGTGTCGAAGCGGTTGCGGTCGAGGGTTTGGCCGCGGTCGAGCCTGTCGTGGAGGGCGTAGCCGTCGGCGAAGCCGCCGTGGGGCTTGGCGTCGTCTTTGCCGCCTTCTCCGTGCATCCCCCGACGCACAGGAGAGCAACGGCGAGGATCAGCAGCCCCACCAGGGCGTACGCCTGACCGGCTCGATGCTGCACCCTCTCCTCCTCCTTGACTTCGGAGCGGCTCCGTTTGAGCCTCGGCGCTCCGCTTCGACACCCGCTTGGGTGCGTTTGAGCAGTAGCCTACGGCTTCGGGGTCGTCGTCGCAGGCGCGGTTGTGGTCGCGGCCGGCGCTGCAGGCGCCGTCGTCGACGGCGACTGCGTCACGGTCGGGGCCGTGACCGTCGTGGTCGTTCCCGGGGTTGTCACCGTCGCGGTTCCCGCCGGGGTCGTGACCGTGGTGGTCGTCGCCGGGGTTGTCACCGTCACGGTTGCCGCAGGAGCGGTCGTGGTCGTTGTCGTTGTGGTCGCCGGCTTCGTCGTGGTGGTTGTCGCAGGCGTTGTGGTGGTTGTCGCCGGCTTCGTGGTGGTCGTGGTTGCCGGCGTCGTGGCCGTGGTCGCCGGCTTCGTGGTGGTCGTCGCCGGTGTCGTGGCCGTGGTTGCCGGCTTGGTGGTCGTTGCCGGGGCGGCCGCCGTGGTCGCCGGCTTCGTCGTCGACGTTGTCGCCGTGGCTGCCGGCTTCGTCGTGGATGTCGTCGAGGCCTTCTCGCCGCATCCAGCCAACATCAGAACCAACGCAAGGCTAACCAAAGCGCAAAGCGCGATTGCGAAAGAAGCAGTTCGCTTCATTGTGTTTATCTCCTTCCCTCGGGGTACCGTTCCGCGCCCAGAGCCGAGGGTCTCCCGAAACGCGCGGACCCGGAATGTGATCCAGGTTACATATGAGCCTATCACGTCTTCCGCCCCTGTCAAGTCCGAGGATCTCGGTGCGGGGCGCGTGGACGGACGATCAGCTCGAGCTTGTCCCTTCGCCCCCCGGCCCGCCGTCGCGTCGAATGTAGTACGATAGCGGCTTTCGCCTCGCGTTCGCCGCTCGCTCCGCGTCCCGACGCGGCTTGGCGCAGATCCAGTAGGTGAGGAGGAGTTGGGTGCGAACAATCGGCGCGATGCTGCGCGACGGGATTAGGGACGGGGAGAGAACGGGGCGGCGAGTCGCTCTTCAATCCACTCGTCCACGCACCGATCGAGGAGCGCGAGCGGCATCGGACCGGCCTCGAGAACGACGCGGTGGAACTCCCGGAGGTCGAACGCGTCGCCCAGCCGGTCCATCGCACGCCGGCGCGCGTCGCGGATCGTCCACATCCCCAGCGTGTAGCCGCACGATTGGCCGGGTTGGGTGAAGTAGCGAAGCGCGGCGCTCGGGCGTGGATGTGCTCCCGTCACGGTCGCGAGGTAGTTCGCTGCATCGTCCCACGTCCAGCCGTACGCGTGAATCCCAGTGTCGACGACGCTCCGCGCGGTTCGCTGGAGCTCGAGGCGCAGCCGGCACAGGTTCCCGAGTGGATCGTCGTCGTAGAGTCCCATCTCCGCCGCGAGTCCTTCCCCGTAGAGGGCCCACCCCTCGACGTAGGGCTGGAACGAGGGATGCCAGTCGTAGAGGCTGGTCAGGGTGTCGCGGCGCACGTTGACGAGGTCGAGTTCTAGGGCGAGCGCGATCTGGAGGTGGTGGCCGGGGACCGACTCGTGGTGCATGAGAACCGGCTCGTCGTACGGGGTATACGGGATCGCGCTCACGAGGTTCGTGACGACGCGACCGGGCTGCGAACCGTCGAGCGCCGGTCCGGCGTAGTAGGCGAACGTGGCGTTCGGATCGACCTCCAGGACGACGCCGGCTTTGGGGAGACGAGCGAAGTGCGCCGGCAACGCCGCGCCGGCGCGGTCGATCAGGCGCTGGTACTCGGCGAGGAGGGCGTCGCCCTCGATGGGGACATTCGCCTCGGAGATTCGCTGGTCGATCTCGGAGGCCGTCAGGTCGGCGGGCCATCCCATCGCCTCCGTGCAGGATCTCATCTCGCCGGCGATCCGAGCGACTTCGGCGCGGGCTCGTTCATGGATCGCCTGCGGCGACCAGTCGGTTGTCGTGTGGTGGTGGAGCGATGCGGCGTAGAACGCTTCACCGTTCGCGAGTCGTCCGGCGCTCAGGGCGTCGCCTGCGCGGCCTTGCTGCTCCGCGATGTACGTCGCGAGGCGGCCGAACGCGGGAATGACTGCCTCGGCGAGGCTTGTCCGGGCTTCTGCAAGCCACGACTCGCTGTCCGACTGGGCAAACCCGGCCGCCTGCAGTCGATCGCGAAACGCGGTGTACAACGGAGAGTCTTCGGGGTTCCGCGCTCCGGCCTCGTCCGCCGGCAGTGCTTGCGCTGTCGCGGCGAGCGCCTGCCGAAGGAGCAGCGAGGGCGGGAGAGCCCCCGCGGCCTCTCGGCGGCGGAATCCCTCGATGGCCTGGTCCATCCACTCGTCGAATGTCGCCAAGCGACGGAGGTACGCCGCAGCGTCGGATGCGGTCGCCAACGGGAACGTGGTCATGAAGCCGAACACAGCGCTTTGCAGGTCGTATGCGTTGTTGCAGTAGTCGACGTCCGCGAAGCCGTGCCATCGGATGCGGTCGTCGAGGTACCACTCGTAGACGTCGTAGGTCAAACGATCCTCGGCGCCGAGCGCCGCACGATCGCGGGCCCGGAGTGCCTTCTGGGCCTCCCTTTCGAGGGTGTACGTCCCCTGGAGGTAGTCCCGGGTGCGGTCGCTCCACGTTCCGAGATCCTGAACTCCGTAGTCCCGTGCGACGCCGCTCGAGACGAGGGTGTCGGGATCTCGACGCTGGATGCGCCGGTACGACTCCTCGACGAACTCCCGGAACACCACCCCCGAGAGATCGCCGAGCGGGTCGGCGTTCTCGAGACTCGGCACGCCCGCGTGGTCGCCGCGCTCGGCGGACGGCGGGAATAGGAGGAACAGCCCCAAGAGGACGACCCCGAAGATCACGATCCATCGAACCGACATCGATCTCCTCCGTCTTGCTTGCCGGGCGCGACGAGCCGGACTTTGCGCGCGGAGACCGTCCCGAGAGCAATCCTACGAGAACCTCGCCGCGAAACCCACTGCCGCGGGTGTCCCCGGAGAGGGGGCGTTCCCTACACAGGAGCCAAGAGCGTAGACAGTCTCGGCGCTTCCGTGCGCAGGATCGAGTACATCCGGAGGTCGTGGAACGTGCCGCGATCGAAGTGCGCGCGCCGAACCGTCCCCTCGAACGTGAACCCCGACCGCTCGAGGAGCCTGCACGACGCCCGATTCTCGGGGTGGGCGAGCGCTTGGATCCGCTCGATCGGCTTCGCTTCGAACAGGTAGGCGACGAAGAGCGGAATCGCTTCGCCCATGACGCCCCGGCCGCGGTCCTCGGGGCGGAAGACCCGGTACCCGATCTCGAGCCCTTGGTAGCTGTGGGAGGGCTTGTAGTAGTTCACGAACCCCAGGCGTTCTCCCGCGCGGTCGGTGACGAGGAGGCGTCCAAAGTCCTCCGTCCACCAACCGTTCTCTCGAAATCGCTTCAGCCACTCCGACTCCGAGCCGATCCTGAGCGGCCAGTGATCCCCGATGGTTCGAACGTCGGCGATCAGGTCGTAGAGGCCTTCCAGATCGGGTTCTCGGAACGTTCTCAGGATGATCGAAGACCCGGTGAGCACGCTTCCTCCTTTGCTCGGGTGAGGCGGATGCGCCGCCGCGCCTGAGTTCGGATCGTATCCACCCCTCGTTCCCCGCGCGAGCTGCAAGTGAGTGCGACGGTCTTCTCTAGGGCCGGAGGGCCCGGTCGAAGAACGCCTTCACAAGACCGTCGACGAAGGGCGGGAAGCCGCCGTGGGCGCCGCGGCCGACCAGGTAGAGGCTTGCATCGACGCCGGCGGCGGCGAGCGCTTGGTGGAAGGCGACCGACTGGCTGTAGGGGACGACTTCGTCCGCGTCGCCGTGCAGGATCAGGAACGGCGGGTCGGTGTCATCGATGTGCGTGATGGGGCTCGCGAGGCGGGCGAGCTCCGCATGCTCGTCGCGAGGCCCGCCGAGCAAGCGGCCGACGGGCGAGTACGCGGCCCCGACATCGACGTCGCCGGTGGGATCGACGAGGGTCAAGAGGTCGA
>JBFYQP010000045.1:0-16664 GCA_041302745.1 Candidatus Bipolaricaulota bacterium | reverse complement strand
GCACGCCGTAGCTGTAGCGGAGCTCCATGACGGCGGCGCGGATGACGGTGTTCGTCCCCGGGCAGAGGCCTCCGCAGGTCACGATCGCGGCGCGGACCGCCTTCGGATCGAAGTAGATGCGCTCACGAGGCCCGGCGCGCTCGAACGAATCGTCGGCGCCTGCCGGCTCGCCGCCCGTGACGACGCGGTAGAGGACCCTCTCCTCGTCCGAGACGAAGTTGCAGACGCGATCGCCGCGCACGGTGGAGAGCGCAAGCGGCGACCGGCGCCCGGCGGGGCCTAGATTGGCGATCCCAAGGTCCACGGCGATCCACCTCCCGAAGCCAAGAGTACGGGAAGCCGCGGCCCGATCCAACCGGCCGGCTCAGTCGCCGGAGGCGGCGCCTCCCGACCCGACATCGGCGAACTGCAGCTCGTAGAGCGCCGCGTAGAGGCCGCCCGCTGCGACCAACTCCTCGTGCGTTCCCTCCTCGACGACGCTCCCGTGATGCAGGACGAGGATCTTGTCCGACTCGCGGATCGTCGAGAGACGGTGGGCGATGACGATCGACGTCCGGCCCTCCATGATCTTGCGCAACGACGACTGGATGACGTGCTCGGTGTGCGAGTCGATGCTCGCCGTAGCCTCGTCGAGGACGAGGATCCGGGGGTCGAACGCGACGGCGCGGGCGAACGACAAGAGCTGGCGCTCGCCGACCGACAGGGTCGCCCCGCGTTCCTTCACCTCGGTCGCGTATCCGTCGGGGAGTGCCTCGACGAAGTCGGCGCTCACGAAGCGTGCCGCCTCGATCGCCTTCTCTTCGGGGATGTCGCTGCGGAGGCGGATGTTGTCCATCACGTCTCCCGCAAACAGGAATACGTCCTGCAGCACGACGGCCATCTGCGACCGCAGCGCGGCGAGGTCGTAGCTCTCGATCGGGCGGCCGTCGATCAAGACCTCGCCCTTCTGGATCGGGTACATGCGGAACAGGATCCGAATGATCGTCGTCTTGCCGGCGCCCGTCGGCCCGACGATGGCCACCCGCTCGCCCGGGGCGGCGGTGAACGAAACGTCCTTCAGGATCCAGTCTCCTTCCGAGTAGGCGAACCAGACGTTCCGAAACTCGACCCGGCCGCGGAACTCCTCGACGTGTTCGTCGCCGCCGCGATCTTCCTCGGGCTCGTCGAGGAGTCGGAAGATGCGCTCGGACGAGGCCATCGCGGCTTGGAGCACGTTGTACCCCTCGGACAGGTTGAGGACCGGCTCGAACAGCATCCGCACGTACTGGATGAACGCGGTGAGGGCGCCGAGCGAAAGCCCGCCGCGGATCACGCTCGGGCCGCCGTACCAGAGAACCAAGGCGACGGCGAACGAACTGAGGAAGCTCATGAGCGGGCGGAACACCGCGAATGTCATGATCTGCCGCATGTCGGCGTCGAACTTCGCGGTGTTGATCCCGAGGAAGCTCCGGTTCGCCTGGGCCTCCTGTACGAAGGCCTGGATGATGCGCATCCCCGAGATCGACTCCTGCAGGTACGCGTTCAACCGTGCGAGTTGCTTGCGGACCTCGCGGTAGGCGGAGCGGGCGCGGTTCCGGAACTGCCAGGCGGCAAGAACAATCAGGGGGAAGAGGGCGAGCACGATGAGCGCGAGCCGCCACTCGAGCTGGAAGATGACGATCACGATCCCGACGACGAGGAAGGCGTCGCGGAACAGGTTGACGAGCATCGACGTGAACAGCTCGTTGATCGCCGCAACGTCGTTCGTGGCGCGGGTCACGAGCCGGCCCACCGGCGTGCGGTCGAAGAAGGAGAGTGGAAGGCGGAGGACGTGGCGGAAGATCTCGCGCCGCATGTCGTACATCACGCGCTGCCCGGTGTACTCGAGGAGGTAGACCTGGAGGACGGCGAAGGCGAACCGCACGAGAAGCGCGAACGCGTAGAGGATTGCGAGGCGGGCGATGCCGGCGAGAGCTCCGCCGCGCAGCGTGTCGAGGTCCCGGGGCGGAAGCGAGGCGAGGTCCTTCTGCGTCGCGATCGCTCCTCCGGGCACCGGCGTGAAGGCTTCGGGGTTCCGGGCGACGACGGACGATGCCGCGCGGTCATCCTCCGGCTCGAAGGCATAGCGCTCGCTCCCGAGCGCCCCGGTGCGCTCCCATGCCGCTCGCAGCGCCTCCGGGACGTTTGCCGGGCGGATCAGGTAGCGCCCGTCGCCGAGCGCGAGCGCGTCACCCGACGACGGGGGGGCATCGAGGGTGACGATGGCGTAGGGGAGCGTCATGTCGCGGTCGATGGCCGTCTTGGAGAAGTACGGGATCGCCAGCTCGACTCCCGCGAGGACGATGGTCAGCGCGACGCACACGCCGAAGAGCGCTCGGTACGGCGTCAGGAAGCGGAGCATCCGGCGCATGAGGCGCGCATCGAACGCCTTTCCCGCAATCTCGTCGTCGAAGACGGGCGTCGTCATTCCATCACCGTCCTTCGCTCGGCCTGCTGGAGCGTCCAGATGCGGCGATAGATCCCTTCGCGTGCCGCGAGGTCCTCGTGGCGGCCTGCGTCGACGATTCGGCCCCCGTCGAGGACGATGATCCGATCGGCGTTGCGGACCGCCGAGATCCGGTGCGCGATCAGAATGCTTGTGCGTCCGTGGAAGAACTCACGCAGGTTGGCGAGGATGACCTCCTCGCGCTCGGCGTCCACGGCGGAAAGGGGGTCGTCGAAGATGACGACCTGCGGTTCCAGGAGGAGGGCGCGGGCGATGGCGACGCGCTGCTTCTGGCCGCCGGAGAGGGAGAGCCCGCGCTCGCCGACGCGCGTCTCATAGCCCTGCGGGAACGCAGCGATCTCGTCGTGGATCCCGGCGAGCTGCGCCGCGCGCTCGATCTCCGCCCGCGACGCGTTCGGACGCCCGAACGCGATGTTCTCGGCAATCGTCGCCGAGAAGAGGAACGCGTCCTGCGGCACGAAGCCGATCGCCCGGCGGAGCTCCGCGAGCGAGACGTCGCGGACGTCGACTCCGCCGATCCGGACGGTTCCGGGCGGCGGGTCGAAGACGCGCGGAATGAGGTGCGCGAGTGTGCTCTTCCCGGATCCCGTCATCCCAACGATCCCGAGCGTGGTTCCTTCTTCGAGGTCGAGGTTGATGTCGGAGAGGGCGGGCGGCACCCCGTCGGCCGAGGAGTAGGCAAAGGTGAGGTCGCGGATCTCGATTCGCGTTCCCTGCATCGGGCGCGGCGCCTCCGGCTCGACGATCTCGGGCCGAACCGCGAGCAGGACGCCGATTCGCCCGAGCGAGGCGCGGCCGCGTTGGAAGACGTTGACGGCGTCGCCGAGGGCGATCATCGGCCAGATCAGCATGGACAGGTACTGAGCAAAGGCGACGAAGTTCCCGAGGGACACGGCGCCGCGGATCACGCGCCCGCCGCCGATCCACAGCGTCAAGGCGAGCGTCGCGCCGGAAAGGAGCTCGATCAGGGGGTGGAAGAGGCCGTGGACGCGGACGAGGGCCATGTTCTCGTTGGCGAGCGTCTGGTTGGTGCGGGCGAAGTCGCGCTCCGAGCCCTCTTCCTGGACGAACGCCTTCAGGACGCGGATCCCCGACACGTTCTCGCGCACCTTCTCCATCGTGGCGGAGAAGGCTTCCTGCACCGATTCGAACCGCTCGTGGATCACGCGGCCGAAGGTGAGCATGACGATCGTCAGGATGGGGAGCGGGAGGATCGCGTACAGGGTCATCCGGACGTCGATCGAAAGCATTACGCCGACCGAGAACGGGATCATGACGAGCGGATCGAGGACGGTGATCAGGCCGAAGCCACACGCGCGCGTCACCGCCTCGATGTCGTTCGTCGCGTGCGCCATCAGGTCCCCGGTCTTCGTCTCGTTGTAGAACGACGCGGGGAGCGCGAGGAAGTGCTCGTACAAGCCGGCGCGAAGATCCCGCTCGATACGCCGGGACGCGCCGATGAGGAAAAGACGCCACAGGAAGCGGAACACCAGCGCGACGACGGCGAGGGCGACGATGAGAAGCCCGCTCACGAGCAGGTTTCCGTTCCCGGCGGTGAGGCGATCGATGGCGTCCGAGAGGACGAGCGGCACAAACAGCGTCGCGACGTCGACGATGGCCAGGCAGACGAAGCCCGCCGCGACACGCCCCTTGTACCGCCAGAGCCAGTGCGTGATCCGATTCATGAACGGGTGATGGTATCCGATCGTCCGGGGCCGCGAAACGCCGGGACGCCGATGGGGCCGCGCGATTGGTCGAACCCCGGCCGACCGCTATAATCGCCGGTAGATTCCGAAGAGAACGAGGGGGAGCTTGATGGTCCCGATGCGGCGAATCGTCCTGTTCGTGGTGCTCTGTGCTGTTCTGGGAGGAGCGACGGCGTCGGCCGTGACCCTTCGCATGAGTCTTCCTCCGGTCTTCGAAGCCCTTCCGATCGCGTTTGCCGAAGCGTGGGGGCTGTTCGACGCTGAGGGGATTTCAGTGGAGCTCGTCGGCATCACCGACAACCAAGAGCGAAGCACGGCCCTCATGACCGGGAACCTGGACGCCGTCATGGGAGACGTGTCCCGATCCCTCCTCGACTACTCGTCCGGACGCGACCTTGTCATCACCGGATGTGCGACCTCCACCCCGCAGACGGACAGCGTTCTGCTCGGGCTCCTGTCGCACGTCGGGTTTGGCGCCGAGTCCCTGGGTGCTCTTCTCTCGACGAACGGGAAGATCGGCATCTCCTACCGGACCGACGATGAGTACATGCTCGACCAGCTCCTGATCGCAAATGGGGTCGCCAAGGGCTGGTCGCTGCGGTACATGTACTTCAACGACCCGCTTCAGCTCGCGGTCTGGTTTGCGGCGCAGACGGTTCCGGTGGCCGTGATGCGCGAGCCGTACATCAGCTACATCGCCACCTACCACCCGCCGAACGGATCCCCGCCGAACCTGACGTGGCTGTCGACGTTCTCGGGGATCGCGCCTCTTCCGAGTGTCGTCGTGTTCCGCAAGGCGTTCGTGAAGGCCAACGCGGCCGCCGTGGAAGCCTTCTACCGTGCCTACGCGGCCGCCGTCGAGCGGCTCAACGCAACGCCCCGCGACGAACTGGTCGAGGTCGGCCTCGACGTCGTTCTGGGGCTCTTCTTCCAGGGGGCGAACGTCACGGGGGTGCCGCAGGAGGCCCTCGATGCGATCTCGATTCCGCACTTCGAGGCGCCCGGGCCTCTGACGGAGGAGACGTTCTCCGACGTCCTCTCCTGGATGCAGAAGAAGGGGTATGTGGTCGACCGGCTGGAGTACGGCGCCGTCGTCGATAGCGGCTTCCTTCCATGATCGCGCTGCGTAATGTCGTGGTGGACTACGGTCGCGGAACGCGGGCCGTCCGCGCCGTCGATCGAGTCACGCTCGACGTTCCGCGCGGGCAGAGCGTCGCGCTCATCGGCCCGTCGGGGTGCGGCAAGTCGACGCTCCTGTTCGCCGTCGCAGGCCTCATCCGCCCGGCGGCCGGCGAGATCCGCATCGCCGACGAAGCGGTCGAAGGTCCGCGCCGCGACACGGCTCTCATCCTGCAGAACGCCGGACTCCTGCCGTGGAAGACGGTATGGCAGAACGCGAACCTGAGCCTCTTCCTCGGCAAGGAGTACCCGAAGGCCACCGCGGAGGCCGTGCTGGAGGAGCTCGGCCTGTCCGATGTCAAGAACCGGTATCCCTCGGAGCTGTCGGAGGGGATGAAGCGGCGCGTCGGAATCGCCCGCGCGCTGTCGACGTCGCCCCAGGTGATGCTCATGGACGAGCCGCTCGCGTCGCTCGACACCCTGACGAAGGAGCGAATCCAGGACCTGTTCCTCAAGCTCTGGGCCCGGCACGCGTTCTCGTTCGTTCTCGTCACGCACGACATCGAAGAGGCGGCGTTCCTCGGGCAGCGGATCGTCGTCCTCTCGGCGCGCCCGGCCTCGGTGAAGGCCGTCGTGGACAACCCGAAGATGGGCGGGCTCGACTACCGTGAGGCGCCCACGTTCCGCGACGTCGTGCTCCGCCTGCGGGCGGAACTGGAGCGTGAGACGTGAGCCGGGCAAGGCGCGCGGGGCGATGGCTCGTCGACCGGGTTGAGGACCGGAGTGTGTGGCGGCACGTCGCGATCTACGCCGCCAGCATCCTCCTTCTGCTGCTCTTCTGGGAGGTCGCGAGCGTCGTCATCCGGGCGCTCAAGGGGGGACGGGAGTACCTGCCGAACCCGATCGTCGCGATTCGCGAGATGGTTCGGTTGGGGCCGCTCCTGTTCACGAACTTCTGGATCAGCGCGTGGCGCCTCGTGCTGGCGATCTTGATCGCCTTCGCGACCGGGTACCCGCTGGGCCTGCTCGTCGGCCACGAGCGGCGCCTTGACGAGCTCATCTCTCCGATCATCTACATCGTGTACCCGATTCCGCAGGTCGCCTTCATCCTGATGCTGTTCCTCATCTTCGGAATCGGCCACCCCGTCAAGGTGGCCATCGTCGCGATCGCCCTCTTCTTCCAGCTCCTCGTCAGCGCGCGCGGGGCGGCCAAGCAGATCTCGCTCGAGTACATCACGAGCGTCCTCTCCGCGGGGGCCTCTCGCTGGCAGGTCTACCGGCACGTCATTCTCCCGGCGACGCTTCCGTCGATCCTCACGAGCCTTCGCGTCAGCATCGGCCTCGGGATGGCGTTCCTGTACATTGCCGAGACGGCCGGTGCGATCGACCCGGTGCGCGGCGGGCTGGGGTCGTTCATCAAGAACAGCGCCTACAACACGGCAGCGCAGTTTGCGGGGATCCTGGCGATGGCTCTTCTCGGCTTCTGCCTGTACATCATCATCGACATCGTCGAGCGGATCGTCTGTCGCTGGACCTACGCGGCACGTCGAAGCTCGTAGGCACAGCCGTCGCGGCGTCGCCGCCTGCCGAACCTCACCGCCGTCTTCGAGGCGCGGTACGCTTCCGGCGTTCTTCTTGATACGACCGGCTCCCAGCCGCCGGCGTGGCAGTTGCCGTATGCGGCGGCCGTCTCCTAGCCGCCGGCGTGGTAGTTGCCGTATGCGGCGGCCGTTTCCTAGCCGCCGGCGTGATGGTTGCCGCCGCCGGCGGCCGCAGCTAGGATCGACTCATGAAGCTCGAGCGGATCTCCCTCGTCGTCAACCCCACGAAGCCGTCGGCGCGCGCCGCGGTCGAGCGGCTCGAGACGTGGTGCCGCCAGCGCGGCATCGAGGCGGTCCCCATCGCAGAGTCGTCGGACGTCTCGAGATCCGATGCGGCGATCGCCGTGGCACTCGGCGGCGACGGCACAATCCTCCGCGCCGCGGCACGGGTCGCCGACGCCGGGATTCCGATCCTCGGAGTGAACGTCGGGAGCCTAGGGTTCCTCTCGCAGGCGCCACTCGATCGCCTCATCGAGGCCGTCGAGCGCGTCGCGGACGGCGACTTCACGGTCGAGGAGCGCATGCGCCTCCGCTACGATGTAGGGACCCGTTCGGGCACGGCGCTGAACGAGATCGTCGTCACCGGCGCAAACCCGTCGCGGTTCTGCGAGCTCGAGCTCGAGTGGGAAGGAAGCGCGGTCGCGAGCTACCCGGGAGACGGGCTCATCGTCTCGACCGCGACGGGCTCGACGGCCTACAGCCTATCAGCGGGCGGGCCGATCATCGTGCCGCCCGCGGCGTGCCTTCTCGTCACCCCGCTCGCTACACACCGGCTGGGACTGCGGCCCGTTCTCTTCCCGGCCGACGACCCGCTGCGAATCCGAGCCCTGGAGCGCGTACAACTCGTCGCCGACGGAGACCTCGTCGGACTCGTCGAGACCGGGGCGGAGGTCATCGTCCGCAAGGCGGCGCAGCCGACGCTTCTCGTCTGCCTTTCCGGCGCGCCGTCGTTCTTCCGCGTCCTCGACGAGAAGCTCAACTGGCCCGATTCGCTCGGGCGCCGTCGGGAACCCTAAACCGCCGAGCTCTCGCTCTCTTTCGCTGCCGTCCGGACCAACGTATAATCCGGTCGCACGTTGGTTTCTCGAGGTGAGAGCAATGGTCGAGAAGGGTACCTACCGAGTCAAGAGCGGTCTCGCCGAGATGCTGAAAGGCGGCGTGATCATGGACGTGACGACGGCCGAGCAGGCGCGCATTGCCGAGACGGCCGGCGCCGTGGCGGTCATGGCTCTCGAACGCGTTCCAGCCGATATCCGCGCCCAGGGCGGGGTCGCCCGGATGGCCGATCCGACGAAGGTCCGCGAGATCATGGACGCGGTGTCGATTCCGGTCATGGCGAAGGCGCGAATCGGCCATTTTGTCGAGGCCCAAGTCCTCGAAGCGCTCGAGGTCGACTACATCGACGAGTCGGAGGTCCTGACCCCCGCCGACCCTCACTTCCACATCAACAAGTGGGCATTCACCGTGCCGTTCGTCTGCGGCGCCCGCGACCTCGGGGAAGCGTGCCGCCGAATCGCCGAAGGGGCGGCGATGATTCGCACGAAGGGCGAGCCGGGGACCGGAAACGTGATCGAGGCCGTGCGCCACATGCGGCTCATGAACGAGCAGATCCGCGCCGTCCTCGATGCTCCCGAGGAAGAGCTGATGACGATCGGCAAGAACCTCGGCGCGCCGTACCAGATCCTCGTTGCGATTCGCGACGCGGGCCGGCTTCCCGTGGTGAACTTCGCCGCTGGAGGCATCGCCACGCCGTCCGACGCGGCGATGATGATGCAGCTCGGGTGCGACGGAATCTTCGTCGGCAGCGGGATCTTCAAGTCGGGCGACCCGGCTCGGCGGGCACGCGCGATCGTCGAAGCGACCACGCACTACGGCGACCCGAAGAAGATCGCCGAGGTTTCGAAGGGGCTCGGCGAAGCGATGCACGGGATCGAGATCGGGACGATCCCCGAGCACGAGATGATGCAGACGCGCGGAAAATGACGATCGGCGTCCTCGGCCTGCAAGGGGCCGTTCGAGAGCATGTCAGGAGCCTGGACAGGCTCGGGGTGTCGACTCGCGTCGTGAAGTCGGCCGTCGACCTCGACGGCCTCTCGGGCCTCATCCTCCCCGGCGGGGAGTCTACGGCGATCGCTCTCTTGGGGGAGAACGGGGTCTTGGAGCGGCTCCGCCGGCTCGTCGCCGAAGGACTCCCGGTGTTCGGCACGTGCGCGGGGATGATCCTCCTCGCCCGAGACGTCGACGGGCGCGCGCTCCCGCATCTCGGAGCGATCGACATCGCCGTGACGCGAAACGCCACCGGACGCCAGGTTCACAGCTTCGAAGCAACCCTCCAAATCGACGGGATCGGCGACGACGTCCCCGCGGTGTTCATCCGAGCCCCCTACATCACCCGGGTCGGCGCCGGCGTGCGCGTCCTCGCGCGGCACGACGGTGTGCCCGTCATGGCGGTCGGGGGTAGAATCCTCGTCGCAAGCTTCCATCCGGAGTTGACGGAGGATCTGCGCGTGCACCGTTACTTCGTGGAGACGGTTTGCGGGCTGCGAAGGGAAGGAGAACGAGGATGAAGAAGAGGGTAGCCATCAATGGGTTTGGGCGCATCGGACGGGCGTTCTTTCGCATCGCGTTCGGCCATCCGGAGATCGAGATCGTCGCGATCAACGATCCGTTCATCCAGCCGGACATGGCCCGCTACCTCCTCGTGCACGACTCCGTGTACGGGCGCTACGCCAAGCGCGTGACCGCGAAGGAGACCGCGCTCGACGTCGAGGGCCACGCAGTTCCGATCCTCACCGAGAAGGAGCCCGACAAGCTTCCCTGGGGCACGATGAAGGTCGACACCGTCGTCGAGGCGACCGGCGTCTTCCGTGCGTACGACGGCCCGAAGGGCGCGAAGCGGCACGTGGCCGCGGGAGCGAGGCGGGTTCTCCAGACCGTGCCGAGCAAGGGCGACGGCGCGGACAAGATTCCGCAGGTCGTGTACGGGATCAACCACAAGTCGATCGGCGCGGCGCACGACGTCGTCTCGGCCGCATCGTGCACGACCAACTCTCTCATCCCGGTTCTCTACGTGCTCGAGAAGGAATTCGGCATCGTCCACGCGTCGATCACGACGGTCCACGCGTACACCGCCGACCAACGCCTCGTCGATTCGGCGCACACATCCGTGACGCGCAGCCGCGCCGCCGCCGTGAACATCGTTCCCACCTCGACCGGCGCCGCATCGGCGACCGCCAAGGTCCTCCCGGCGCTTGCCGGGAAGATCGACGGCTTCGCGATCCGGGTCCCCGTCGCGACGGGTTCGTGCAGCGACGTGACGCTTGAGATGAAGAAGGCGGTGTCCGTCGAGGACGTGAACGCCGTGCTGCGCAAGTACGCCGACGGCGAGCTCCGCGGAATCCTCGGTGTGAGCGAGGACCCGCTGGTGTCGTCGGACATCATCGCCGACCCGCGCGCGAGCGTGGTCGATCCAACGCTGACGGCCGTCGTCGACGGCCGCCTGCTCAAGGTTGTCGCCTTCTATGACAACGAGTGGGGTTACACAAACCAGCTCCTTCGCCTCGCGCTGGTTCTCTAGGATTGGGAGGCGCGTTCGGGAGGGCGGCGCGGGGATCGCCGCCCTCTTCTACCCGCCGCAGTGCGCGACGTGCGGGGCTCCCGTCGCCTGGGGCGACGTCCTCTGCGTGGCGTGCGAGGGCCGCTTGCCGCAGGGTGCAGGGCCGCGGTGCGAGCGCTGCGGCGACGTCTTGGGCGACGAGCGGGTCGACCTCTGTCTTCGGTGCGGCACGCACCTTCGGGGGTTCGATCGCGCGATCTCCCTCGGCCCGTATGACGGCGGCTGGAGGACGCTCATCGGCCTCTTCAAGTTCGACCGCGAGAAGGCCGTGGGGCGGTGGCTCGGCCTTCGGCTGGCGGACGCGGCGGGGACGTCGCTCCGCGAGATCGCTTGCGTGACCCACGTCCCCATGACGCGCGCCGAGCGCAAGGCGAGGGGCGGGAACCCGTCGCAGGAATTGGCTCGGGTCGTCGCCCGACGCCTTCGCGTCCCCGAGCGTGCGCTGCTCGAGAAGACCCGCACGACGCGGCCGCAGCGGACGCTGCCCGCCCGCGAGCGGGCGGTAAACTTGAGGGGGGCGTTCCGTGGGGTACGATCGGGGACCGGCGCCGTGCTCCTTGTCGACGACCTCCTGACCACGGGCTCGACGGCTGACGAGTGCGGGCGCGCTTTGAAGAGCGTGGGGTACGGCGCAATCTACGTGCTGACGGTCGTCCGTGCGTAGGGGAGGTCTGGAATGCGGATCACCTCGGCGGTTCTCGGCTCCCTCGGCACGAACGCCTACCTGATCGAGATCGGAGAGCGCGTCGTGCTCGTCGATCCGGCGGAGGATTCCGCCGCCCTGCACGCCCTCGTCGGACACCGAACGATCGACTGGGTCGTCAATACCCACGGCCACTACGACCACGTGGGCGGAAACTGGGCGATCGAGTCCGGCGGTGTCTGCAGTCACGAGAAGGATGTCCCGTACGTCACCCACTTCTTTCCGAAGCACCCGGCGTTCGACCGCTACCTACGGGACGGAGACGAGGTCGTGCCCGGGCTGCGCGTGATGCACACCCCCGGACACTCTCCGGGGAGCGTGATCCTTGTCGCGGACGGTGCCCTGTTTGCCGGCGATCTCCTGTTCGCCGGCTCGATCGGCCGCACCGACTTCCCGGGCGGATCGGACGAAGACATGGGCGCCTCGCTGCGCAGGGTCGTGGGTCTGGCGGGGGAGTACGCCGTCTACCCCGGACACGGGCCGAAAACGACGCTCGCGCGGGAGCGCGGATCCAATCCATTCCTGCAGGACGAGGGGTGAGATGGCGACGAGACAGGACATTCAGGCGATCAAGGAACGGATCGACATGGTGTCCCTCGTCTCTCGCTACGTCTCGCTCGCGAAATCCGGGTCGGGATACAAGGGTCGTTGCCCGTTCCACAAGGATGATACGCCGTCGTTCATGGTCTCCCCCGAGAAGGGCCTGTGGCACTGCTTCGGGTGCGGAGAGGGCGGCGACGTCGTCGCCTTCCTGATGAAGATCGAGCGGCTGTCGTTTGTCGAGGCGGCGAAGCGGCTTGCCGAAGAAGCCGGCATGGCGTTCGACTCGGCGGACGACAGCGAGCGCGAGACGATGCGCACCATCGTCGCCGCCGTGGCGGAATCCTATGCGTCGAACCTGTCGAACGCGCGCGAGGGCAAGAAGGCGCGCGCCTACTTCGAGAGCCGCGGATTCGACGAGGCGGCGTGGAAGCGGTTCGGCCTCGGCTACGCGTTTCCCGGTTGGGACCATGTCAAGCGCGCGTTCAGCGGGCGCTACGGGATCGAGAAGCTTGTCGAACTCGGCATCCTCGTCGAGGGCGACAAGGGCACGTACGACCGGTTCCGCGACCGCACGATCTTCCCGATTTACGACCTCTCCGGAAGGCCGATCGCGTTCGGCGGGAGGGCGTTCGGCGACGAGCAGCCGAAGTACCTGAATTCGCCCACGACGCCGTTGTTCGACAAGGGGAAGCTGCTGTACGGCTTGTCCTGGGCGCGTGAGGCGGTCCGCGAAGCGAAGGCGGCGATCCTTGTTGAGGGGTACACGGACGTGCTGACGCTCCACCAGGCGGGGATCGAGAACGCCGTTTGCAGCATGGGCACGGCGTTGACGCAGGGGCAGGCGGACCTCCTCGGCCGGTTCGTCGAGGAAGTTGTCATCGCCTACGACCGCGATGCGGCCGGGGGTGCGGCGTCGGTGCGCGGAATGCAGATCCTGCGGAATAGCGGCCTCGCGGTGCGCGTCGCGCAGCTCGCCGAAGACGAGGACCCGGACAGCCTTGTGCGCAAGTTCGGCGCCGACGCGATGCGTCAGGCCGTCGCCGACGCCGCGCCGTTCCATCGCTTCTACCTCGAGACGCTGGCGGCGATGCAGGATCCGAGCACGGTGACGGGCAAGGAACGGATCCTCGCCGAGGCAAGGGACTTCTACCGTGGAGTGCAGAGCCTGCCTCTGCAGCAGGAGATCGCGAAGGGCGTGGCGGACCTGGTCGACCTCCCGTTCGAGGGAGTGGCGCGCGAGCTTGGGGGGCGCGCGAAGCGGTCGGCCGGCGACGAGACGGTCGGCACGACGCCGACGCAGCCGTTCGCCGAGGAGGAGATCCTCCTCTCGCTCCTCTTGCGCGGCGACATCCGCTGGGGCACGATCGCCGCGGTCGCTGGGCCCGACGACTTCTCGCCCCCCTATCGACCGATCGCCGAAGCCCTGGCGAATGCAGGCGAATCGCCTATCACTTCGGAAGTGATCGAGGGGCTGGACGAGGATGCGGCGCGCCGGGCGCGCGAACTGAGTCTGGCCGAAAACGTGTTTGACCGAGACACCGGGCGTGCCGTTCAGGACGCGCTCGATCGGCTTGTTCGGATTCCGGCCCTGGATCGGAAGCTCGCGGAGCTCGACCGGGAGATCCGAGCGAGCGCGGAGGCGGAGGACTGGGGGCGCTGGGAAGCGCTGCAGCGCGAGAGCACCGCGTGCATGCTGGAAAAGCGATCGCTTGCGTCTGAGAAGATCGCGCGAAGGGGGATGCATGGCCGAGAGCAAAGGGAAGCGCGCTCCGAAGCCGAAGAAGACGAGAGCCGTTGACGTCGACGTGCCGCACGACGAGGAGAAGGACGACCTCCTTGTCGAGGAAGTCGACGAAGAGCCTTCCTTCGACGAGGAGACCGGCGGCGACGAGGACGACGCCGCATCCGACGACGCGCTGGACGAGGAGCTTGCCGACCCCGAGGACCTGCTCGGCGACGACGATCCGGGGGACGACGAGGCCGAGTCCGAGTCTGCGCCCGACACCCCGAAGCCGGCCCGCAAGCGCCCCCGGCCGACCGGCTGGGAAGGATCCGACAACTCGAATCGCCGCGAGGACCCGGTCAAGACCTACCTCCGCGAGATCGGCAAGGTGCCCCTTCTGACCAAGGAGGGCGAGGTCACGCTCGCCAAGGCGATGGAGATTGGCGCGTACGCCGAGCTGTCGATCGCCAAGATGACGGGCGCCGAGGCTGAAAAGCGCCTGAAGAAGGTGAAGGACCTCACGGAGGTCGAGCGCGCGGAGCTCGAGATCCTGAAGCAGAAAGGGAAAGAGGCCGCGGAGCTTCGCGAGACGGCGTCGTTCGAGGAGAAGCTGGGGGGTGAGCTTCCGACGAAGGCGACGCACGAAGAGCTCGAGGTCCTTGTGCGCGAGGGTCGCGCCGCCCGGGATCGGCTTACGATCTCCAACCTTCGACTCGTCGTCTCGATCGCCAAGCGGTACATGAACCGCGGGCTCTCGCTTCTTGACCTGATTCAGGAAGGCAACATGGGCCTGATGAAGGCCGTCGAGAAGTTCGACTTCTCGCGCGGCTACAAGTTCTCGACCTACGCGACGTGGTGGATTCGCCAGGCGATCACGCGGGCGATCGCCGACCAGTCCCGGACGATCCGCGTTCCTGTGCACATGATCGAGACCGTGCGCGAACTCAACCGTGTGAAGCGCGAGTACATCCAGTCGCACGGCACGGCGCCGACGCTCGAGGACTTGTCGCTCCTGACGGGGATGTCGATCGACAAGATCAAGAAGGTCGAGAGCGTCTCCCAGTACACCGCGTCGCTCGAGCGTCCGATCGGCGAGGAGGACGAGGACACCCTCGGCGACTTCATCGAGGATCCGTCCTCGCCGTCGCCGACCAAGGAGACGTTCCGCATGTTCCTTCGCGAGCAGCTCTCGCGGGCGCTCGACCAACTCGACGAGCGCGAGCGCGAGATCCTCAAGCTTCGCTATGGACTCGAGGACGGCCACCCGCGAACCCTCAAGGACGTCTCGCTCAAGTTCAACATCACGCGCGAGCGCGTCCGCCAGATCGAGATCAAGGCGATCGAGAAGCTGAAGCACCCGTCGCGCCGGGCCGAGCTCAGGAAGTTCCGCGAGCTGCTCATGGCGGAAGACTGAGGACGGCGTGGCGGGTCTGACGGGCGACGGAGCGCCGGTCCTCGTCCTCCTCGGCCCCACCGCCTGCCGGAAGACGGCGATCGCCCTCGAGGTCGCACGGCGCCTCGACGCGGAGATCATCTCCGCGGACTCGCGTGCCTTCTTCGTCGGGCTCGACGTCGTGACCGCCAAGCCCTCGCTTGCCGAGCGGAGTCTCGTTCCTCATCACCTCGTGGATTGCGTTCCGCTTCGCGGAACGTACGACGTGATGGCGTTCCGCGCCGACGTGGCGCGCCTGGTTCCCGAAATCGCAGCGCGCGGGGCAGTTCCGATGGTCGTCGGCGGCGGAACACTCTACCTTGGCGCGATCCTGCGCGGCGTATTCGAGGGACCTGGGACAAACCCGAGCTTTCGGCGGGCGTTGCGCGGCGTGCCGGTCGGCGACCTCCACAGGCGACTCGCCGACGTCGATCCCGCCGCCGCGGCGAAGATCCATGGGAACGACCGGTTGCGGATCGAGAGGGCCCTCGAAGTCTACGAAGCGACGGGGAGGCCGATCAGCGAGTGGCAGGCCGAGGCGTCGCCGCTTCCCTTCCGCTTCGTCGTTCTCGGCCTCTGTCGTGAGCGCGGCGACCATCGGCGGGCGATCGCGGAGCGGGTCGAGGGAATGATCGCCGCGGGGCTGCTTGAAGAGGCGGCGCGATTGCGACAGGATGGTCTTCGGCCCGACGACCAGGCGGCGCGGACGATTGGGATCCCCGAAGCGTGGGCCGTGCTCGACGGGACGATGGCGCGCGACGAGTTGGCGGCGACGTTGGCGGCGACGACGTGGACGCTTGTGCGGCGCCAGATGTCGTGGTTCCGCCGTGACGCTGTGGCCCAATGGATCGACGTATCCGGGCGAGACACGGAGGATGTGGCGAAGGAGATCGTAGCGGCATGGGACGAGAGGACGCGCGGCACCCCCAAGGACGCGAGGTCGACGAGCGCTTCGTCCTGACCGCCGCGTCGCAGCGGCGAGTCGACGAGGACGCGTACCGGTCCGGTTTGAGCGAAGACGCGCTCATGGAAAGCGCGGGGCGGCACGCGGCGCAGTGGATTCTCGCCCACGCGGCGGCGCGGCGTGTCGTCGTCGTGGCGGGGCCTGGAGGAAACGGCGGAGACGCGCTCGTTGTCGCCCGGCACCTGCTCGCAGCCGGGTCCGAGGTGAAGACGTTCCTCCTCTCGCCCCCCGAGCGGCTCTCCGCGGGGACGCGCCGCATGCTCGAGCGCCTCGCCGCCGCGGGGGGAACGACTGCGTCTCTCGAGGCCGCCGGCGTCGAGGGCTTTGCCGACGCTCTCGCCTGGGGAACCTTGGCCGTGGACGGGCTCTTCGGCACCGGGCTCGCGCGGCCGCTCGAAGGAGTTGCCGCGTCGGCGATTCGCACGCTGAATGCGGCAACAATCCGCACTGTCAGCCTCGACGTTCCGAGCGGCGCCCTCTCCGATTCGGGCGACCTCGTCGGGCCTGTCGTCTCGGCCGACGTGACGCTCGCGATGGAGTTTCTGAAGCCTGTACACCTCCTCTTCCCGGCGGCCGGTCGATGCGGCAGCGTCGCCGTCGTCCCCGTCGACTACCCCGACGACGTCCGTCAGCGGGTGCATCCTCTGGCGCGGGTTCTCGAGCGATCCGGCATCGCGCATCGGCTTCCGCCGCGGCCGGCCGACGGCCACAAGGGCACGTTCGGCCGCGTCCTCGTCGTCGCGGGGTCGATCGGGATGACGGGAGCCGCGAT
>JBFYQP010000040.1:0-11555 GCA_041302745.1 Candidatus Bipolaricaulota bacterium | reverse complement strand
CGCCTGACCTATGACAATGGCCCAATGGCGAAAAGCCACATCCGGACATGTGTCGTCGCGGGCTACGCTGGCGCGCCGGCGTTCCGGAAGCTCCGCCGAGTTCGAGGGGAGCCGGGCCTCGAGTTCGGGGCGCCGAATCATCCGTTCCCTTCGCCATCGGCGATTCCGGGAAGCCCGCGACCCCGGTGCAGACGAACTGTGGCGTGCATCACGGTCACGTGTCCCTGCCGCTCCGCCGGTACCCGGTCGGCTGACAACATGGACGGAGTCAGCTACCATCCGCGACGAATCAGAGCGGCAAGGAAGGGACAAACCATGGCATCCCGAGCGTCATCGCCGACGTACGCGCCTCTCGACAGGGAACTCGCACGGCATGAGGTCGTGATCGACCGCGCTGTCGAGGCCTTTGGCCTCCCGCTTCACTTGATCTTCAAGGACGAGATCGCGCGGAGCGCCGTCGGGTACAAGGAGGTCCTCGGCCGGCTCTACCCGAACTCCTTGGTCCTGTTCGCGGTCAAGTCGAATCCGTGCCGGGGGGCCGTCCGGACCGCCGCGCACCTCGGCCTCGGCGCCGACGCCGCCTCCGAGCACGAGCTGCGCGCGGCGCTCGAGGAGGACATCCCGGCGGAGCGGATCGTTGCGAACGGGAACGCGAAGACGTCGCAGTACGTCGAGGCGATCGTGAGCTCGGGCGCTCTCGCGTCCGTCGACAACGCCGACGAGCTCGAGGAGCTGTCACGAACGGCGGCGAAACGGCACGCACGGGTTCCAATCCTGGTCCGCTTCCGAGGCATGCCCCTCTCCGGGTTCACCGCCGACGACCAGACGACCGCGGCGGCGTGGACGAAGTTCGGCTTCTCGATCGACGAGGCCGGCGAAGTGTTCGCGCACGTGGCGCGGGCGCCGGGGCTTCGCTTTGTCGGAATCTCAGCGCATGTCGGGACACAGATTGCGGACCCCGTCGCGTACGAGCGCCTCGCCGTACACATGGTCGCTTTGGCGCGGCGGGCACTGGCGTTCGGTCTTCCTCTCTCGGCCATCGACCTGGGCGGCGGGTATCCTGTCTCGTTCGTCACAGAGGCGGAGTGGGTTGCCTTTCGGGCGAGATTGCTCGACTGCCTTCGGGCTCCGGCACGTCCGGGAGCGTCCGTAACGTGGACCGACCTCCCGATGGGGTACGGCGGAGCCGAGCCGGAAGCCGAGTCTCCGACGTGGGTCGGCAAGGCGTATTGGTCGGCGCACCCCGCTTCGGCCATGCTCGAACACGTCCTTGCGTTCTGTCACCCGGACGGCAAGAGCACTCTCCAGCACCTTACGGACCTTGGCTCGCCGACCCTGATCGTGGAGCCGGGGAGAAGCCTCATGGCGACGTCGGGCGTAACGCTCGCCGAGGTCCGCGGAACGAAGAGCGTGCTTGGCAACCCTGTGGTGTCGCTCGACCTTGGGATCACAAACCACGGAACGAACTTGATCACGAACGACATCTTCCCCATCGCCATCCTGCCGCGGAAGGCGGACGACGTTCCGATCGACGCCTTCCTCGCCGGGAGGCTTTGCTTCTCAGGCGACATGATCAGCAAGGTCAAGGTGCGGCTGAACCGCGCCCCGCACTCCGGAGAGCGCGCGGTTGTCTACCTCACTGGGGCGTACTCCGCGGACCACTTCGCGTCGAACAGCTGCGGCTTCCCGCTCCCGGCCAAGGTGGCCGTCGACGGCGCCGGGCGGCTCGAGGTCTGGCGGCGCCCGCAGAGGTTCGAGGACGTCTTCGGCCCCGTCGGCGAGGCCTAGGCGCGCGTCCTCCGCGGCCACCGCTGGAATGTCAGTGCGTTGGCCACGAAGAACCATGCCGTGACGAGGATGGTGAGGGTCGTGGCCTTCCACATCGTTCCGCGCGGGTAGGCGACGGCCTCCATGCCGGCCGGCCCGCCGGAGGCCCGCTCCGGCTCGTACGCGACGCCGCGAACGAGCACGCCGGGCGTCATCTCGGTCGTCTGGCCCATGACAAGTCCGGCCGTGGCGGCCACCGAGTCCACGATGACGTCGACGCCGCCGGAGCGCGGAACTCCGAACAGGTCGTCGCTGAACGTGAGACGGGTGACGGGATCCATTCCAGCGTAGCCGATGGCGACGTCGTTCGAACCGATCCTGCCGAGCTTCGCGGCGGTGTCGGTGATGATGACGGCCGCGTCGACGCCGAACTGCTCGGCGAGTTCGGCTCGAATGCGCGCGGCCGTGGCGCACGGGTCCTTCGGCAGGATCGTCACGACCCCGTCCGGGACGTTGGAGTAGTCGATGCCGCCGTCGTCGAAGTAGGTGCCGTGGGCGTTGACCATGAGGACGAAGGCGTTGTTGCGCGCGAACGCGCGGCGCATGGCCTCCGGGTTCGTAGACGTCTCCTGCATGGCGCGTCGTATCGCGGGAATTCCGAAGATCCAGCGCATCGGAATAGCGACCGCGACGCGTCCGGTCTCCAGGATGAGTTGGAGCTTCCGCGGATCCTTGCGGAACAGCCGCCCCAAGACGCGCGCCTTCCACGACGCACGGACGTCGGCGAGGCGGACGGCGCATCCTTCGTGGAAGGCCGTCACCTTGGAGCTCACGACGAGGATGTCTCCATCCCGCGGAGCCAAGCCGTTCCGGCGCAGGAGGTCGGCGTAGTAAGCGCCGGCCGTACGTCCAGAAGCCACGGCAGGATCGACGATCTCGTCGGTTCGGAGCGGCAGGAGCTGGACCGCGCGGTCATCCGGTGTGACGTTCCTAGGAGCTTCCATCGACTCACTCTCCGTGTGTGGTGTGCATCGTAGCCCGACGCGACGCCCTTCGCGATGCGGTTGGGTCACTTCCAGCGCGTCACGATCGACTCTCGTCCGAACAGGCGAACGGCGCCCCGAAGCAGGACCGCATCGACGGCGAAGAACGCGAGGGAGAGGAGCAGCGTCCGCACGGGGGTGAACTCGACGAGGCCGGTGACCTGAACGGCGATCAGGGCGAAGATCGGGAAGATGACGAGCACCGCCAGGTTCTGCGCTTCTTTGGCGTCGCGTGCCCGCGACGAGCCGATGACTCCGAGGATGAAGCTCAGCAGCGACACGGCGGGCATCAGAAGGAGGACGTCAAGGAAGAACGTCGCCGTGAGCACCAAGCGCAGTTGGGATCCCCATCCCAGGGCGTGTCCGACCGCCACGAACAACGCCGCGCTCGCCCAGGCCACGAGGAGTCCGGGCACGGCGCCGGAGAGGATCTTCCCGACGAGCAGCTCCCAGGTGCGCACGGGCGTGGCGAGCAGCGGTTCGAGCGTACGCGAGACCTTCTCTTCGACGATCCCGAGCGTGGCGAACACGTTGGCGACCATCGCCGGGATGAGCAGGACGAAAAACGGGAACTGCCGGAGAATCAGAAGTCGAAGCGCGCTCGCGTCGGCGGCCGTCGGTCCGAGGATCGCCGGGTTGACGAAGCGCGGCACGATCCAGGACAAGAGAAGCGCCTGGGCCACCAGGATGAGGGGAATGACGACGAGGAAGAGAAGGCTCGAGGGCGTCGCCGCCATTCCCGCCCACTCCATTCGCACGACGTTCCAGATCCGGCGCTTCACGTTTCCTCCTCACGGACCAGGCTAAGGTAGACGTCCTCGAGCGGCCGCTCGTCCTCGCGGACCTCGAGGATCTGCCCCCCGGCCTGAACGATGCGGCTCACCAGTCGCGGACGGTCGCTGTCCGGATCTGCGAGGAGCACGGTGAGAACTCCCTCCTCTTCGACGCGAGCCTCCCGGACATACGGCTCCTCGCGCAACGCGGCAAGGGACGGCGCCACTCCGTCGGCGAGGCGCACGCGGAGTCGCCGCTCGAATTGGCGCTCCCGCAAAGCTCTCGGCGTGTCGATCGCGAGGAGACGCGTGCGAAACACGGCGATGCGATCACTCAGCTCCTCCGCCTCGGAGAGGTTGTGGGTCGACAAGAGAACCGTGCAGCCGTGCTCCCTCAGCGAGACGATGAGCTCGCGCAGGTTCCGCGCTGCCTCAGGATCGAGTCCCGCCGTGGGCTCGTCGAGGAAGAGGATGCGCGGCCCGTGAAGGAGGACGCGGGCGAGGGCGAGCCTCTGCTTCATCCCCTTCGAGAACGTCCCGACCTTGTCCCGAGCGCGATCGGCGAGCCCCAGTCGCGCGAGTTCCCGGGCGGCCGCGGCCTTGGCGTCGACCCCTCCGTAGAACGCCGCGAAGTAGGCGAGGTTGCGCTCGGCCGACAGGCGCTCATAGAAGCCTGGCGACTCCGTGAGGAAGCCGATCGACTCGTGCACCTTCTCCGGCTCCGAGGCCGGATCCCGCCCGTCCACAACGGCGCGGCCGGCGCTCGGGGCGATGATCCCCGCCAGCATTCTGAGGGTGGTCGTCTTCCCTGCTCCGTTGGGACCAAGCAGGCCGACGATCTCGCCTCCGCACACGGCGACGGTCAGGGCGTCGACGGCGACACGGTCGCCGAAGCGCTTGGAGAGGCCCTCCGTCGAGATCACGGTGTGGTCAATCATGACCCCAGTCCCCCCCCATCGGGCTTGGGTAGACGTCCGCCTGGACAAGGCGGCGGATCTCGTCTCGCGCCCAGGCCAGGTCCTCCCGGTGGGTTACGCCAAGCCATGTTGCCTGAGTCGGAAGGACGTGAACTTCCCCCTCGTCTGTCTTGAGAATCGCCGCCACGACCGTCGGAAGGCCGAACTCGTCATCCGCTGCGGGAGCCGACCCAAGGAAGCGGCCGAATTCTCGCCCGAAGGCCGGGAACACGTCCGGCGCGAAGCCCCAGAAGTTCATCGAGGCGACGGTGTCGCCGCCCAGCGGATGCCACGCACCCCGATCGGAGTACCCGATCCCGGGTCCGCGGCGTTCGACGCCGTGGCGTTCGGAGATCGCGACAAGACGGCCGACCTTGTCGACCTCGCAGACTCCCCGCGAGACGGCGCCGTGCGGCGTGAGGGTGGCGCCGAGCGCGTAGCCCACGAGGGCTACCTGGAGCGGGGCGCGGCGGCCGACGTCGCGGAGGAACTGCGCCATGGACGCGAAGGCGGCGGCCCCGTAGAAGTCGTCGGCGTTCACAACGGCGAACGGTTCCTCGACGGCATGGCGGCACGCCCACACCGCGTGCCCCGTTCCCCACGGCCGCTCACGGCCCGCAGGCGCGGCGTGACCGGCCGGAACGTCGTCCAGCCTCTGCTCGACGTATTCGGTCTCACAGCGGGACGAGAGCGCTTCGAACCGGCGCTGCAGCACCACCCTGACGTCCTCTCGAACGACGAACACGAGCCGCGAGAAGCCGGCGCGCAGGGCATCGAAGACCGAGTAGTCGAGGAGGATCTCACCGCTCGGTCCTACGCTCTCGATCTGCTTCGGGCCTCCGAACCGCCTTCCCAGCCCCGCCGCGAGCACGACCAGGGCCATCCTGCTGCTCCCCATGTCACTCACCTTTCGCCGACACCACGGGCACCGTACACCTAGATCGGACCGCCGTCCACCACCGGGGACCGTGCCTCCGGCTTGGGCGTGCCTGCCCCGCGACCGTGGAACGGGAAGCGTTCCCCGAGGACGACGAGGAATCCGAGCCCCGCGACGCCCGCCATGGTGAGGAACATCCCCGCGAATCCCACGAGCGGGACAATGGCTCCGGCGAGGAGCGGCCCGAGAAGTCCCCCGAGGCCTCGAGCCATCTCGAACAGCCCCAGCATGGTTCCTTGCCGCTCGAGCGGGACCCGATCGCCGATGTGGGCGGTCGATCCGATGTAGAGCGAGCTGAATGAGATGCCGAGGACGATGTAGGAGAGCGCCATCATCGGGACGTTTCGCGACACGGCGAGGACGCACGGCAGCAGGGTCGACATCGCAAACCCGAGGAGAAAGACCTTCCTCCGCCCAATGCGGTCGGCGATCCAGCCGAATCCCACGAGCGCGACGACCTGGGTCACGGTGTTCAGGGAGCTTACGGTGCCCATCAGGATCGGCGAGATCCCCAGATCGTCCATGTAGACGTAGAGAAGGGCGAAGGCGCCGTTCGCTGAGAACTGGCGCAGGATGGTGCCGAGGTAGAGGCGCGTCAGTCCCGCCTCTCGCACCGCGTGCCATGGGAGTTGGCGCGACGGCGCGGCCGGTCGTTCTTCCCGGGGGAGCCGGAGGATGAAGAGAACGGCCACCAGGGGGAGAAGAGCCATGACCAGAAAGCCGTTCCGGTAGCCGAGCTTCTCGAGCACGACGCCGGCTCCCATGGCCCCAAGCGCGAAGCCGAGCGAGCGCGCCGAGGAGTTGTAGGACATCCCGCGCGCACGGGTCGTGCTCTGGCTTGCGGCCGAGATCATCGCCAGGCTCATGGAGGCGAAGCCGACATCCATGAAGGCGCGCGCAAACGACGTGGCGACCACCACGCCGCTCCCGGGAAGCGGTATCAGGACGGCAATCGCGGCGCCGACCCCCACGGCCGTGACGATCAGGAACACCCGACGGCCCGAGCGATCGGAGAGCTTGCCCCAGAAGTAGCTTCCGACGAGGACACCGACAGAACCGAGACTCGAGGCCGCGCTGATGAGGAAGACCGACGCTCCCCGCTCCTTAAGGAACAGCTGCACAAGGAGCCCAAGACCGCCGCTCGCGATCGCGACCAAGACCGCCGCGGAAGCAAGCGGCAGCGTCACTCGAGGCCGCCGGCCGGCCGCATCCCCCTCCGTGCCAGTCATGCGGCAAGGGTACGCCGTTTGCGAGACCCTTGCCAGCGAGCGCCGTGCGCGTCGCGCCGCGGGAAGTCGACTGGAAGGGGAGCACGTCGGCGCCGCCGGACGACTCGGACCGGTCGGGGACGGCGGCTATACTCGCCCCATGGCGATCCGCGTCCTCCTTCTCGACAACACCCTCCACTCCAGGCTGTTTCCCCTCGGCAGACGCTGGGCGGCGCACCTCGCGAGCGCCGCACGCGTCGATGTGGTGCACGCTCCGACCGCGCCGGCGCTCCCGGACGTACGAGACTACACGCACCTCATTCTGACCGGCTCCGAAGCCTCGGTCCAGAAGCCGCAGAGATGGATTCACCGCGAGGCGGAACTCGTGCGGGCCGCTGCAGGCGGCGTCGCGATCCTCGGGTCATGCTTCGGGCACGAGCTTCTGGTCTTTGCTCTCTCCGGTCCGGAGTACGTGACTCGAGCCAGAAGACCGGAGTTCGGTTGGACGTCGGTCGACATCGTCGAGCGGGACTCCCTGCTCTGGGACGTTCCATCGCCCTGGACCGTCTTCGCGTTCCACGTCATCGAGGTCGTTTCGCCGCCGCCGCCATGGCGAGTGCTCGCGACGTCGCGACGGTGCGCGACGCACGTCTTGCGCTACGGGGAGGAGCCCATCTGGGGCATCCAGGCTCATCCCGAGATCACGCGGCGCTCCTGGGAGTTCGCCCTGCGGGCTCATCTTCTCGTAACCCAGCGCCGAGGCGGCCTGCCGCGAACGACGTGGCGCCGCGTTCCCGCCGACCCTTCGGCTTTCTCCGGCCTCTTGACCCGCTTCCTCGCGTCCGGACGGGACGCCTAGCGCCGCGTACCGTTGGTGGCTGCACGGAAGAGCCTGAAGCGATTCCGCCATTCTGCTTAGCCTATCGACATCATCGTCCGTAGAGCGATTTCGAGGACGCGACACTAGGCAGATCGCCGCTGGCACTTCGGACAGAGGTAACTCGCCGTGGATCCCGTCTTGATCTTGGCGATCGCCGTCCCGCACGCAGGGCAAGGCTTCCCTTCACGATAGCCGACGAGGAGATCGGTGCCGAGGAACCCGCCGGGGCGACCGTGCAGGTCCATTTCGTAGAACGCTCCTCCCTTGTCGATCGAGCGCCGCAGCTCCGTTCGTATGGCTGTGTGGAGGCGGCGGACGGCCTCGGGTGAGAGCCGGGAGATCGCCTCGAGGGGGTGCAGTCTGGCGCGAAAGAGGATGTCGTGGATGTACGCGTTGCCGATTCCCGCGAGTCTCGATTGATCGAGGAGGAACGACTTCACGGCGCCGCGTCGGCCGGAGAGCAGTTCTCGGAACTCGGCGAGGGAAACGTCAAGCGCGTTCGGTCCAAGACAGGCCGACATGGTGTGCTCGCTCAGCTCGCCCGGGGGAACGTAGTGCGCGTACCCAAACCACCAGAAGTTCACGGCCAGGGACTGACCGCCATCGAGGTCGAAGCGGACGCGCCACTTCTCGGGAAGCCGCTTGGATGGGACAAGGAGGATCTCCCCGCCCATTCCAAGGTTGAGGAGCAGGTGTCCTCTGGACGTCTCCAAGAACAGCCACTTGCCGCGGTGCGAGACCCGACCGAGCTTCGCTCCAGAGAGCCCGCGCTCAAACGCCGCGACGGGCACGTTGAGGCACTTCGGCTGCGTCACGGCGATTCCGCGGATGATGCGGCCTCTGAGCGCCTCGTTCATCTCTCGGGCCCGACACGCGATCTCCGGCAATTCCGGCATCGCCGGCCTCCTTTTCCACCCTCGCGGACGCTGTCCGCCATCCTACCCAGGCTGGGGTCTCGGGAGCGTCTCCGCCGGCCGGCCGTTCGGCTTCCTCGACGGCCTGCGACCGTGGTAGTCTGGAAGAGGGGAAGAACAAGGAGGGCGCAGATGACGCGACGAGTGTTCGTTCTTGCGGCAGTTCTCGCGGGCACGGCCGGCCTGGCGTGCGGGTGCGACTGGTTCGCGCCATCCGAACCGGCGGCCGTGACGGCAGTTCCGGGAAGCGGGTGTGTGGGCGCACAGGTCACGATTGTCGGAGCGGGGTTTGGCGCCTCGCAAGGAGCGAGCACGGTCACGTTCGACGGAGAGCCGGCGTCGATTGAGACGTGGAGCGATGCAGCGATTGCCGCTCGCGTCCCTCTCTTGCCCACGCCGGGCGGGGCGTCGCGCGACGCGACCGTCGTCGTGACGGTGGACGGCGTCGTCGTCGGCCGCGGGGTGTTCTCGGTCGTGCGCGGCATTCTGTACTTCGCCAAGCGCGGCGACGATTACGTGCTCTGTCTGATGAACCCGGACGGCTCGGACGCAACCGACATCGCCTCCGGCATGGGAGCCTGGACATGTGCGGCCTGGTCGCCCGACGGGACGCAGATCGCGTTCTCGCGGGTCGTCGAAGCGACCGCAGGCGTGTACGTCATCAAGGCAGATGGGAGCGGCGAGGAGCAACTGACGGACCACGCGAGCTTCGACCTCTTTCCTACGTGGTCGCCGGACGGCGAGACGATCGCGTTTCAGACCCTGACGGACGGGAACCTCGAGGTGCACGTGGTCGATGCCGACGGCGGCGGGGAGGCGAACCTCACGCGCTTCCCGCTCGAGGACGGCTGGCCGTCATGGTCGCCGGACGGAGAGAAGATCCTCTTCTACTCACGCCGCGGAGGCATCATCATTCTGGGGGAAGACCAGCCGAGACTGTCGCTCAGCAATACCGAGATCGTTGTGATGAATCCGGACGGCAGCGACGTGACAAACCTGACGAACAACGCCGCCATCGACTGGTTCCCGTCTTGGTCGCCCGACGGCACGAGAATTGCGTTCCAGAGCGATCGGGACGGAGTCGGCGAGATCTTCACGATGTCGAGCGACGGATCCGACCCGATCAACGTCACGAACAACCCGAACCTTGACGGCTGGGCCTCGTGGTCGCCGGACGGGGAGAGAATCGCGTTCGTCAGCGACCGCGACGGGAACTACGAGATCTACGTCATGAACGCCGACGGAACAGGACAGGTCCGCCTTACGAACAACACGGACTGGGACGCAGGACCGACGTGGTCTCCGGACGGGACTCGAATTGCCTTCGAATCGCACCGCGACGGGGAGTATCGGATCTACGTCATGGACGCTGATGGGACGGACCAGACGATGCTGACGCGCGAGTCGAGCGGCTATCCCGTCTGGCTCGAGTCGCGGTGGGTGGCCGTACGCCCTTAGCGGCCGGGCTCGGGTGAGGCCGCACGGCGTCATCCCATGAGAGGGAGGGCGCCCCGTTCGAAGAGGCGCTTGCACGCCGCGACGACCTCCGCGTCGTACAGGGTTCCCGCGGCTCGCGCGACGTCTTCCACGGCGGCCGCCATCGGGCGAGCCGGGCGGTAGGGGCGGTGAGAGACGATGGCCTCGACGACATCGGCGACGCCGAGGATCCTCGCCTCGAGGAGGATCGCGTCGTCCCGGATCCCCTTCGGGTATCCCGAGCCGTCCATACGTTCGTGGTGCTGCAGGACGATCTCCGCAACCGGCCACGGGAAGTGGATTGCGCGGAGGATCTCGTACCCGGACTCGGGGTGGATCTTCACAAGCCCGAACTCCGTTGGAGTCAGGACCGTGGGCTTGCTCAGGATCTCGGCCGGTACGGAGACCTTGCCGACGTCGTGCAGAATCCCTGCGACCCGCAGCCCCTCGAGCCGATCTTCGGAGAGCCCCATCTCCTGTCCGATGGCGCACGCCAGTTGCGTCACGCGCTCCTGGTGCCCCGCCGTGTACGGGTCGCGCATCTCCGTCGTCACGGCGAGCGCATGGATCGTCTCAGAGAGGGCATTCTGGACCCGACGCGCCGCCTCGACCCGCTCGCTGATATCGATCAGGATGCCGCGGATGCCGACAGGGCGTCCATCCTTCACGATGGCGCGCGAAGAGATCAAGGCCGGGAACGTGGAGCCGTCCTTTCGAATCGCCGTGTACTCCCCGGTGGGGACGGAGCCGCTCCCGAGCGCCTGCCCGAACGTCCTCACGGCGCGGTCGCGCTGCTCCGCGGCGACCATGTCGAAAACCGTCGTTCCGGTTTCGATCTCCTGCGCCGAGTACCCAAACCAATCAAGTCCGGTGCGATTGGCGAAGGTGAGGCGGCCTTCCGGGTCGGCCTCGAACACGCACGTCGGCAGGTCGTTGGCCAGCTCGCGGTAACGCCTCTCGCGATCGACAAGCTCGGCTTCTACGCTCTTCCGCGTCGTGATGTCCTCGATCATGCCGACGAAGTGGAGAAACCGCCCATGGGCGTCGCGGAGGGCGGAAACCACGGTCGAGGCCCACAGCACGCCCCCGTCCTTGCGGACGTAGCGCTTCTCGGTTCGATAGAGGGGGATCTCCCCTCGAAGAAGCCTTGTCACGGACTCGATGTCGCCGGCCACGTGGTCGGGGTGGGTGATGTCGGCGAACGAGCGGGAGAGGAGTTCGTCCTCGGCGTACCCAAGCATGTGGCAGAACGCTCGATTGACGCGCGTGAACCGGAAGCCGCTGTCGCAGGAGACAACCCCCAGCGGGCTCTCGGCGAAGATCTTCCGGAACCGCTCCTCGCTCTCCTCGAGGGCCTCTTCCGCAAGGGTCCGCTCGGTGATGTCGGTGACGAAGTTGAGCGTTGCGGGCCGGCCGTCCCACTCGAGGCGGACGGCGTTGAGTTCGACCCAGCGCACCGTCCCGTCCGCATGGAGCACTCGGAACGCGTATCCCGTCTCGACGTTCTCGCCCGCCAGGCGGCGGGCGTGGCGTTCGGAGACCATCGCTCGGTCGTCGGGGTGGATGAACTCAGGAAACGGCCGGGACGAGACCTCCTCGAG
>JBFYQP010000037.1:0-47069 GCA_041302745.1 Candidatus Bipolaricaulota bacterium | reverse complement strand
CCGGTTGAGGCCTCGTTCGGGCAATGCTATCATGCTGTCTGACCAGTTCGCAAGATCCTGCATTCCGCCGCGAAAAGAGGAGCCCATGTACGATCTCGTCATCCGCAACGGAACCCTGGTCAGCCCGCTTGCCGTCGAGTCGGCCGACGTCGCCGTCGACGGAGAGCGCGTCGCCGCCGTCGGTCCCGGGCTCCGAGGCCGGCGCGAGCTCGACGCCTCGGGGCTCCTCGTCTTCCCGGGCGTGATCGACGCCCACGTCCACATGGCGCTGCCTGTCGCCGGAACCCGCTCGAGCGACGACTTCCTCTCCGGAAGCCAAGCCGCGGCGTGCGGCGGGGTCACGACGATCGTCGACTTCACGGTCGGCGCCCCCGGGCGAACGATCCCGCAAGGGATCGAAGAACGCCTCGCGGACGCGGCCCCTTCGGTCGTCGACTATGCCCTGCACGGAGAGGTGGTCGGGTGGCACGCGGGGCGGGAGGGCGAGTTCCGCGACGCGGTGGATCTCGGGATCTCGAGCTTCAAGTTTTACACGACGTACGCCGCGTCGGGGCGCCGGACGGGTCCGCGGGAGATGGCCGCGGCGTTCCGCGAGCTGGCTCGGCTGGGCGCCCTGGCGGTCGTCCACGCCGAGGACGACGGGCTGATCCAATCGATCGCCGCGCGCCTGACGGACGAGGATCGCGGCCGCATGCGAACGCTGGCCGCGGCGCGCCCCGACCTCGCAGAGCAGGTCGCGATCTCGCAGGTCGCGGGAGCCGCGCGCAGAGCCGGCTGCCCGCTGCACATCGTGCACGTCAGCTCGCACATCGGCCTCGACGCGGTCCGCACGGCACGATCCGACGGGGCTTCCATCAGCGCGGAAACCTGCCCGCAGTACCTTCTCCTGACGAGCGCCGTCTACGACCGCGACGACGGGCGCCTCTTCTCGGCGGCGCCGCCGCTGCGCACGGACGGCGATCGGGAGGCGCTTTGGGCCGGCCTCCGCAGCCAGGACATCGACTACGTCGCCACGGACCACTGCCCGTTCACCCGCGAGCAGAAGACGTGGCACGGCTCGTTCCTCGATCTTCCGTACGGACTCCCGGGCGTCGAGACCCTGCTCCCGCTCCTCTACACGGAGGGCGCCGCCACGGGGCGCCTCCACCTGACCGACCTCGCTCGCATCCTCTGCGAGCGCCCGGCAAAACGCCTGGGCATCTACCCACGCAAGGGCGCCCTCGACGTCGGGTCCGACGCCGACGTCGTCCTATACGACCCAGACAGCACGTCGAAGGTCGCCGCCGCGGACCTCCACTCCCACACCGACTTCTCTCCCTACGAAGGGCGACCGATCGTCGGCCGCGTGACCGCCACCCTGTCGAGGGGCGAGGTCGTCTCGGAGAAGGGGCGAATCGTGGCGGCTCCCGGGCGAGGACGTCCTGTCCGCACCGGAGGGAATCGGGAGGCCTCGAAGAGCCGGTAGCCGGCAAGGCCTCGGCGTTGCGGCCTACGAAGGACTGTGTACAATCCAGTCTGACAAGCTGACCACCAAACAGGACGGGCAGGAGGGGGAACCGGAGCCTCGCACGCTCGCCGGAGGCCGGGCCGAGCGCGCGGGCGGAGTTCTCAAGATGCGGAAGACAGCGTACGTGGACCTTTCTCTCGGCGCGACCGAGATCGTTGACACGCCGAGGGATCGGCTCGACGAGTTCCTCGGCGGGCGCGGATACGGAGCCAGCCTGATCTACGACCTGGCGCCCCCCGGCATCGCCCCCCTCGATCCGGAGAGCGCCCTCATCCTCACGTCGGGGCTCTTCTCCGGCACGCCGTGGCCGGCCGCCTCGCGCTACCACCTCACGTTCCGATCGCCGTTGACGGGGTGCTACGGGTATGCCAACGCCGGCGGCAAGCTCGGCCCGTTCCTCGCGGCGTGCGGCTTCGACGCGATCGTCGTGCGCGGGCGCGCCGAGACGCCGACTCACCTCCTCGTGGGTCGCGGGTCGGTGGCCGTCCGGCCGGCCGGCGACCTCTGGGGAAAGACGACCCGGGAGACCGAAGCGACCCTGCACGAGCGATACCCAGACGCCGCCGTGGCGAGCATCGGCCCGGCGGGCGAGAACGGCGTCCGGTTCGCCGCCGTGATCAACGACGGCGGCCGCGCGGCGGCGCGCACCGGGGGCGGCGCGGTGTTCGGATCGAAGAACCTGAAGGCCGTCGTCGTCGACAGGGTCCCGCCCGATCGAGCGCCTAGAGCGTTCCTCGCCGAGGCGCGGCGGGCAACCGAGCGGCTGCTCTCGGCCCCGTCCATCCAGAACCTGAGTCGATGGGGCACGCCGTTCTTGACGGCGATCAAGAACGAGATCGGCGACCTGCCCGCAAAGAACCACCAGCGGGGCCAGGTCGCGTTCATCGACCGGATCGACGCCGAGGCCCTCGAGGCCTACAAGTCGGAGGTCAAAGGCTGCTTGGGCTGTCCGATCCGGTGCGGCCGCATCTCGACGGTTCGCGGCGGGGCCTACGCCTGCACGACGGCGGGGCCGGAGTACGAGACCGTCGACTCCCTCGGGCCGCAGTGCGACTGCTCCGATCCGGAAGTCATCCTCTACGCCAACATGCTCTGCAACGAGCTCGGCCTCGACACGCTGTCGACCGGGGCCGCGATCGCGTTCGCCATGGAGTGCCACGAGCGCGGGCTGCTCGACGACGAGACCCTGTCGCTCGAGTGGGGGGACCCCGAGACGGTCGTCGAGGTCGTCCGGCGGATCTCCTCGCGCAGCGGCATCGGCGACCTCCTTGCTTCCGGCGTGCGTGCGGCCGCGGCGACCCTGGGCGGCGACGCCCCCCGGTACGCCATGGAGGTCAAAGGCCTCGAGATCCCGTCGCAGGAGGGCCGCGTGGCGAAGAGCTTCGGCCTCGGGCACGCGACGTCGAACCGCGGCGCCGACCATCTCTACGCGTTGCCGACGATCGATACCGCCGGGCTCGAGGAGGCCGCTCGCATGCACCTGGCCCACGTCCTGCCGGACGTCATGGATCCGAGCGACGAGCGCCACAAGCCCGACCTGGTTGTCTTCAGCGAGCACTACTGCGCCGTGGCCGACTCGCTCGGCGTCTGCAAGTTCAGCACGGTGGAGACCCATCCGCTGCACCCGGAGGACCTTGCCCGCGGGGCCCGCGCGCTCGGCGTCGAGACGACGGGCGACGAACTCCTGCGCGCCGGGGAGCGCATCGTCAACCTCGAACGGATGTTCAATGTCCGTCTGGGGTTGTCGTCCAAGGACGACCGGCTTCCGAGCCGATTCACGGAGGAGCCGATGCCCGTGGAGCGAGGCGGACGGACGACGCTCCACGTCATCGAAGGCTTCGACGAGATGCTCGCCCGCTACTACGCGCTGCGCGGCTGGGACGCGAACGGGATCCCGACGCGGGAGACCCTCCAAGGGCTGGGCCTCGAACGGTGGCTGGCCGACGTCGGAGGGCGAGGATGAGCCGAACCGGCGGTTACGCAGGTCAGTCCTTGCGAGTCGATCTATCGAACGGCGAGATCGTCGCGGCCGAGACGCCCCGGGAGCTCCGCCTCCGCTACCTCGGGGGAAACGGGTTCGGCGTCCGCATTCTTTGGGACGAGGTTCCGCCCGCCGTCGACGCGCTCTCGCCGGAGAGCGATCTGATCCTCGCGTCCGGCCCCCTGTGCGGCACGGCCTGGCCGACCTCCGGGCGCTTCGAAGCCATCGCAAAGTCTCCCCTCACCGGCATCTACGGCGACGCCAACTGCGGCGGTATGTTCGGCCCGGAGCTGAAGCGGAGCGGCTACGACTTCCTCGTCTTCACCGGCCAGGCAAGCCGCCCCGTGTGGCTCTGGATCGACGACGGCCGCGCGAAGCTCGAGGACGCCGCCGACCTGTGGGGGCTCGATACGGTCGAGACGGAGGCCGCAATCCGGCGGGCGAAGGCCGACGACCGAGTCATGGTCGCCTGCGTCGGTCCCGCGGCGGAGAATGGCGTTCGCTACGCGTCCATCCAGGCCTCACCGAACCGCAGCCTCGCCCGAACGGGCGTGGGCACTGTGATGGGCGCGAAGCGGCTGAAGGCGATCGCCGTCCGCGGCTCGCGTCCCGTGCCGATCGCCTCTCCGACGGAGTTCACCCGGCTCGCGCGGGCGATGCACGAACGGATCCGAAGAAACGAGTTCTACCCGTCGATCTCCCGGCACGGAACGTCGGGCCTCGTCTCCGTCGTGAACGAGATCGGGCGGTTCCCGACGCGCAACTTCCAGTCGGGCGACTTCGCGGCCGCGGACCGCATCGCCGGCGACGCCCTGCGCCGCAACCACTGGGTGAAGGACGCAGGGTGCTTCGGCTGTCCGATCCGCTGCGACAAGGTCTTCCACGTGACGTCCGGGGAGTTTGCCGGAGCGGTGACGTCCAGTCTCGAGTATGAGACCCTGAACGCGTTCGGCGCCGCGGTCGGAAACGACAACCTCCCGTCCATCCTTCACGCGAACGAGCGGTGCGACCGCTTGGGAATGGACACCATCTCGGCCGGGCGATCGATCTCGTTCGCGTTCGAGCTCTTCGAGAAGGGGCTCCTGACGAAGGCCGACACCGACGGCCTAGAACTGCGGTGGGGCGACTACCACGTCATGCTCGAACTGATCGAGCGCATTGCGCGCCGCGAGGGTTTCGGCGACCTCCTGTCGCTCGGGGTGCGCGAGGCGGCACACCGCATCGGCCGGGGCGCCGAGGAGTACGCCATGGAGGTCAAGGGACTCGAGATCCCCGCTCAGGACGGCCGCGCCCAGCAGTCGATGGGGCTCGCGCACATCACGTCGAGCCGCGGCGCCGACCACCTGAAGGCGTTCCCGACGATCGACGAGACCGGGAGCCCCAACGAGGTCGCTCGACGCTACGGCGCCGCGTTCCTGCCGGAGATGGCGGACCCCCACGCGACCAAACACAAGCCGTTCCTGGTGAAGGATGGGGAGGACTACGGCGCCGTCGTTGACTCCGTCGGCGTCTGCAAGTCCGGCGGAACGTTCGTGATGGCCGAGGTCTACTGGCCCGACCTTGCGGAAGGCCTGACCTACGCGACCGGGGTCGAGACGACGCCCGACGCCCTGCGGAAAACCGGCGAGCGGATCTACAACCTGATGCGCGCCTACAACGCCGTGCACGGAATCACGCGCGCCGACGATCGGCTCCCGCGCCGCTTCAAAGAAGAGCCGTCGCCGTCGATGGGCGCGCGCGGCGAGATCGCCCACGCCGAGGAGATGCTCGACGAGTACTACGCGCTCCGCGGGTGGGACGCCGAGCGCGGCTGGCCGACGCCTGACACGCTCCTTCGCCTCGAGCTCCCCGACGTCGCCGCTCGGCTGGAGGCGCTGCGCCATGACTGAGCGGATCCTTCTCGGCGGAGCCCTGCTGACGGCGGCCGACGCTCTACTGCAAACGGGGTGGGGCGTGCGGATCGTCGACGGCGCGATCGCGGACGTCGGCCCCAACGAGACCCTCGCCGCAACGCGGCCGGGGATCGAGACGATCGACGCGCGCGACCTCCTCCTGATGCCGGGATTCGTCAACGCGCACATGCACTCCTACGGCATCCTGGCGCACGGCATCCCCCTTGCGGAGCCGCCGGCCGGGTTCTACCCGTTCCTCGCCGAGTTCTGGTGGCCGCGCGTCGAAGATCGTCTCGACGCCGCGATGGTCGAGGCGGCCTTCCGCCTCGCCTGCGCGAGGATGATCCGCTTCGGCATCACGACCGTGTGCGACGTCCTCGAGGCGCCGCGCGCGGCGTCCGGCGTTCTCGACGTCGAGGCCCGCGTCGCCGAGGAGACGGGCATCCGCGCCGTGCTTTCGCTCGAGGCGTCCGAGCGCCACGGCGAGGCCGCGGCGCGGGCGGCGCTGTTCGAGAACGCCGGATTCGCCGCCGCGCACGGAACGGGGCGCGTGACCGGGATGATGAGCCTGCACACGTCGTTCTCGTGCTCGGAGGCGTTCGTGCGGGAAGGAAAGGCCCTCGCCGTCGAGTCGGGCGTCCGCATCCACCTTCATCTCTCCGAGAGCGACTACGAGCCGTCGTTCACCCTCGAGCGATACGGAGTGCGGCCTGCGATCTGGTACGACCGCCTGGGGTTCTGGGACAGCTCGGTGCTCGCCTCGCAGGGCGTCTCGCTCGACGAAGACGAGATCGCGGTGCTGGCGAAGCGGCGGGTGCGCCTCGCCCACATGCCGGCGAGCAACTGCGAGGTCGGCGGAGGCGTCGCCCCGATCCCCGAGATGCTCGAGGCCGGGATGCGCCCCGGCCTCGGCACCGACGGGTACATCAACGACCCGTTCGAGGTCATGCGCACCGCCTTCCTCATCCACAAGGGAGTGCGACGCGACGCGCGAGTCATGCCGGCACGGACGGTGCTCGCCATGGCCACGGCGTGGGGCGCCGACGCCGTCGGCGTCAACGCGGGCCTCCTAGCGCCGGGGCGACGCGCCGACGTGGTCGGCGTACGCCTCGACCTCGACACGCCCCTCACGGCCGAGAACGTCGCCGAACAGCTCGTTCTGTTCCGGTCCGGGGCGGATGTCGCTCTCACGGTCGTCGACGGACGGGTGCTCTTCAGGGACGGCGAACTCCTGGCCGTCGACCTTGAGGCCGCGCGCCGCGAGGCCCACGCCCAGGCACGCCGCCTGTGGACGAAGGGGGGCCGATGATCGACCTTGCGACGAACCTGTGCGGCCTGAAGCTCCGAACGCCCTTCGTGCTCGCCTCGGGCCCGCTCTCGTTTGACGGGGACGCGCTCGCGCGCGCCACCCGCGCCGGCGCCGGCGCCGTCGTCACGAAGACCATCGGCGTGCGCGCGGCCGTGAACCCGGTGCCGCACATCGCGCGGTCGAGCGGCGGGCTCCTGAACGCCGAACGCTGGTCCGACCTCTCCCCCGAACGGTGGATCGAGCGGGAGATCCCGCGCGCCCGCCAGGCGGGGACCGTGGTGATCGCGAGCGTGGGGCTGACGCGCGAGGATGTGCGCGCGCTCGCCGGCGCGTTGGCCGAAGCAGGAGCCTGCGCGCTCGAGGTCGTCTCGTACGACGGTTCGGCCGTGCCCGGCATGGTCGAGGAGGCGGTGAGGCGCGCCTCCGTGCCGGTGTTCGCGAAGGTGAGCGCCAACGCGCCGGGCGTCGTCGAGACCGCCCGCGCGTGCCTCGCGAACGGCGCATCGGCCATCACAGCCATTGACTCCGTCGGGCCGGCACTGCGCTTCGACCTCGCCTCGCGCCGCCCGCGGCTCGGAGGATACGGGTGGCTCTCGGGACGGCCGATCCTTCCCATCGCTCTCCGCGTCGTTGCCGACATCGCGCGCGAAACGGGATGCCCCATCATCGGGACGGGGGGCGTCGAAACCGCCGACGATGTCCTCGAGATGCTCTACGCGGGGGCGACCGCCGTCGGAGTCTGCACGGCGCCCGTGCTGCACGGCGTGTCGGTCTTCGGCGACCTCCTTCGGGACGTGTCGGCGCGCCTTGCCTCGCTGGGGTTCCAGAGCCCGGGCGAAGCGACGGGGGCGGGCCTCCCGGCACTTGTCGCCGCTTCGAACGGAACGCAGGTTCGAGAGGGTTGGACATTCGCCTGGAGCCGCACGGCCTGCACGCAGTGCGGAGTCTGCGTCCGCGTCTGCCCGTACGGGGCACGGCGAAGCGCAGAGACGATCGTCGAAGCGGACTGCCGCGGATGCGGACTCTGTGCCTCGTCCTGCCCCGCGGCGGCCCTCCTCCTGCAGAGGGGAGGAGGCCTCGTCCCCGTGAAGGAGGCTCGCCCATGAGGCGAATGGCCTACGCCCAAGGGCCCTGCGCCGCACCGGCTGGGTCTGCCCGCGCGAGCGGGGGTATCATCGAAGGGAACGACACAAGATCGAGTGAAGAAGGAGACGGCAATGCGGTTCAGTAGGGTGCAGTCGCGGAAGGTCTCGGCGATCGCCGCCGAGCAGATCGTTGACGCGATCCACCGAGGCGATTTCCCCGTGGGGAGCCGCCTTCCGTCGGAGTTTGAGCTGGCCGAGCAGATGGGCGTGAGCCGACCGTCCATCCGCGAGGCGCTGTCGGCTCTCCAAGCGATGGCGATCATCGAGTCGCGTCCCGGAAGCGGGAACTACGTGCTGCGGGCGCCGTCGACAACGGACGAGTCGAACACGCTCCACCTGATTGAGAGCGAGGCCGGCTGTCTCGAGGTGATGGAGGCTCGCGAAGCCCTCGAGCCGCCCGTGGCGGCGATGGCCGCCGAGAAGTCGGACGAGGCCGCGATCGAGCAGCTCCGCGAGATTCTCGAAACGATGCGTGTCCGGGCCGGAGAGAACGACTTCGACGCGTACTTCGCGGCCGACAAGGCGTTCCATCGCGCCCTGGCCGACGCGGCGGGGAACCCTCTCGTGGGGTCCGCCCTCGTCCCGCTGATCGACACGATGGATCAGAGGGTCTACCGGGAGTTCACACGGCACTACTACTTGAAGAACGTGAGCGATCTGCAGCACGTCGTCGACCTGCACCGGGAGATCCTCGACGCTGTCGAGGACCAGGACGAGGACGCGGCGTTCACGAAGATGGTCGAGCATTGGACGCGGATGCGGGAGATCTGGGAGGCGTAGGCCGCAGCCTAGGCCCGAACCCATCCGCCAACGAAACAGGAAGGGTGATGGAATGCAAGTCGAGAAGAAGCTGGTCGTCGTTGCCCTGGGCGGAAACGCCATTCTTCAGCCGGGGCAGCGCGGAACGTTCGAAGAACAAATGAAGAACGTCCACATCACGTGCGAGCAGCTCGCTCACATGGTGGACTCGGGCAAGTACAAGATCGTCGTGACCCACGGGAACGGCCCGCAGGTCGGCAACATCCTGCTCCAGAACGAAGTGGGCAAGGAGGTCGCCGCACCGATGCCTCTCTACGTCTGTGGCGCGGAGAGCCAGGGGCTGATCGGCTACATGATTCAGCAGAACCTGATCAACCTCCTCGCGGCGAAGGGAAAGGGCTCGATCCCGGTCGCGACGATCGTCACGCAGGTCGTCGTCGACAAGGCCGATCCCGCGTTCGCCAACCCGACGAAGCCGGTCGGCCCGTTCTACAGCGCAGACGAGGCCGCCCGCCTGAAGAAGGAGAAGGGCTACGACGTGAAAGAGGACGCCGGCCGCGGGTGGCGCCGCGTCGTCGCGTCCCCGGACCCTGTCGAGATCTTCGAGAAGGAGGCCATCCGCCAGCTCGTCGACGCCCGCACGATCGTCATCGCCTCCGGCGGCGGCGGGATCCCCGTCTTGCGCGAGAACGGAGGGCTGAAGGGCGTTGACGCCGTCATCGACAAAGACCTCGCCGGCGAGCGGCTCGCCGCCGACGTGAAGGCCTCGATCTTCATGATCCTGACCGACGTCGCCCAGGTGAAGCTGCACTACAAGACGCCGCAGGAGACGAGCCTCGCCCGAATGACGGTGGCCGAGGCAAAGAAGTACGCCGCCGAAGGGCATTTCGCCAAGGGCTCGATGGAGCCCAAGGTGCGCGCCGCCATCCGGTTCATCGAGTCGGGCGGCGAGAAGGCGATCATCACGTCGCTCGACAAGGCGACGGACGCGCTGGAAGGCAAAGCGGGAACCACGATCACGAGGGAGTAGATCCAAGGAGAGACCATGTCGAACACCACGCTACGAGGACGAGATTTCATCACCTGGTTGGAGTTTTCGCGCGACGAGATCGACGCCATGCTCGACACCGCGCACGACCTGAAGCGCAAGTTCATCCGCCGCGAGCCCCACAAGGTGCTCGACGGGCAGACGCTTCACATGATGTTCTACAACACGTCGCTGCGAACGCGGAACTCGTTCGAGACCGCCATGACGCAGCTCGGCGGCCACGCCCACTTCCTGCAGCCCGGCGCCGTGTACACCCCGGCCCTCAAGGGCGATGAGAAGGCCTACTCGACGGAGCGCATCAGCGATGTCGCCCGCGTGCTGGCCGAGATGGGCGACGCCATCGCGATCCGCATCTACGGCAAGTACACCGACTGGATCTACGGAAAGGGGAACCGGATCGTCCGCGAGTTCGCCGAGTGGTCCAAGGTCCCGGTCATCAACATGGAAGACGACATGTACCACCCGTGCCAGGACCTGGCCGACGTCATGACGATGCAGGAGAAGCTCGGCCACAACCTGCAGGGCAAGAAGTTCGTCATGAGCTGGGCGTACTCCGGCTCGGTCGAGAAGCCGCTCGCGGTGCCGCAGAGCTGCATCATCGCCGCGTCGACGATGGGCATGGACGTCACCCTCGCGCACCCGAAGGGCCTCGACCTCGACCCGAAGGTGCTCCAGGCGTCGAAGGACCTCGCGAAGCGGCACGGCGGGGCGTTCAAGGTCGTGAACGACATGGACCAAGCCTTCAAGGGCGCCGACGTCGTGTACCCGAAGGCGTGGACGGTCCAGGCGACCGACGGCAAGACGCCGATGGACGCGGAGAAGGCGAAGGCCGTCTTCGAGGCGAACAAGCATTGGATCACGACGTCGGAGAAGATGAAGCTGACGAACAACGCGATCTACATGCACTGCTTGCCCGCGGATCGTGACATGGAGGTCACCGACGACGTCATCGACGGCCCGAACTCCGTGATCATCGAACAGGCGGCGAACCGCCTCCACGGCCAGAAAGGGATGATGGCCTGCATCATGGGCTAGAACGGGGAAGCACACCGCAGAGGACGCAGAGGACGCCGAGATGGAGTCCACGGTTCGTGAGCGATCTCCCCAATCCCCTGCGCTCTCTGCGGCTCGTGCCGTTGCGAAGGAGGTTTCATGAGTTGGTTTGATCTCGCGGGACGGGACCTCATCAGCGAGCTCGACTGGACTCGCGAGGAATACGACATCGCGATGAAGGTCACCGACCAGCTGAAGGGCGCGTACTACAGCCGCATTCCTCACCCGACGCTCGAGTACAAGACGTTCGCGATGATGTTCTTCGCCGGCTCGACGCGAACGCGCATGTCGTTCGAGACGGCGATGACGCAGCTCGGCGGGCACGCGCAGTTCATCGACCCGCAGACGACGCGCTTGTCGCTCGAGGACAAGCCGGGCGCCGGGGAGACGGTGAAGGACACCGCCGAGGCGATGGAGCGGTATTGCGACGGCGTGGGCATTCGCCTCCTCGATGACAAGATCCGCCACTACGGCGAGGCGGACGAGGTGATGCAGAAGTTCGCCAAGCACTGCCGCGTGCCGATCATCAACATGGCCTCGGACATCAACCACCCCTGCCAGTCGCTGACCGACATCTACACGATGCACGAGAAGCTCGACGGCGACGTGAAACGAAAGAAGATCGTCATCATGTGGGCCTGGTCGCCGTGGATCCGCGGCTGGTGCTCGGTGCAGGGAACGGCGCTCATCTCGTCCCTGTACGGCATGAATGTCGTCGTCGCCAACCCGCCCGAGTACGACCTCGACCCGAAGGTCATGCAAGACTGTCGCGACCTCGCGTCGGCGTCGGGCGGGTCGTTCGAGATCTCGCACGATCTTGACAAGGCACTGGACGGGGCGACCGTCGTCTTCCCGCGCAACTGGTTCACGAAAGACCGCTACGAGATCGGCAAGGAGAAGGAAGCCGAGATCGCAAAGAAGTACGTGAACTGGAAGTACTCGACGGAGCGCCAGAAGAGACTTGGCGACCCCGGGTACCTCCTCCAGTGCATGCCCGTCGACCGCGGCAACGAGGCGGACGCCGAGGTGTGCGACAACAAGCTGTCGTGGATCCTCGACCAGGCGGAGAACCGTCTGCACACGCAGAAGGCGATCCTCACCCTGACGATGGGAGGTCGTCTCTAGGGATGGAGAAGCGAACGACGCTGATCGGCGCGAGCGTTCCTCGACCGGACGCGGTCGACAAGGTTCGGGGTGAGGCGAGGTACGTCGACGACCTCGCCTTCCCCGGCATGCTCCACGTCGCCGTCGTTCGCAGCCCCCACCCGCACGCCAAGGTCCTCTCGATCGACGCTTCCAAAGCGCTTGGCGATCCGGACGTCGACTGCGTCGTGACCCAACGGGACGTCCCCGGCGCGAACGCCGTGCACGTGATCTATGACGATCAACCTGCGCTCGCGGACGGCGTCGTTCGCTACATCGGCGAACCGGTGGCCCTGGTTGGGGCGACGTCGCGTCGCGCCGCCCGAAAGGCGGCGCTCGAGGTGCGCGTCGAGTACGAGCCGCTCCCCGCGGTCACCGACACGAGGCGGGCCGTCGAGCCCGATGCACCCATTGTCTGCGTGGCGGCGGCCGCCGAGGGCGGAGGCAACGTCTTCAATCGGATGGTCCTCGCGAAGGGCAACGTCGACGAGGGGTTCACGCAGGCGGATGTCGTCGTCGAAGGGGAGTACGAGACCGGCTACCAGGAGCACGCCTACCTCGAGCCCCAGGGGGCGATCGCCGTTCCCGACGAAGCCGGATCGATCGCGGTCTACGCGTCGATGCAGTGCCCGTTCTACGTGCAGGGCGCGGTCGCCAAGGTCCTCGGCCTTCCGCTCGCCAAGGTTCGCGTGATCCAAACAGCCACGGGAGGGGCATTCGGAGGCAAGGAGGACGTCCCATCGCTGATCGCGTCTCTCGCCGCCCTCGTGGCGTGGACGACGCGCCGACCGGCGAAGCTCGTCCTGGAACGCGGAGAGGACGTGCTCACGACGAGCAAGCGGCATCCGGCCCGTGTGCGCTACCGGACGGGGGCGAAGGCCGACGGCACCATCACGGCCATCGACGTCGACGTTGTGCTCAACGCCGGCGCCTACCAAACCCTATCCTCCGCCGTCCTGTGGCGAAGCCTGGTGACCGCCGCGGGACCGTACCGGATTCCGAACGTGCACGTCGTCGCGCGTTCTGTGGCGACGAACACCGTGCCCAACGGGGCGTTTCGCGGGTTCGGGAGCCCCCAGGTCATCTTCCCCCACGAGTCGCAGATGGATCGGATCGCGGAGCGCCTCGGACTCGATCGCATCGACGTTCGACGGCGCAACGTCCTGCGCCCCGGCGACCGAACCTCGACCGATCACCGTGTCGAAGCGAGCGTGGGGATCGCAGAGACGCTCGACCGTGCCGCGGAGCTTGCCGACTGGGCGGCGCGGCTCTCCCGCGTCGAGGCGTTCAACCGGACACACACGGATCGCCGCCGCGGCCTGGGAGTCTCCTGCGTTCTCTACGGCGTGGGATTGGGCGGCAAGGCGCCGTCCCTCGACAAGGCCGGTGCTGCCATGAAACTCGAGGCCGACGGCTCGGTCACGGTGGCCGTAGGAACGGTCGAGATGGGGCAGGGCCTCTCCACGGCGGTCCTTCAGGTCGCGGCCGAGGCCCTCGGCGTGCCGATGGAGCGCGTCCACCTCGCGCCGGTCGACACGTCTCGCGTCCCGGACGGCGGGCCGACCGTGGCGTCGCGCGGGACGATGATGGCCGCGCTCGCGGTGCTCGACGCGGCGCGCAAGCTTCGCGAGCGAGTCGCAGCCGTCGCGCGCCAGCTCGGAATCCCCGACGCCGCGGTTGCCGAACGCTGGAGCGACATCGCGCGGGCCTTCTGGGTGCGCAACGTCGACCCCGCCGTCGAGGGGTGGGCGAAGACGGAGCCCGTGAGCTGGGATCCCGAGACCGGACTCGGTGACGCCTACCCGGTCTACGCGTTCGCGACACACGTCGCCGAGGTCGAGGTCGACCTCGCCACGGGGGAGGCTCACGTCGTCGATTTCGCGGCGGCCCACGACTCCGGCACGATCCTCAATCGGGCGCTGGCCGCGGGACAGGTCGAGGGCGGAATCGCCCAGGGTCTCGGGTTCGCGTTGTCGGAGTCCATTCCGCAGAAGGACGGCCGCCTTGTCGTGAACGGCCTGACGACGTACCGGATGCCGACGATTCGCGACGTCCCGCTCGACGTCCGCGTCGACTTCGTCGAGGCGGCGTTTCCCGCCGGGCCGTTCGGCATGAAGGGGATCGGCGAGGTGCCTCTCATGGCGGCGCACGCCGCCGTCGCCCGCGCGGTCGCCCATGCGATCGGGCGCGACCCAAGCCGCTACCCGCTCGACCCGCCGTACGTGCGGGAGTTGCTGAGGGCGCCGGTCTAGCCCCGAGGAGGGGCCAGGGATGGCCTACGCAATCGTCTCGGCCCTTCTGTTCGGCATTTCCGCTCCGCTCTCCAAGGTTCTCCTCGCGAAGGTCGACCCGATCGCCCTCGCGGGACTCCTCTACCTCGGCGCGGGCGCTTTCCTCGGAATCCTCGCTTTGGCGTGGCGTGCTCTCACTCCGTCGTCGAATGGCCGGGCTTCAACGCATCGAGAGGCGGGGCTTGAACGGCAGGACCTTCCATGGCTTGCCGGCGCCGTCGTCGCGGGCGGAGTGGCCGGACCGATCCTCCTCCTCCTGGGCTTGACGACGACGCAGGCGGCGTCCGCATCCCTTCTTCTCAACTTCGAGGTCGTCGCGACGGCCCTGATCGCCGGCGCTCTCTTCCGCGAGGCGGTCGGAGGCAGGACGTGGGCCGCCGTGGCCGCCGTCTCGGCCGGCGGCGCTCTCCTCTCCGTCGATCCGTCGGCAGGCTGGGGCTTCGCGCCGGGGGCTCTGCTCATTCTCGGCGCCTGCGTCTTCTGGGGGCTCGACAACAACCTCACTCGTCAGATCTCGCTCCGGGACCCCAAATTGATCACGACCGTCAAGGGGCTGGTCGCCAGCAGTTTCTCGCTCGGGCTCGCCGTCGGCCTGGGCCGCCCGCTGCCGCCGTACGGCGTCGCCCTCGCAGCCTTGGCGGTCGGCGCCGCATGCTACGGGGCAAGCATCGCCCTCTTCGTCCGCTCGCTGCGAAATCTAGGGACGGCGAGGACCGGCGCCGTCTTCGCGGCCGCGCCGTTCGCCGGCGCCATTCTCTCGTTCGCCCTGTTCCCCGAGGCGCCGCGCGTGTCGTTCTACGGGGGAGCCGCACTGATGGTCCTCGCCCTCGTGCTTCTTCTGCGGGAACGGCACGCGCACCGACACACCCACGAGCCGATCGTTCACACGCACGCTCACGTGCACGACGAGCACCACGCCCATTCGCACGCGGCGGAGCGAGCGGGGGCCGCGTACAGGCACTCGCATGCTCACGCGCACGCGCCGTCCGAGCACTCTCACCCGCACACCCCGGACGCGCACCACCGACATTCGCACAGTTGACCCGAGAAAGGAGACGGGAGGCCGCGCGGGCCTCCCGTCATGATCGTCGTAAGGCGCTGCCGTGCGTCTACAGGCCGAGCGCGTTCAACAGCGAAGAGAAGTCGACGGCTCCCTCGAGAAGATCGCCAATCGAGGTCACGCCGAGCATTCCAACGATGGTGTTGAAGAAGTTCTGGATTCCCTCCGCCGGCGCCGACATGATGATCGGCATCAGCGAGTCCGCGAGCGACATCCCAAGCGAGGCCGAGACTCCGGCAAGGTACGCCTGGTTGTCCGCGAAGAACTGCGCGAACGCCGCTCCGAGAAGCGCCGGGTTCGTCTCACGCAGATGAACGATGCCCACGCCGAAGAGGTACCCGAGCTGGGCCACCGTCGTGAAGTACGGTCTGCCCGCCGCTCGCTCGCCGTTCATCCACAGGATGTACGACGGCTTTGCGTCGGCCGGCTGCCACTCCAGGATGAGGGTGCCGCCCGCTACGAGCGACCCGCCGTTGAAGTCGAACGTCGTTCCCGTCGGCCCGCCCAACGCCGGCAGGAGCCCGCCGACCTCGACCTTGCTGGTGATGGTGACCTCTTGATCGAACTCGATGTGGATCCCGGTCACCGCGGCCCCCGTGTCGTTGTTCAGCATCCAGGCCGCCACGTCGCCCACGACGTAGGCATCGAAATCCATCGCGTACGCCGAGGCGGCGACTCCAAACACGAGAACTGCCACGACAAACACCAATCCCACGCTCTTCTTCGCTCGAACCATGAACGCCTCCTTGACAGACGAGTCGACGAGCATTCTAGCCGGGCTTGCCGAACCGGGCAACGAGCGGCTCCCGCGAAGCAAGAAGGGCCTCCGCCAGGGCAAGATCCGCGGTCGTCGTGACCTTGAGGTTCGCCCGCTCTCCCGCCACGGTGACCACCGGGAAGCCTGCGGCGAGCACCGCCGCGGCGTCGTCGGGAAGCGCCGGATCGACCGCGCCCGCGAGGCACCGACGAATCAGGTCCGCCCGGAACCCCTGCGGGGTCTGGATGTTGACAAGCCCGGCCCGCTCGATGGCCGCAGGAAGGAGGTACCCCGCCCCGTCGACTCGGCGGACCGTATCCACGGCACCGAACACAGGAACGCACGCGCCGTGGGCCGCCGCGCCGTCGATGACGCGATCGATCAACCCCGCGGACACGAGCGGTCTCGCTCCGTCGTGGATCAGAACAACATCGCCCGTCGCGACGCGCACGCCCGCAAGGGAGGAGTCCCGCCGCTCCGCGCCGCCCTGCACAATCCGCACGCGTCCCGCCGCGCCGGGCGGCAGGAGCGAAGCAACCTTGTCCTCTTCCCCCTCACGCGCGACGACGACGATCTCCGAAACGCGCGGCGCTTTCGCGAACGCAGCGATCGTTCGCGTGAGAATCGGCGTCCCACCGAGGAGGAGGAAGACCTTGTTCTCCGCCGCCCCCATCCGAACCCCGCGGCCGGCGGCGACGATGATCGCGCTGACCTGCACGCTACTTGCCCTTGGCGGGCGTCTCGGTCAGCTTCGTGAGCCCGCTGCCGTCCGGGCCGACGGCGTAGATTTCCCAGACGCCGGACCGATTCGAGTTGAAGTAGACGCGGCCGTCGCTTCCCCAATTGGGGTTGATGTCGTCGCCGGGGTCGGTCGTCACGCGCACGGCCTGCCGCGACGAGAGGTCGAGGATGTAGATGTCATTGTTGTCGCCGCGATTCGAGGCGAAGGCGATCCGTGCGCCGTCGGGGGCCCAAGCGGGGGCCCAGTCTTCGTCCTTGTTCTCGGTCAGCTGCTCGGTCGACCCCGTCGCGAGGTCCCGCACGAACAGCTCGAGGTGCTTGTCGACGAGCGACTCGAACGCGAGACGCGTCCCGTCGGGCGACAACGTCGGCTCCCAGTTCGTGAGCGCCGGCTCCTCATTCCCGAAGAAGGAACACCCACTCACCGCGGCGAGCACCGCAAGCCCCAACGCGATGACGCGCACCCCCCTGCTCATGCCGTCTCGGCCTCCTATCGATCCCATCGCGGCGTCTCGTTCGCCGGCTCGACAAAGAGCATTCGGCCCGCCTCGGTCTGGAGCGTGCTCTTCACCGTCGCCTTGATCGTCCGTCCGATGTGACGACGTCCGTTCTCGACGACGATCATCGTGCCGTCGTCGAGATAGCCCACGCCCTGGTTGATCTCCGCGCCCCGATCGATGACTTCGACGTCGATCGACTCGCCCGGCACGAAGCGGGGCTTCACCGCGTTCGCCAGCTCGTTCACGTTGAGGATCCCAATCCCTTCCACGTGCGCCACCCGGTTCAGGTTGTAGTCCGTCGTGACGAGCACGGCGTCCTCCTCGCGGGCAAGGCAGATGAGCTTCCGGTCGACCTCCGGGACCGTCGGGTAGTCTCGGCGCACAACCCGGATGTTGATCGCGTCGTTTTCCATCAGGCTACGAAGGATCTCAAGGCCTCTTCGCCCTTTCCGTCGGCGCGTCGCGTCCGAGGAGTCCGCGACGTTCTGCAACTCCGCGAGAACAAACTCGGGGATCAGAATCTCCCCCTCGAGGAATCCCGTGGAGGCTAGGTCGCCGATGCGTCCGTCGATGATGACGCTCGTGTCGATGACCTTCCCGCGACCCAGAGGTCGCTTGGAAGGCGCCGACGCCTCCGCGTTCTCCGCGCTTGCAGGTCGCCATGCGGCTCCCGGAAGCGAGAGACCTACCCCCATCCCCACGAGGGCGCCTCCCGCAAGAAAGGCCCCCTGGGCAATCCGCACGCCGACGGAGGGCGGAAGAAGGAACCCGAGCGCAGCGCAAAAGACGGCGCCGAGAACGGCGCCCGCGAGACCCACGACAAGCGCATTCACGACCTTCACGCCCCGCCCCTCCTGCAAGGCCGGGCGCACGAGTCCCCTCCAGGCTCCGTAGACCAGACCCGCGGAGACGACTCCTCCCAGCGCGCCGAAGAACGCGCTCGAGGTGGATGCCGACCACGCCCCGACGGCTGGAAAGATCCGATAGGAATACGAAACCGCTCCCCCAAGAACCAGGAGGACGGCGACGAAGACTCCAGGGATGAGCATCGCGTCACCTCGGGCAGGGCCCATGGATCCTCAGAACCCGCTCCATTATAGTCATTGCTTGAATTCCCTACAAGGTTTTGCTATGGTATCGAGCGGGGGCGAGCGTACTGCTCGCAAGATGGGGGGATCAGGGTGGCTGCTGAGTGGACGATCCGCGAGGTATTGAGCTGGACTCGCGGCTACTTCGAGGGAGCCGGCATCGTCCAACCCCGTCTGGAGGCCGAAATCCTCCTTGCTCACGCCCTCGAGGTGGATCGTCTTCACCTCTACCTCTCGCCCGACAAGCCCCTCAGTGTCGAAGAGCGATCGCGTTTCCGCACGTTCGTTCAGCGTCGTCGAGCGGGCGAGCCGCTCCAGCACCTGATCGGCGAGGTGACCTTCTTCGGACTTCGCTTCCGCGTGAGTCGTGACGCGCTCATCCCTCGGTCGGAGACCGAGGAGTTGCTCGACCACACGCTGCGGCTCGCAGCGCGCGACCGCGAAATCCGGTGTCTCGACCTCGGGACGGGGTCCGGCGTCATCGCCGTTTGCCTTGCGCGCTATCTCCCTCGAGCGGCCGTCACGGCCGCCGACGTCTCCGCGGCGGCCATCGACCTGGCACGCGCCAACGCCACGCTCAACGACGTGGCCGATCGAATCGAGTTCGTCGAGAGCGACTGGTTCGGGAGCGTCTCCGGCCGGTTTGACCTGGTGGTCTCGAATCCTCCCTACGTCGCTTCGGGCGCCGTCGAGGGTCTCGCCGTCGAGGTTCGCGACCACGAACCTCGCGTCGCCCTTGACGGCGGCAAGGACGGGACGCAGGCGATCTCCACGATCCTGGCGGACGTTGGAGACCATCTCCTGCCCGGCGGACGCGTGCTGCTGGAGATCGGCGACGGTCAAGGCGAGACCGTGTCACGCGAGATGGCAACCGCCGGGCTGACCGACGTCCGGATCGACCGCGACCTGTCGGGGCGGGAGCGGTTCGCGAGCGCCCGAGGGGCGTCATGATCCAGGTTTCGGAGCTCCACTACTCTACAGAGGATGGGATCAAGATCCTCGAGGACGTTCACCTGCACGTCGACCGCGGGGAGTCGGTCGTTCTTCTCGGCCCTCCGTCCTCGGGCAAGTCCCTTCTGCTTGCGCTGCTCGCCGCCGTCATTGCGCCGCAACGAGGGCAGATCCTTGTCCACGGACGAAACGTGGCTCGACTGAGCCGGCAGAAGATTCTTGAGCTGCAACGGAGAATCGGGTTCTACCCGCAGGGGTTCTCTCCGCTGCCGCGCACCGTCCTCGACAACGTCCTGTTCAAGCTCCGGGTTCTCGGCGAGGTCCGCGATCAGGCCCAGGAGAAGGCGTACGTCGCCCTTGAGGCCGTCGGCATGATTCGGGAGCAGGCCACCGACGCCGAGGACTTGTCTCCCGTCGAGCGCGCGAAGCTTGGCCTCGCCTTGGCCGTGTGCAACTCGCCGCTCGTGCTGCTCCTCGATGACCCGTTCGCGGGACTCGACCCCGCCGAGCAGGAGGAGCTCGACGCGCTCGTCACCCGGTTCCACGACGGACGCTCGACGATCGTCGTCGCCACGCGGGGCCCGCTTTCCCACGCGGCCGCCGCAAGCCGGGCTCTTCGCCTGGTCGACGGGACGGTGGTCTCCCCATGAACGAGTTCCTGTTCCTCGAGCGCGAGCTGCTCGGAGCCATTCGAACCCGGAGCGGCATCCTGTTCTCGCTCGCGATCCTATCCCTGTTCCTCTTCCTTGCGGCGTTCGCCTCGTTCTACCTGTTCCCAATCGCGGGGGGAACCCAGGGCGCTATGCTGACGGCCGATCGGGTCGTGGTGTACCTCTCGCCCCGCTTGTCCACCGCGGCGATCGACGACCTGTTCGCCACAATTCAGGAGCGCTCGGACGTCCGGGAGGTTCGCTTCGAGTTCGCGACCCAGGTCACCCCAACGTCGACGGGAGGGCGCTTCCTCGTCCGTGCGACGTCGGCCGCCGCCGCGCGCGGCCTGGCTGCCGCGCTCCGGGCGATGAGCGGCGTGGACGGCGCGGAGGTGGGCACGGCGGCGATCGGCACGCCGGGGCTGGCGCTGTCCAGGAACGCTCGGATCGGCCTTCTATGCGGGCTTCTCGTCAGTGCGTGTGCGTTCCTGTTCCTCACGCGGAGAGGGTTTCGCGCGCTGCTCCACACGTTCCGCAACGAAATCCGGCTGATGCGCCTGTCCGGCGTCTCCGAGCGCACGATGTACCCGCCGCTCGTCGTGCTCGGCCTTCTCATGGGAGCTCTCGCGAGCGTCGTGCTGTTCGTCGGCCTCTACGTGTTCCAGGCGACGACGGGCGGGGCGAATCCCGCGCTGCCCCTGACCACGCCGCGTCTGATCGGGGTGGGACTTCTGTCGGTTCTGTTGGGGCTCCTGATGGGAGGGCTCTCCGGCCTGTTCGGGGCGAGCTACCTCACGGCCCGTCCGTTCGACCCCCTGCCGTAGGTGCGCCGGGTCGATGCCTCGGCACCCTGGTGGGGTGGGGTTCTGCTCTCCTCCGCCCGAGGAAACCCATCCCCCGCTGCAGCATGTACACGACTCCGGCAATGACGAGGAGCCACTCGGCAAACTTGTAGACAAGCGAATACGCCACCACCGCGCCGCTCGTGGCCTGCGGCGCGATGAGGTGGAAGATGCCGATCAGCCCCGCCTCGCCCGTGCCCAGGCCTCCTGGGGTGATCCACAAGAAGAAGGACAGGAGGACGTTCAACGTAAACAGGAGCGAGAGCTGCGAGAAGGTGAAGCCGTGCCCCGCCGAGAAGCGGAAGAACACCTCGGGCCGCATGAATGCACAAAGGGTCGCCACACCCTGGAGCGCGAGGACGACCAGCGTGGCTCTCCAATGCTTCGTGAAGGCGATTCCCACCTCGTCTTCCGTCTCCGAGATCTTGTCGGCGGCGCGCCGCAGCGCATCCTGCCACCGGGGCATCGGCCGTCCGAGGAAGCGGACGACCCGACTGACCCACTTCAGGTTCCCCGCGAAGTTCACCAGGCCGACGAAGATCCAGAAGGTCACGAAGGCCAGCCCGGCAATGAGAAGGCGCTTCTCATTCGCGGGAAGGTCCGGGGAAACGATGGCGTAGAAGCTTCCGATCAGGATGAAGCCGACCATGCTCAGTCCGCCGAGGAATCGCTCCACGATGATCGTGGCGAACACGCGCGTCATCGGAGCCCGTTCCTTGTCCGCCACGAGGAAGGCGCGGATGGGTTCTCCCCCGAAGTACATCGTCGGCGTCAGGTAGGTCATCGAGTAGCCGGAGAGCTGCGCGCCGACCCGCCGGCCCAGGGGGATCCGGATCCCCTGGGCGTAGAGAATCACACTCCAGCAGAGGATCCAGGCGAGCATCGGGAGGGCCACCAAGCCGAGGACGGAGAGCATGCCGAGCGGTCCGAGCGCCCTCATCTCTCCGAGGGTCTCCCGCCAACCGACGAAGTAAAGAACGGCCGCGACGCCGCCCAGTCCGACCACGAGGGATGCGAGGAATTGGAGCGTGCTCCGGAGCGGCCGTTTCATGTGCGGAGTCTAGCTCGGACAACGAGGGGCGATCAAGGCATCCGCGGCGATCCCGCGGCGCGGACCGCCGCGAGAGCAAGCCGAAGCGCGGCGTCCACCGCCTGACGCCTCACGGATGCGCGGTCTCCCGAGAAGTGCCTTTCCTCGGACAGCTCGCCGCTCCCCGTCGCGGCGGCAATGTAGACAAGCCCGACCGGCTTGCCGGGCGTTCCCCCGCCGGGGCCCGCGATTCCCGTAATCGACACCGCGACGTCCGCCCCGAAGCGGCGCAAGCAGCCTGCCGCCATCGCCTCGGCCGACGGCCGACTGACCGCTCCCGACTCGGCGAACACAGCGTCGGGAACGCCCAGCATGTCCTTCTTGACTCGGTTGTCGTACGCGATGATCCCGCCGAGGAAATAGGCGGAACTCCCCGCGGTGTCCGTGATCCTTGCTCCGAGGCCGCCTCCCGTGCATGACTCCGCGACGGCGAGCTTCCACCCTCGCGCCAGGAGCTCCTTGGCCAACAGCTCCACGGAATCCCGCATCATTCCCTCCTACGCTCGCAGGTCATGATACCCCAGCCCTCACGCGGCCGCTGGAGTCGCATCGCTCCGCGAGCGGACAGATCGCACAGTCGGCACGGCGTGCGCGGCAGATTCTCCGCCCGAGTTCGATGAGGAGCAGGTGCAGGTCCCGCATCCTTGAGGCGTCCTTAGGGAGGAGTTCGTTGGCCTGCCGGTATGGGCTGCCGCTGCCGGCAATCCAGCCAAGCCGATTCAGGATCCGGCGAATGTGGGTGTCGACGGGAAACACCGGCCGCCCGAACGAGAACAGAAGCACGATGCTCGCCGTCTTCTCGCCGACGCCGGGGGACGCAAGAAGCCACGCGAGCGCCTCTTCGGTCGACATGCGTCCGAGGAACGAGAGATCCAAAGAACCCTCGCGAGCCCTGACTCTCCGGAGGACGGCGCGGATCGACGCCGCCTTCTGGCATTGGAGACCCGCCGGGGAGACTGCGGCCGCGATCTCCTCGACCTCGGCGTCGGCGATCGCATCGGCCGACCCGAACCGAGCCATCAGAGATCCGTAGGCACGGTCTCGGTTGACGTCCGTGGTGTTCTGAGAGAGGATCGTCAGGACGAGCGTCTCCACAGGATCGCTCGCGACCTGCGGGACAGGCCCGAGCGCATCGCGCAGCCGGCGTAGGACCCAATCCGGATCGGCTTGTCGAACCATGGGTGACAGGATAGGGAGCAGGCCGCCGGTGCACAAGCGGGCTTCGTCGCCCAGCGGAGCGGGCGCCGCTCCGAGAAGGAGAGACATGTTCCATGCGAAAGAGGGAAGCGACCTCGTCGTCCGCCTCGTCGACGGCGAAGACCTGATGGCTCGCCTGGGAGATCTCGCCATCGACTCGGGCGCGATCCTGGCCGGAATCGGGATGCTTCGGGACCTTCGGACGGGGTACTGGAACGGAAGAACATTCGAGGAGCATTGCATCGCAGAGCCGGTCGAGCTTCTATCGATCCAGGGCAGCTTCGCCACGTCCGCGGAGGGCCGCGCCATTCACTGTCACGTTTCCGTCGCCAGGCAGGACGGATCCGCGTGCGGCGGCCACCTGCTCGGCGCGACGGTGACGAACACGGCCGAGATCGCCATCCGCATCTTCGAGGGCATCCGATTGGAGCGCCGTGCGGAACCGTGGGGCGGCGCCGGGCTCTACCCGACCAGCAGCCGCTGAGCCGCCTCCCGCTGCCTCTCAGTCAGAGCGGGACCCCGCTGCCTCTCAGTCAGAACGGGACCCCGCTGGTTCTCAGTCAGAGTGGGACCCCGCTGGTTCTCAGTCAGAACGGGACCCCGTTGGTTCTCAGTCAGAACGGGACCCCGTTGGTTCTCACTCGAAGCGGGACCCCCGCTGGTTCTCACTCGAAGCGGGACCCGGGACGCATCCCGTTCAGGAACTCGCGTCCCGTCGTCCGGGGACGCCCTTCCCTCTGAACCAGAACGACCTCGAGGAGTTCGTCGGCGCAGGCGATCAAGAGCTGCCGCGCCTCCCGCGGCCCGATGAGGCCGGGCTCGATCCGTCCGACCGCGACGCCCGTTCTCGCAGTACGCAAGAGCTTGATTCGCTCTCCCGAGAGAAGGGTCCACGCGCCCGGCCACGGCGACATGCCCCGCACGAGGTTGTGGACCTCGGCGGCCGTTCGGGTCCAATCAACCCGGCCGTCGTCCTTCGTCAGTCGAGGAGCAAGCGAGGCGCCGCCCTCCGGCTGGGGGCGCGGGGCGATCGTTCCTGTTGCGAGGCCTTCGAGGGTCTCGAGGATCAGGTCCGCTCCGAGCACGGCCATGCGCCGCTCCAAGTCCCCTGCGGTTTCGTCCGGGCCGATGTCGAGCGGCCTCCGCAGAAGCAGCGGGCCGGTGTCCATCCCTCGGTCGAGTTGAAACGTGGTGATCCCGCTCCGCGACTCGCCCCGCCGGATCGCCCACTGAATCGGCGCCGCGCCGCGGTACGCGGGGAGGAGCGAGGCGTGGAGGTTCACCGCACCGCGGGGGGCAGCGTCGAGCACCTCCGGCTTGAGGAGTTGGCCGTACGCGGCCACGACGAGGATGTCGGCCTTCGCGGAACGCAGCCGCGACACGGACTCCTGCGTGTTGATTCGCTCCGGCTGGAAGAGCGAGAGACCGAGCGACCCCGCTTCGTCCTTCACCGGCGGGGCGGACGGCTCGGCGTGGCGGCCTGCGGGACGATCCGGTTGAGTGACGACCAGGACGACGTCGTGCCGCTCCGCCAGCCGGGAGAGTGCCGGGCGGGCGAATTCGCCGGTCCCGAGGAAGATGACGCGCACGCTAGTCCTCCTCGTCACGCTTTCGGCGCTTGTACTGCTGGAGCAGGCTCCGCCTGCGAGCAGGGCTGAGGTGATCCAAGAACAGCTGGCCGTCGAGATGGTCCATCTCATGCTGGATGGCGCGAGCGAGCAGGCCTTCGCCGGTGATCTCGACGCGTTCGCCGGCGAGCGTGGTGCCGGCGACGGTCGCGCGCGCGCTGCGCACGACGGGGGCGTTGACCCCCGGAACGCTCAGGCACCCCTCCGTCGTCTCCTCCGTCTCGCCCTCGCTCGCAAGGAGCTCGGGGTTGATGAGGATGTGGAACTGCCCGTCGACATCCAGAACAATGATCCGCTTGGAGATCCCGATCTGCGGCGCGGCAATTCCCGCGCCGCCCGCACGGAGCATCGCTTCAACCATGGCGCGGCAGATCTCCCGGACGTCGTCGTCGATCGCCTCGACGACCTCGGCCGGGCGCCGCAGCGCGGGATCGCCAAAGGTGCGAATGGGGCTCTTCTTTCCTTGCATGGCCGTCGGGCGCATTATAAAGTAGCGTCCGATATGCCACAAGAGAACGGCGATCCAAGAACCACCATCGAGAAGGTCCTCAGGCTTGAGCGCTCGACCGGGTTCCAGGACACGGCCGTCACGTGCGGGATCGAGGCGTTCGTCGAGCGTCAACTCCCCTCGGCGCACTCAATCGTCGTCGGCTACGACAAGGCCTCCCACTTCGACCGCCAACGGATGATCGCGAGGCTGGTCGATCACCTTCAGGGGCCGCCTGCCGACGCCGGCGGAGCGGACCTGACGACATCGGTCGCCGGCCTCCGCGGCGTCGGCGCCAAGCGAGCCGAGCTGCTCGAGAAGCTCGGGGTGCTCACAGTGGAAGACCTGCTCTACTACCTTCCTCGCCGCCTCGAGGATCGCACGCGCTTCGTTTCCATCGGAAGCCTCGCGTCGGGCGACGAGGCCGTCGTCCGGGGCAAGATCCTTGCCGTCGACCAGCACCGCGTCGGCCGAGGAATGACGGTGATCAAGGCGGCGATCGGTGACGGAACCGGGTTCCTGTACGCCGTCTGGTTTAACCAGCCGTGGATTGCCCAACAGCTCCGCCGCGGCGAAGAGGTTGACGTGTTCGGCCGAGCGGAGTGGAAGTTCCGCGAGTGGCAGATGCCGTCCCCGACGTGGGAGCCCGCCGGAGCAGGTCAGGAGATTGGGCGGCTCGTCCCGATCTACCCGGCCACGGAAGGACTCACCGACCGCTTCGTCCGGTCGCTCGTTGAGCGGAACCTCGATCCGTATCTCCCCGCGATTCGCGACGTCGTCCCCGCCGACGTACGCGCCGAAGCGGGCCTTCCGGACACGCGCGAGGCCATCGCGTCCATCCATCGTCCCTCCGGGGCCGACGACTTCAACCGAGCGCGGCGCGCCCTCGCGTTCGAGGAGCTGTTCCTCCTTCAGATCGGGCTCTTGACGACGACTCGCGACCGCACCGGCGCGCCCCACGGTGGATCGGGACAGCTCGTGAACTCGCTTCTTGCCAGCCTCCCGTTTCCCCTGACGGCCGCGCAGCAGCGCGCTCTGCGCGAGATCCGACGGGACCTCTCGGAACCCCTGCGAATGATGCGCCTTCTTCAGGGCGACGTCGGCTCCGGAAAGACGCTCGTCGCCGTCGCAGCCGCCCTCTGCGCGATCGAGGCGGGATTCCAGGTCGCGCTGATGGTTCCAACGGAGATTCTCGCCGAGCAGCACGCCTCGAACCTGGAGCGGCTGCTCGCAGGGCTTCCCGTCCGCGTCGGCCTTCTCACCGGAACGACGTCGGGAGATCCCGACCTTCGCCGTTCTGTGGAGGGGGACCTGGACCTCGTCGTGGGGACGCACGCGCTCATTCAAGAGTCCGTAGCGTTCGGGCGGCTCGGGCTCGTGATCATCGACGAACAGCACCGCTTCGGCGTCGTTCAGCGCTCGCTCATTGAAGAAAAGGGCGAGAACGTCGACCTGCTCGTCATGAGCGCGACGCCGATTCCTCGGACGATCGCGCTGACCCTGTTCGGCGAGTTCGACGTGTCGGTTCTCGACGAGTTGCCGATGGGCGAGAAGCAGACGAAGACGCATTGGGTCGCCGAGTCGCGCCGTGGAGCGGTCTACGACGAAGTGCAGAAGGCGCTTCTGGAAGGACGGCGCGGCTACGTGATCCTTCCCCTCATCGAGGAGTCCGAGAAGATCGACGCCAAGGCCGCCGTGAAGGTCTACGAGGAGCTGTCCGAGCGGTTCTCCCGCTCCCGCGTCGGCCTCCTGCACGGGCGTCTCCCCGCGGCGGAGAAGGCTGACGTCATGGCCCGGTTCCGGAGGGGCGACGTCCACCTGCTCGTGTCGACCACCGTGGTCGAAGTGGGCGTCGACGTTCTCGACGCGGACTACATGGTGATCGAGCACGCCGATCGGTTCGGGCTTTCCCAGCTGCATCAGCTGCGTGGAAGGATCGGGCGATCCGGGCAGCCGTCCTTTTGCTTTGCGGTCGCCGATGCGCGCACGGACGACGCGCGGCGGCGCCTGGAGGCGTTTCGCGACGTCTCGGACGGGTTTGCCATCGCCGAGGAGGACCTTCGCATCCGCGGTCCCGGGGACCTACTCGGAACTCATCAGCACGGCTTCCTGACGCGGTTCCGCGCCGCGGACCTCGTCGCCGATCTCGACTTGATGGAGGCCGCTCAGGCGGCGGCACGAGCTGTGCATCGGCGCGGAGTCGACGCCGCGACCGCGGCGGCGGCCGATCGGCGCTTCGGCGAGGTCATTCGTTGGCTCCGCGTCTAGCTCTGCGAAGCGCGCACGTGCAGAACCCACCGCAGAGCGCACAGAGAGCCACAGAGCCGGACGCCGGTCGCGGAGTTCGCGGCCGCGCTCCCCGAAGGGCTCGGCGGCCGTCCGCTACGCGCCGATTCGCGTCCCGACGCGCTTGCCTTCCGTGAGTGCGCGAAGCGCGCCCGGCCGATCGAAGTCGAACACTTCGATCGGAAGACGGTGTTCGCGACAGATCTCGACGGCGACCTGATCCATCACGCCGTACCGTGCCGCGAGGAACTCATCGAACGAGACGTCGGACAAGCGACGAGCGTTCGAGTCTTTGGCCGGGTCGCGATCGAACACGCCGGGGACGTTCGACGCTTTCGCGAGCAGGTCGGCGTCGATGGATACAGCCCGTAGCGCCGCGGCGGTGTCGGTCGTGACGAGGGGGCTCCCCGTCCCGCCCGCGAACACCACGATCGCTCCTCCGGCGAGCGCCTTCCTCGCGTCGCGGGGCGAGATCGAGTCGGTCAACTCGGTGCCGATCGCCGACTGGACGAAGACGTCGCGACCCGCACGCTCGAGGTAGGTTCGAAGCGCGAGGGCGTTCAAGACCGTCGCGAGCATCCCGAGCGTGTCCGCTTCGACACGATCGAACCCCTCAGTGCGGGCTCCGCGAATGACGTTCCCTCCGCCGACGACGATGGCGATCTGCGTCGAAGAGAGAGGCGCGATCTCTCCCGCGATTCGGCGGAGCGAATCGGGAGAGAACGCGCCTTCGGGTCCTTTCAGGGCCTCGCCGCTCAGTTTGAGCAGGACTCGCGAGGGCCCCGGCGTCATGCTCCGCCGGCCCCCACTTCGTAGCGAGAAAACCGCTTGATGAGGATGTTCTCGCCGGTCTTCGTGCGGAGATCCGCGAGCAGGTCCTCGACTCGGACCGTGGGGTCCTTCGCAAACGCCTGCTTCAGAAGGCAGTTCTCCTCGTAGAAGCGGTTCAGCCGCCCCTCGACCGCCTTCTCGATGATGTGCGCCGGCTTCCCTTCCTTCTCAAGCTGCTTGCGGTAGACCTCGCGCTCCTGGTCGAGATCGGCGGCCGGAACGTTCTCCGGGGCGATGTAGCGCGGCTTCGCCGCCGCGATGTGCAGCGCGAGATCCTTCGAGAACTGAACGAAGTCGGCGCTCTTCGCGGCGAAGTCGGTGTTGCAGGCGATCTCCACCATGGCGCCGATCTTCGCGCTGTGGTGCGAGTAGCACTCAACGCGGCCTTCGCTCGCCTCGCGCCCCTGCTGCCCCATGAGCTCCAGCCCTTGCTCGCGCAGGATCTGCCGCGCCCGGGCGAAATCGCCGTTCGCTTCCTGGAGGGCCTTCTTGCAGTCCATCATCCCCACGCCGGTCTCGGCGCGGAGCTTCTTGACGTCTTCGCTTCGAATGGTGGTCATGGTCCTAAGCGCTCTCTTCCTCAGTCTCGACTCCCACCGCGGCCGCAAGCTTCTCGACGGCGGTGTCTTCTTCCGCAGCCGGGGCCTCGGTGTTCGCCGACACCGCGGCGGGCGCCTTTGCGGCTTCCGGAGCGTCCTGCCGCCCCTCGCGTCCCTCGAGCACGGCGTCGGCGATCCGCGCGGTGATGAGCTTGGTCGCCTTGATCGCATCGTCGTTCCCAGGGATCAGGAAGTCGATGGGATCGGGGTTGCAGTTCGTGTCCACGATGGCGATCACGGGGATCTTCAGGATGTTCGCCTCGCGGACGGCATTCAGCTCGACGTCAGGATCGATGATGTAAAGAACATCGGGCCTACGCTCCATGTGGCGCAGCCCGTCGAGGTTCCTCTGGAGCTTGGAGAGCTCGCGGCGCAGCCGGCTCGCTTCCTTGTTCGGCATGTGCTCGACGGTTCCGTCCTCGACCATCGTCTCGAGCTTCTTCATCCACTCGATGGAGAGCTTGATCGTCGGGAAGTTCGTGAGCGTGCCTCCGAGCCAGCGGCGGTTCACAAAGTGCGCACCGCATCGCAGGGCCTCTTCGGCGATCGTTCCTTGAACCTGCTTCTTCGTGCCCACGAACAGGACCTCGCCACCCCCGGCGACGCGGTCGCGCACGAAGTAGTAGGCCTTGCGGAACATGTCGACGGTCTGCTCGAGGTCGATGATGTGGATTCCCTTGCGCTCGGTGAAGATGTACCGACCCATCTTCGGATTCCACTTTCGCGTACGATGTCCGAAATGGACGCCCGTCTCGAGCAGCTCCTTCATCGTTAGAACTTCCACATCACCCTCCAAGGTTCTGAAGTCATTTCGCGCGAGTATAGCCAACCCTCAATGCCCCTTCAATCCATGCGTTGCAGGGAAGAGGCCGATCCAGGTCCCACGATCGGGCTGCGGTTGGGTCGCGCCGGTGGGACGGTCTATAATGCCCGTCGTCCCGTCATGAAACAACCCGACGTTCCATCGACCCCGAGCGAAGGCATCCGCGAGCTTCCGAAGAACGTGGAGGCGGAGCAGCAAGTGCTGGGAGCCGCCCTCCTCGATCCGGACGGAAGCGTCCCGATCCTGATCGAGCGGCTGACCCCGGAGCACTTCTACGTGCAGCGCCATCGCGTGCTGTTCCGGACGATCCGCGAGCTCTTCTCTCGCGGGGAGCCGGCGGACATCATCGCCGTCGCGAACCGCCTCGACGAGCGGGGGGACATGGAGCGCGCCGGCGGGCGTGTGTACCTCAATGACCTCCAGAACCGGAGCGTCACAACCGCATCGCTCGCGTACTACACGGACATCGTCCGCCGAAAGGCGGTTCTCCGAGCCCTCATCCAAGCCGGCGGAGAGATCTCCGAGCTCGGGTATGACGAAGTCAGCGAGGCGGACGAGATCCTCGACCACGCAGAATCCCTGATCTTCAAGATCACGGAGAGCAGCCTTGACCGTCCGTACTTCCTGGTCAACGACTTCCTCTACGAGCACATCGGCTCGCTGGAGGAGATCCACCGCGACCCGGATCACCAGACGATCCGCGGCTTCTCGACGGGCTTCAAGGAGCTCGACGAGCTTACGTCCGGGATGCAGCGCTCCGACTTGGTCATCGTGGCCGGCCGGCCGGGCACCGGGAAGACGAGCCTTGCGCTCAGCCTCGCCCGCCATGCCGCCGTTCGCGACAAGGCCGCGGTGGGCATCTTCTCGCTCGAGATGACGAAAGAGCAGCTCCTGGAGCGGCTCCTCTGCGGCGAGGCGAAGGTCAGCCTGCACCGACTGCGCGGCGGGTACGTGCCGGCCCCCAAGTGGCGTGACATCGCGAACGCGGCCAGCAAGTTCCAGAAGTCGACGATCGTCATCGACGACACGCCGGGCGTCTCCGTGCTGGAGATTCGGGCCAAAGCCAGGCGAATGGCGACTCAGCACGGGTTGGACATGATCATTGTCGACTACTTGCAGCTCGTCGATGCCGGAATCCGGACCGACGTGCGCGAGCAGGAGATCGCCTACATCTCCCGCTCTCTCAAGAAGCTGGCGAGGGAGCTCAACGTCCCCGTCGTCGCCGTCTCCCAGCTCTCCCGTGCCGTAGAGCGGCGCGAGTCCAAACGCCCCGTTCTGTCGGACCTCCGCGAGAGCGGCGCCCTCGAGCAGGACGCCGACGTCGTCATGTTCATCTACCGGGAGGACTACTACGCCCAGCCGTCGGAGACCGCGGAGACGTCGGGCCAGGGAGCGGGTTCGGAAGCCGAGATCATCGTGTCCAAGCAGCGCCACGGCCCCCCGGGCACCGTCAGGGTCTACTTCAATAAGGCGTACGCGAGCTTCTACCCCATGACGGGGGGCGAGGGCGGCGCCGCCCCGTTCTGAGCGGTGGTCGCTCGGTCTCACGCCTCGTATAATTCCCGGCGAGCCGCGATCGAGAGCGGATGAGGAGGAGACATGGCGTATTCAACGGCGTACCGCTACACCAAGGAGCACGAGTGGGTGAAGATCGAGGGAAACCGTGCCCGCGTCGGGATCACCGATCACGCCCAGGCCGAGCTCGGTGATGTTGTGTTCGTCGAGCTCCCCACGGTCGGCGCCGACGTCAAGCAAGGCGGGCTCCTCGGCACCGTCGAGTCCGTCAAGGCCGTAAGCGACGTCTACGCCCCCGTGAGCGGGAAGGTCGTCGAGGTGAACCGGGACCTCGAGCAGTCTCCCGAAACGGTGAACCAGTCGCCTCACGAAGCCGGCTGGATCGCCGTGATTCAGCTCGCGAACCCCTCCGAGACGGGGAGCCTCCTCGACGCGGCGGCCTACGAAGCGCTCATCGCCTGAAGAGCGACGTCCTATGCGCTACATCCCGAACGCTGACGCAGATCGTCGCGCGATGTTGCGGGACATCGGGCGGTCGTCGATCGATGAGCTGTTCGCCGACATCCCGCAGTCCGTAATCGACGCCTATCGCCCGCTCGACCTTCCCTCCCAAAGCGAGCTTGAGGTGTACGGCGAGCTGGCGAGGCTCGCGGAGGCGAACGAGGCTCCCGGGCGCGTGCCGCTTGTGGGCGGCGGCGTCTACGACCACTACATCCCGCGCGCCGTGCACCACGTCGCGTCCCGCTCCGAGTTCTACACGGCCTACACGCCGTACCAGCCGGAGATCAGTCAGGGAACGCTCACGGTGATGTTCGAATTCCAGACGATGATCTCCGAACTCACGGGAATGGAGATCGCGAACGCGTCCATGTACGACGGCGCTACCGCGCTCGCCGAGGCGGTTCTCATGGCCGAGCGCATCCGGAAGCGCGGCAGGGTTGCGGTAGCGGCCAACCTCTTTTCCCACGATCGGCGGGTCGTCGACACCTATGCCTGGGCGGCCGGAATCGAGCTGGTCGAAGTGCCCTTCACTCCGACGGGTCGATGCGACCTTGCTCGGCTTCCCGAGAACATCTCCGCTTTCGTCGTCCAATCTCCGAACGCCTTCGGCATCCTCGAACCCCTGAACGGACTCAAGGCCCGCCTCGGCGACGCGCTCCTCATCGCGGTCACGTACCCGCTTGCCCTGGGCATCCTGGAGCCGCCGGGAACGTTCGGCGTGGACATCGTCGTCGGCGAGGGGCAGTGTCTCGGCCTCCCCATGGGGTATGGGGGACCTCTCCTCGGCCTCTTCGCGACCAGGAAGGAACACCTGCGGCAGCTCCCGGGGCGGGTGGCCGGCCGCACGGTGGACGCCGACGGACGCATCGGGTACACGATGACGGCTCAGACGCGCGAGCAGCACATCCGCCGCGAAAAGGCGACGTCCAACATCTGCACGAACTCCGCCCACTGCGCGTTGACGGCGACCGTCTACCTCGCGAGCATCGGGGCCGGCGGCCTTCGTCAGGTCGCTCTCTTGAACCTCGAGAAGGCCCACTACCTGGCGGCGAGGATCGCGAAACTCAAGGGCTACTCGCTCGTCTTCGACGGCCCGTTCTTCAACGAGTTCGTCGTCCGCCCGTCCGGCGGGAACGCCGACGCCGTCCGCGAACGGCTCGAGGCTGGCGGGTTCCTGGTGGAGTCGCCGCGGGCGATGGCCGATCTCGGCGTGCCGAACGCGCTCCGCCTGGCGGTGACGGAACGGCGCACTCAAGCCGAACTGGACCGCGTGGTCGACATCCTGGGAGGCAAGCGATGAGAACGATCTTCGAGCGAGGCGCCGCCGAGGCCGCCGACGGGATCTTCCCCGCGTGCGACGTCCCGGCGAAGGGCGCCGCCGCGTGGCTTGGCGCGGACCTGGTCAGGTCAAAGCCGCCTCGGATCCCCGACACGAGCGAAACCACGGTCGTCCGGCACTACACGCGGCTCTGCAAGCTGAACTACGGCGTCGACGACGGGATCTACCCGCTCGGCAGCTGCACGATGAAGTACAACCCGAAGGTGAACGAGGACACGGCGGCCCTTCCGGGGTTCGCCGACGCTCATCCCGCCGCCGACGAGCGCTACGTCCAAGGCTCCCTCGAGCTCCTGTACGAGCTCACCCGTCTCCTCCAGGGCGTGGCAGGCCTCCCGGCCGTCACGCTCCAACCGGTCGCCGGCGCTCACGGCGAGCTCACCGGCATGTTCCTCTTCCGCAAGTACTTCGAGTCCCGCGGCGAAAGCCGACGGACGCGCGTTCTTCTCCCCGACTCGGCGCACGGGACGAACCCCGCATCGGCCGCGGTCGCCGGCTTCTCCGTGACGGAGATCCCATCGAACGCCCGCGGCACCGTCGACCTCGATGCCCTGCGCGCCCAGCTCGACGACACCGTGGCGGGGATCATGCTGACCGTCCCGAATACGCTCGGGATCTTCGAGGAGAACATCCTCGAGGTCACGCGGGCGGTCCACGAGGCCGGAGGCCTCTGCTACTTCGACGGCGCGAACCTGAACTCGTTCATCGGCAGGGCCCGCCCGGGCGACATGGGCGCCGACGTCTTCCACTTCAACCTTCATAAGACCTTGTCGACGCCGCATGGCGGAGGCGGCCCCGGAGCCGGCGCCGTGGCGGTCTCCGAGCCCTTGGTCGACTTCCTCCCGGTTCCGCGCGTCGTGAAGCGCCGCGATCGATACGCCCTGGACTGGGATTGCCCGGGGTCCATCGGAAGCGTCCATTCGTTCTTCGGCAACGTCCTGGTCGCCATCAAGGCCTACACCTACATCCTGCAGCTCGGCGACGAGGGATTGCGGGCCGTCAGCGACAACGCCGTCCTGAACGCCAACTACCTCCAGGAGCGCCTCAAGCGAACCTATGTGCTCCCCTACGATCGCCTCTGCAAGCACGAATTCGTGCTGAGCTCGGAAGGGCTGGCAAAGGGCGTGACGACGCTGGACGTCGCCAAGCGGCTGATCGACTACGGGATTCACCCGCCGACCGTCTACTTCCCGCTCATCGTCCACGAGGCCCTGATGATCGAGCCGACGGAGACCGAATCGAAGGAGACTCTCGATCGGTTCGCGGAGATCCTGGAGCGGATCGCCGCCGAGGCGCGCGAGCATCCGGAGCTCTTGCACGAGGCCCCGACGCGAGCCCCGGTGCGGCGGCTCGATCAGACGGCGGCGGCTCGAAACCCGGTGTTCACGTTCCCGTTCGAGGCAGACCCGGCCTAGGCCGCGCGTCAGGCGGCCGGCGAGGCTCGGCCGATCTCGCGCTCGAGTCCCGTCGCGAGTTCCGCGCACGTCCGATCGCACAGCGACTGGCTGTCGGCCTCAACGAGAATCCGCAGAAGCGGCTGGGTCCCTGACGCGCGAACGATCACGCGGCCTCGCCCTCCGAGCCCCTTCTCGGCCTTCGCAACCAGGCCGGCCACCGCCTTGCGCCCGGCGAGCTCCTCCGGACATCGACACGGGACGTTCTGCGACGCCTGGGGGTAGAGGGGTATGCGGTGCGCCAGGGTCTCGAGGTCGGTCTTCGCCTCGTGGGCGATCTCGAGGAGCTTCACGGCCGTGAGAATCCCGTCGCCTGTGGGGGCGTGATCGGCGAAAATCACGTGTCCGGAGGGCTCTCCGCCGATCTTCGCGCCGCGCGCAATCATCGCCTGGGCGACGTTGCGATCCCCGACCGGCGTGCGGACGACCTCCACACCTTGCTGGGTGAGCGCTTTCTCGAGTCCGAAGTTGGAGAGAACGGTGGTCACGACGACGCGCGGAGTGAGGAGGCCGCGCTCGAGCCAGTGCTGGGCGACGATTCCGATGACCTGGTCGCCGTCGATCGTCTGCCCGCCCGCCGAGACGAGAAGGACGCGATCTCCATCCCCGTCGAACGCAAGCCCGAGATCGGCGTGGTGCTCCGCCACGGCGGCACGCACGGTCTCCAGGTGGGTCGAGCCGCACCCCACGTTGATTCGATCGCCGTCGGTCGCCGTGTTCAGTTCGACGACGCGAGCGCCCAAGTGACGCAAGACGTGAGGGGCGATCGGCCCTGTGGCCCCGAACGCGCAGTCCATCACGATGGAGAGGCCGGACAGGTCGACGTCCTCGCTCTCGATGGCCCCCGTCAGAAACGCCGCATACCGTGTGGCCGCCGCCTCGAGTCGCCGGATCGTCGCGGCGCGCGGCGCCGGGACGAACGGGCCTGGAAGAGCGGCCTCGATTTCCACCTCTTGATCCGCCGCAAGCTTGCGCCCCGACCGATCGAAGAACTTGATCCCGTTGTCCTCGGGAGGGTTGTGCGAGGCGGAGATCACGGCGCCGAGATCCGCTCGCTCGTCCTTGATGAGGAACGAGATGGCGGGCGTCGGGATGATCCCGGCCAGACCCACGTCGACGCCCGCTGAGGCGAAGCCCGCCGCGAGCGCGGCTTCGAGCATCGGCCCGCTCGTCCGAGAGTCTCGTCCGATGATGACGCGGCCTCCGTTCGGCACGAGGCGAGCCGCCGCCGCCCGCGCGAGGGACACAGCAAGCTCGGGGGTCAGAAGGCGATTTGCTTCGCCTCGGACCCCGTCGGTTCCGAACAGAGACGTCATCCGGGAGACCACCTTCCGGCGACGGTCATGAGCGGCATCGGGAACGACAGCGGATAGAGGAACTCGCCCGCAACGGAAGCCGAGATCGCCGGGGTCAGCCGGGCGTCCCATGAAAAGCCGACCCCAAGAAACGGAGCGGGGTACGACTGCGCGGGGTCGAAGTACGAGATCCCCGTCGAAAACCGAAGGAAGATCTCCGCGGCATCGGGATCGTTCGACAGGCGGACGTCACCCGAGATCGCGATCACTGTTTCCCCCCGCGCGGAGAGGAAGAACGTCGCCGAGGCGACCCCGAACGAGACGTCGGCCGCCGCCTCCAGGCCGAGGAGAAACGGAACGTCCCCGAGCGGGATAACGAATCGCACGCCGATCGATCGAAACGACGCGCTCAGAGCAACCGTCGTGGTCGCCGCCACGAGGACGACCCCCACGACAAGGCAACGAAGCGCACGCACACCGAACCGCACCATGGTGTCCGAAGTCTATCCGAAAGCGTGCCGGCCGCGCGATCTACGGTCCGATCCAGCGGGCGATGTCCCCAATGCTCGGCTCGAAGTCGGAGGTCCGGACTCCGTAAGAGACGCGATCGCGCACTTCCACGATCTCGATCTCGCCCTTCTTGCCCGTCACATCGAAGCCGAGGATCTCGAGGCTCTGCGGGTCGGAGACAAGGTTCTCGACGGAAAGGATCTCGAACCGGTCCCCGACCGCGACGCCGGACGACGATCCGATGTTGATCGCCACTCGCCCGTCGGGGAGCGTGGCGGCGACCTGACCGACCCTCGCAAGCACCGACGGCTGTCCGCCGGTCGCTAAGGCCGCCCCCCACAGCGTCCCTTCGTTCGCGGCGCGGGAGACGTTGCTCGCCACGCCCGAAAGAACGGACGCCGCGAGCTGGTCGACGACCTGATGCACGGCCATGCCGGCGATCGTGCGGTCGAATGCCTCCGTCCCGACGGTGATCTCCGCCACCGGAGGCGTGGAGGCGCTCCCCCCAGGACGGATCTGGAAACCCACGACGGCGGCGTACGACGTGCCGTTCCACAACCTGGCGCTGTAGACTCCCGAGCCGACCTGGGCGCCCAGCGTATCCCGCTGATCCCAGAACCACTTCCCGCACTCGCCCGCACCCATGAACCGCCATCCGAGCCAGCCGAGGAACTCATCCGACGCCGTGTAGATCTCGACGCTGAACCAACCGCCGTCCCCGTCGTTCGCGTAGCCGATCGGCACGGTCTCTCCCACCGAGTACACCGTGTCGTCGCTCCGCAGCCCTCCACCGCAGACGTCGTACGCGTTCGCCAGGGCCAGGAACCCCGACAGATCGACGGAGACGCCCGTCGCACCCTCTTCTCGTCCCTCGCCCGACGCCGAGGACACCGTGACCCCTGTCCGCGCGTCGACCACCTGAGCCGAGGCGCGGACATCGACCACGGCGCTGGAGAATCGGACGATCCCCAGGTTGAGCGTGACGTCCTTGACGCCCACCGAATCCACCGCGCCGGCAATCACGAGATCGACGCCAAGCTCGCGGGCCGCAAGGACCAGGTTCTCGAAGAGGAGCGGGCTCAGGCTCCGCTCCTGCAGGATGGCCTCGAGTTCGCCGCGCTCGACGACGATGAGACCTGACGTGCGGAGCCGATCGGCCAACTCGTCGGCGACGCCGGCACCCATGTTGACAAACCCGGCGCGGCTTTGGTCGACGAACTCCGCCACGGCTACGCGGACGTCGCGAATGGCCTCCAAGGACGCGGCGGCAAACGGCACGAAGACCGTGATCGACGCGGAGTTGTTGGTCTCCCGCGATTCGGGGACACGGTTGAACGGCAGGTCGACGTCTACCGTCAGGATGTGCGGCCCCTCCTTCGCAGTCCAGGACGTCGTCACCTCGCGCCGGCCACGCCCCTCCATCCCTCCGTCGATCGTGGAACTCGCGATCTCCTCACCGTCCACCGAGAACCGGACGGAGACCGAGGAGCCAAAGCGGCCGTCCCCCACGTTCTCGACGACCGCCACCAAGGTGGCCACGGTGCCGGGAAACGGCACCGGCGGCCTAACCTCGAAGCTCGACACGATCAGGTCCGCCCGAGCGGATGCGAGAACCGAAGCGGACGCGATCGCCGCTGCGAGGACCAACCAGGTGCCTACGATCCGCCTTGCCATCACTCCTCCGTGTGTAGCGTACCTACACGCCGGCGGGCGCGGAGTGTCGCGCCCCATCCCCCACACGATCCGACGCCGACTCGTCAGATCTCCCCCCAGTGTCTTCCGACGGACATCTTCACCTCGAGGGGAACGCGGAGCTCGAGGACGTCTCGCATCGCCCGCTCGATCTCACCCGAGACCTCGGAGCCCGCGCTCTCCTCGACCTCGAAGACCAGCTCGTCGTGGATCTGCAGCAGCATCTTGGCCGGCCACCGCGCATCCCGAATCTTGCGATCGATGTCGATCATGGCCAACTTGATCAGGTCGGCCGCGCTCCCCTGAATCGGCGTGTTCACGGCGTTCCGCCGGTCGAAGTTCCTACGGGACGCGTCCTTCGAGCCGAGGTCGCGCAACGGGCGTCGGCGCCCAAGCAGCGTCTCCGCGTAACCGCACTCTGTCGCCCGCTGGATCAGCGTTTCGATGTACGCGTGGGCGTCCGGATACGTCGCGAAGAACCGGTCGATGTAGGCCTTCGCCTCCGTCTGGGAGGTTCCAAGCTCCTTCGCGAGACCGAACGGACTGATCCCGTAAAGGATGCCGAAGTTGATACGCTTCGCGGCGTCGCGCTGCGCCGCCGTCACGAGGTCCTCGGACACCCCGAACACGCGGCTCGCCGTAACCCTGTGCAGGTCGGCTCCCGATTCGAACGCCTTGCGAAGCTCCGAGTCGCCCGACAGGTGACCCAACAGGCGCAGTTCGATTTGCGAGTAGTCGGCGCCCACCAGGACGCACCCCGCAGGCGCCACGAACGCTTGGCGGATGCGCCCGCCGATCTCCGTGCGGGTTGGGATGTTTTGCAGGTTCGGATCGGACGAGGACAACCGTCCCGTTGCCGTCGACGTCTGGTGGAAGCTCGTATGGATCCGGCCCGTGCGGCGGTTCACCGCCTTGGGAAGCTGCTCGATGTACGTCGAGAGGAGCTTCCTCAGCTCGCGATGGACGATGAGCTTGCCGGGGAGCGGGTGCTGAACCGCGAGTTCGGCGAGCACGTCCGCGCTGGTGGACGGTCCGCTTTTCGTTCGCGTCCGAACGGGCAGGCGAAGCCGATCGAACAGGATCTCGGCCACCTGCTTGGGCGAGTTTGGGTTGAACGGGCCCCCGGCGATGTCGAACAGGTCGAACTCCACGATCGCCAGCTCCTTGCGGATCTCGTCGCCTTGGGCGGCCAACTCCCCGCAGTCGACCAGGATGCCGTTCCGCTCCATCCGCGCCAGCACCGAAACGAGCGGAACCTCCACGGTCTCGAACAGGCGTGCGGCCCCGACCTCTCGAAGCGCGGCCGAGAGGGGACCGTACAGTCGCTGGACAACCTCCGCATCCTCCGCCGCGTAGCGTGTCGCCTGGTCCACGGGCACGGCGGCGAACGCGCCGTTCTTCCCCGCCACCTGTTCGTAGGTCACGGTCTCGTAGCCCAGTACGGCGCGTGCGATCTCGTCCAGGTTGTGCCGACGTTCCTCGGGGCGGACAAGGTGCGAGGCGATCATCGAGTCGAAGGCCACACCGCTCGGGTGGACGCCGTACCGTTCGAGGATCGTGATGTCGTACTTCAGGTTCTGCCCGATGATCGCCGGAGCCTCGGCTTCGATGAACGGCCGCAGGGCCTCCAGCACGCGGTCGACGGCCAGCTGGGGCGGCGCGCCCAGGGCGTCGTGGCCGACCGGGATGTAATAGCCGAGCAGAGGAGCCGGAGATACGGCGATCCCGACGATCTCGGCGTCCATCGGGTCGAGGCCGGTCGTCTCGAGGTCGAGGGCGAACCGCTCGGCGCCGGCGAGAGCCGCCGTCACCTCCGCTAGGCCCGTCTCGTCGAGCACGCAGCGGTAGTCCAGAACCGGGGCCGCCGCGGCCGGCCTCGGCGCCTCCGGAGCGGGACGGGGCACGTTCAGTCGGAGTTCCTCCAGCGCACTCCGAAACCCCACATCGGCAAAGAACGAGGCCAGTGAAGCGACATCCACCCCCCGAAGGCTGCAGACCTCGCGAACCCCCGCCGTTGGGAGGTCCGTCCGAAGCCGAATCAGTTCTTGCGCACGGCGCGCAACGGCCTCGTTCTCGCGGAGCTTCTCGCGAATGCGGACGTTCCGAACCAGATCGAGAGAGGCGAGGAGGTTGTCGAGCGAACCGAACTGCCGAAGGAGCTCGACGGCCGTCTTCTCGCCGACCCCGGGGACGCCGGGGACGTTGTCCGACGTGTCGCCGACCATGGCGAGGAAGTCGACGATCTGATCGGGCGAGACTCCGTAGGTACGCCGAACCCCGTCCGGATCCAGCACCTGTCCCTCGGCGTCGGCGCCCCTCCCCGTCGGACGAACCAGGGCAACCCGCTCGTTGACGACCTGCGCCATGTCCTTGTCGCTCGTCGAGATGAGACACCGCAGCCCCTCCGCCGAGGCGTGCCCCGCCAGGGTCGCCAGCACGTCGTCGGCCTCGACCCCCGCAAGGCTCACCACAGGGATTCCGAGGATGCCGAGGAGATCGACGATGATGGGCATCTGGGCCGAGAGGTCCTCCGGCATCGGTTTGCGCGTCGCCTTGTACTCGCCGTACAGGTCGTGCCGGAACGTGCGTCCACCCGCGTCGAGTACGACCGCCGCGTAGACCGATGGGTAGTCGCGAAACGCGTGGAGGAGGGTCTTCCAGAACCCGAAGACGGCATTGATGGGGCGCCCATTCGGAGTGGACAGGTCGCGGATGGCGTAGTAGGCGCGGTAGATGTGGGAGTGCCCGTCGAACAGGAGAACGCGGGACTCATCCTGAGGACTGGGAAGCCGGAGGATCTCCTCATACGTAGACATCGTCGACCCCTCCAGGGCTGCGAAGGTCGAGAAGGTAGCAGAGCGCCAGGGCGAGGGCGTCCGCCATGTCGTCCGGCTTCGGCGTCTCCGACAGAGCGAGAAGCCGCTTCACCATCGCCTGGACCTGCGCCTTGTTCGCCCGCCCGTAGCCGGTGATCCGCTTCTTCACTTGCAGTGGCGTGTAACCGCGGACCGGGAAGCCGGCCGCCGCGACGAGGATCGCGCCGCGAGCCTCCGCCGTCCTCATGGCCGACTTCGCGTTGGTCGCGAAGTACACCTCCTCAATGGCGATGCCGCGCGGGCGGTACAGGTCCACCAGTTCCCTCGCCTCGGCAGACAGGGTCCCGAGGCGATCCGCACGTGGGTGATTCGCCGGGGTCTCAATGACTCCGCCCGCCAGAACGCGCCACCCCCGAAGCGTCGCCTGGACGACGCCATACCCCGTCGTCGCCAGACCCGGATCGAAGCCGATGGCTACTTCGTCGACCATGGATCGAGGAAATCCCCGAGCTTCCGCCGCCCGTCGTCGCCGGCCGCGTGGCGGTGATCGGAATGACGATTCAGGTCTGCTCCACAGATCGCGCAGAGGCCGCGGCAGTCCGGACGGCACAGCACGTTCGCGTCGTGGGAGGAGAGCACAAGCTCGATGACGTACGGCCGCACGTCGAGCGCCTCCGCCTGAGGCGGGATCGGGAAGGTGAACGACTCATGCAACGTGAACAAGATGTCGATTGGAGCAAGGCACCGCCGGCAGGGTTGGGCGATGTGCGCCGTGATGTCTGCGTCCACGTAGAGCGTGGACAGCTGGGCGAACGCCTCGCCGTCGATCTGGATCTCGCCGATCGTCCGGACGCCGTCGACTTCGGCGTCCGAGCCGCCGAGCACGGCGTGCACGGGGAGTCGACGCCCGGGGCGATCGAGGAACTCGAGAACGCTAATCGGCATGGGGTCGTAGGCGACGGGCCACGTCGGCCGTCCGCCGTCCCTCCTTCACATCGTGAACCCGAATGAGGTCCGCGCCACGCGCCACGGCGACGGCGTGGACGGCCAAGGTCCCCTCCAGCCGGTCCTCGGCCGGAAGGTCGAGAATCTCGCCCAGAAAGGACTTCCGCGACGCCCCGACGAGCACCGGCGGGCCCAGGTCGGTGAACCGCTCGACGTTGCGCAGAAGCGCGAGGTTGTGGGACAGCCGCTTGCCGAACCCGATCCCGGGGTCGATGATGACCCGTTCTCTCGGGATCCCGGCGCACTCCGCCGCTCGGATCCGTCCGGCGAGGAACTCGTGCACCTCGTCGACGACGTCCTTGTACTCAGGCTTCTTCTGCATCGTGGCGGGCGTCCCCTGCATGTGCATGAGGACGACGTAGGCGTTGGCCGCGGCAACGGTCCCTGCCATGGCCGCGTCAAGACGAAGCGCGCTGATGTCGTTCACGATCGTGGCCCCCGCCGCCAAAGCCTCCCCAGCCACCGCAGACTTCACGGTGTCCACCGAGACCAGGACGTCGCTTCGCTTCCGAATCCCTTCGATGATCGGAACGACGCGCGCCGACTCGACGTCCGCCGGCACCGGCTCCGACCCCGGCCGACTCGATTCGCCGCCCACGTCGATCACGTCGGCGCCCTCGGCTTCCATCTGCAGGGCGCGCTCGACGGCCTCCGACGCCGACGGAAACCGACTGCCTTCGAAGAAGGAGTCCGGCGTAGCGTTCAGGATTCCCACGACGAGCACGCGGTCACGCCGCTCGAACCACCGCACCAAGTCCACCATCAGGCAAGGAGTATATCCGTACCGTGCGGTCCGAAGCGCAGTTTGACGGGGTGTCCCGCCCCTTCTACAATCACGCGACGATCGAAGGACATGGGGTGATGATCATCGCTAAGGTGCTTCTGACGAGTACGATTGACAAGGTCGGCCACGCCGGCGAGGTTGTGAACGTGGCGAGCGGGTTCGCGCGCAACTACCTGTTCCCTCGCGGCCTTGCCATCGAGCCGAGCGAGCACAACATCGCTCGGTTCACCAAGGAAAGGGCCGCCCACGAAGCGGAGCTCCTCCAGCGCGCCGAGAAGGCCCGACAGCTGAAGGCCAAGCTGGCGGACCAGACGTTCGTCTTCACGCGCAAGGCTCACGGAGACGGCCACCTGTACGGATCGGTGCGCTCGGAAGACATCGCCGCTCAGATCCTGGAGACGACCGGCGAACACGTCGAGGCCTCGAAGATCCGCATGGATGGAGCCATCGAGACGCTCGGGCCGCACGCGGTGACCGTCAGCCTCTACAAGGACATCGCCGTCGACGTACGGATCCGCGTCGACGAGGAGGGCAAGAAGGAGGAGTAGCCCGCATGAGCGACGGATCGGGGGGAAGCGCCGTCGCCTGTTGCCTCCCGGCCTTTGCGGACTCCACGTTGTCGCCGCGAGGCGCCGCTCGAGACGCATACCCGAGCCACGTCCCCGACAAGCCATGAAGAGCCTTGCAGGGGACGTCCTCCTGATCGCCCTCGGGACGGCCATCTCGCGCGTCCTGGGCTTGGCGCGAGATGCGTCCATCGCCGCTCAATTCGGCGCGTCGGCCGCGTACGACGCGTTCCTTGTCGCGTTCTTCGCCGCGAACGTCCTACGACAACTGCTCGGGGAGGGTGCACTCGCTACGGCGTTCGTGCCGATCTACACGGGACTGCGCACCTCCACGGAGGAAGCCGACCGGTTCGCGAGCAACCTCCTGTCGCTCCTGATCGTCCTCTTCCCTGTCTTCTGCGCCGTCGGGATTCTCCTCGCGCCCTGGTACGTGCCCTTTCTCGCGACCGGGTTCGCGCCGGAGAAGATGGCGCTCACCGTCTCCCTCGCCCGGTTCATCTTCCCGTTCGTCGCCCTCGTCGGGTTCGGCGCCGTGTTCATGGGAATCCTCAATGCCCACGAGCGGTTCTTCGCCCCGTCGTTCGCACCCGTGTGGTTCAACGTCGGGATGATTGCCGGAGCCCTCCTCCTCGCGCCCCGCTGGTCGACTCCGGTGTACGGTCTGGCCGCCGGCGTGCTCCTCGGGGGAGCGGGGCAGCTCCTGTCGCAGCTTCCCGCCCTGCGCAAGGTGCGCTTCCGCTTCTCGTTCACGCTTTTCCCGATCCACAGCGGTGTGTGGTCGCTGCTGCAGCGAATGGCGCCGGCGGTGTTCATCCTTGCGGTGTCCGAGATCAATCTCCTCGTCGACAACAAGCTCGCCTCGTACCTGCCGGACGGGAGCATCGCCGCGCTGCAGTACGGCATGCGGCTGTTCCAGCTCCCTCTCGGCGTTCTGGCCGTGAGCATCGCCACGGCTCTGCTACCGCGCCTGTCGGCCGCGGAGGTCGAGCGGGACTCGGTCCGGTTCTCGACGTACGTCGGCGACGGCCTGGCCGCGACGGCCCTCGTCCTGCTTCCCGCGACGGCCGGATTGGCTCTGCTCGGAGCCGACATCATTCGCCTCCTCTTCGAGCACGGAAGCTTCGCCGCCGCAGACACGCTACGCACAGCGCGGGTTCTCGCGTTCTACCTCGTGGGGCTCCTGCCGTACGGCTGGGTGTACGTCCAGGTGCGCGCCTTCTACGCGCTGGGACGGACAACCGTGCCCCTCATCGGCGCTCTGGCGTCGGTGGCAACGAACGTGGCCCTCGACCTCGCCCTGGTCGGTCCGATGAAGGAGGGAGGGCTTGCGCTCGCGACGGGAATCGCGGGGATCGTGAACGCCGCCGTCTTGCTGGTCTTTCTGCGCAAGAAGACGCCATGGGCCTCGCTCTTGCGGCGTCTCGCGCTCGCGGCGGCGGGGACGCTGGGAATGACGGGCCTTGTGTACGCAACCCACTGGGCCGCGCGCTCGGCGCCCGTCGTCGTCCGCGTGTTCGCCCCGACGCTGGTCGGGCTCCTCGCCTACGGCCTTTTCGTGCGCCTGACGCCCCTGTGGAGGCTGGTCCGCCGACCTTCCGGGGGCTCGGCTCAGCCGTCGTAACCGAGGTGTCGACGCGCGTCGGCCGAGAGACGGTCCGCCGTCCACGGCGGATCCCAGACGACGTGGACCGAAACGTCGACTCCGGGCAACGCCTGCCGAATCGCCTCTTCGACGTCCGAGGCAATGAGTCGCCCCATCGGACATCCCGGGCTCGTGAGCGTCATGTCTACGTCGATGCGCCGGTCGCCGCAACGCACATCGTAGATCAGTCCAAGGTCCACGACGCTGATCCCGAGCTCCGGGTCGGTCACGCCGCGAATCGCCGTCATCACCCGCTCAGTCGTCACGTCCATGAGTCCTCCCGGGCGAGTCCGACACGCCCGCCCTCTTTCGGCAGAGCCAAGTCCTGTGCGATCCGGCGCGCCCAGCGATCCGCGGCGAGCAGCTCGCCCAGATCGATCGGGTCGTGCCCGTCGCCGCCCATCTCCGCGCGCCAACGCGCGAGGACGGCGGCCAGCCCCCGGGCGATGCCGAGGAACGGGATCTCTCCATCCAAGAAGCGGCGCACGAGCACCTCGTCCGCTGCGTTGAGCGCCGCCGGCGCGCTGCTCCCAGTCCGCGCGGCGGAGACCACGGTGGCGAACGCCGGGTACGTCGCGGGGTCGAGGGGCCGGAATTCGACCGCGAGTGGAGCCTCGAAGTCGAGGCGCGGCAGGTCCGTCGCGAGCCGGTCCGGGTACGTGAGCGCGTACTGGATGGGGATTCGCATGTCGTGCGTCGCGAGTTGGGCGAGGATCGACCCGTCGCGGTACTCGACGAGCGAGTGGACGATCGATGCCGGATGCAGCACCACGTCCACCTGGTCGTACGACACGCCGAAGAGGTAGTGGGCCTCGATCACCTCAAACGCCTTGTTCACCATTGTCGCCGAGTCGATCGTGATCCTCGCACCCATCGCCCAGGTGGGATGTCGCAACGCGTCCTGGGGCGTGACGTGGGCGAGTGCGCTCGGGGCGACGTCCCGGAAGGGGCCGCCCGACGCCGTCAGGAGGATCCGCCGCACATCCTTGCGCCGTCCGGCCTCGAGGCACTGCAGGACGGCGCTGTGCTCGCTGTCGATCGGAATGAGGTGGCCGCCGCCCGTCTTGAGCGCGTCGCGTACGAGGCTTCCACCCACGACGAGGCTCTCCTTGTTCGCCAGAGCGACAGTCCGTCCGCGCGACACGCCGGCGAGCGTCGGCATCAGCCCCACGGCGCCGACGAGCGCGTTGACGACGATGTCCACGTCGTCCTCTGCGGCAAGGTCCGTCGGCCCTCCTTCTCCGCAGAGAACGCGCACGCCGGGGAAGCGGGTTTGGAGCCTCTCGGCGTGGGCCGCCGACGCCACGGAGACTGCGTCCGGTTCGACGCGTTCGATCTGCTGCTCGAGGAGTTCGACGTTCCCTCCGGCCGCGAGGCCGACGATGCGCAAGGGCACGCCGGCGGCCTGGAGTCGCTCTACGACGTCAAGGGTCTGCGTTCCGATCGATCCGGTGGAGCCGAGAACCACGACGTTGCGTGGGCGCTTCGTCATCCGACGGCGGGAGAAGGAATCAGGTTGTTCAGGAACCCCGTCAGCTCGTCGCCGGAGATCTCCTCGCGGGCCAGAACCTCCGTCGCCAGCTTGTCCAAAGCGTCCCGGTGCTTCGTCAGAAGCTGCTTGGCCCTCTCGTAGGCCCCGATCAGGAGCCCGCGGATCTCCCGGTCCGCGAGCGCCGAGATCTCCTCGGAGTGCTCGTTCGACTTCACGATGTCCTCGCCGAGAAAGACGTTGATCCGGTCGCTACCCAAGCTGATCGGGCCGAGCTCCTCATTCATCCCCCACTCGACGATCATCTTCGTCGCAAGCTGCGTCGCCTCCCGGAGGTCGCTGCCGGACCCCGCGGCGAACTCGCTGAACACGATCTCCTCCGCCGCACGACCGCCGAGCATCGCGGCAAGGGCGTCCTTGAATTCCATCTGCGTGGGGTTGTAGCGCTCCTCGAGCGGCAGGGACTGGGTCACGCCCATCGATCCGTGCGACCGCGGGAGGATCGAGATCTTGTGCACCACATTGTCTGCGGGCTTCAGGATGAAGCCGAGCAGCGTGTGCCCGCTCTCGTGGTACGCGGTGAGCTTCCGCTCCTTCTCGGTCGGGACGACGCTCTTTCGGCGCAGCCCAAGGAAGAGGCGGTCGGTCGCCTCCTCGAAGTCGGACATCTCGATGGTCTCCTTGTTCTTGCGCGCCGCGAGCAGCGCGGCCTCGTTGCACAGGTTTCGGAGGTCGGCGCCGACGAACCCCGGAGTCTTTCGCGCGAGGATCTCGGGATTCACGTCCGCGGCGGTCTTCCGCGTCTT
>JBFYQP010000006.1:0-6393 GCA_041302745.1 Candidatus Bipolaricaulota bacterium | reverse complement strand
AACACCGACGCAAGGCCGAACGCATCCACCACGGAGCCGCTTCCGAGCGGACCGAGCATCTGCCCAATGGCGAACGCACTCCCCTGCACGCCCGCGAGCGTCCCCATCCCGTGCTCGCGGCCGAGCTTGGTCCGGATCGCCACCAGCGGCGCGCGCCCAAGCGCCGAGAAGCCCCCCATTCCCACCGTGAGAAGCGACGCGCCCCACACGGAGCCGACATACGGGAACGCGAGGAGGAAGAGCGGCGCGAAGATGCTGCCGATCACGATCAGGCGCACCCGAGGATACCGATCGGCCAGGTAGCCGAACGGGATCTGGAGGAGGCCTTCCGCGAACGTGTACACGGAGAGGACGATCCCGATCTGGGCCTCGCTTGCCCCGAACGAGGCCGCCGCGTAAAGCGGGTAGAACGTGCTGAACGCCTGCCGCCAGAAGCCGCGGGTTGCGAAGTAGACCGACATCGCCTTGACCGCATCGTGGCGGATCACCTCCCGAAGCGGCTCGATCCGCCGCACGCGGGGCGTTCGCCGTGCCTTCGCCGTCTCGTCCGTCGGGACCGTGACCGCAACCAGGAAGAAGGACACGACCGTCAGGGCGCCCATCACGAGGAACGACGCGTTGTACGACCACGCCTGGCCGATGCCGCCGCCGAGGACCGGACCGATGGCCATCCCGACGAACTGCGAGGCGTAGAACGCGTTGAGAACCTTGCCCTCCGACCCCGGCGGGGTCAGGTCCCCGACGTAGGCCTGGGCGATCGGGGTCACCATGACCGACGCGATCCCTTGGATCAGGCGGAAGAGACCGAGCTGCCAGAGGCTCGATGCCACGGCGTAGAGGACCGACACGGCAGCATAGATCGCCAGCCCGCCGAGAATCAGCGGCTTGCGTCCCACGCGATCCGACAGACGGCCGAGGAACGGCGCGAGCAGCGCGCGTGAGACGGAGAACGCCGCGAAGACCAGGCCGATCTCCAGACCCGTGGCGTTGAACGTCCTCGCGTAGAGCGGCAGGATGGGCGAGATGATCCCGAGGCCCACTTGAGCCACCGCAGTGGCGAAGAACAGGCTGGCGAAGATGCGGACCAACGGACCGCCCCCTTCCGTGACATGTCAGGGTAGTCGGAGGCGCCGAGGTTCTCCAGGACAAGCGGCGCGCGACGGCCGGCCACGCCGACCCTCACCGGGCGGCCCGTGCAGCCCAGGCGAAGGGCAGGCGGACTCCGACAAACCAGGAATTGCCGAACGGCTCAACGCTCCCTATGCTGCATGGGTTCCGCGGAGGTGGGAGAGCCATGAACTGGGATCCGGTCACAACGTTCAACCTCGTTCTCAGCGCGGCGATCTGCGCCGTGGGAATCGTCGGCTGGGCCCGCGTTAGGAATGCCCTCGCGCTGTACATCGGCCTCGCATTCGGGCTCTTCGCCCTGTCGCACGGGACGACGATCCTCGGGAAGGCCGAGTCGCTCGAAGCTCTGCTGATCCTGCTGCACGCCGTGGGCTACGTTCTGATCGCCGTCGCAATCTACAAAGTCGCGTTTCCGCGAAAGCCCCAAGCCTAGGCGCGCCCTGACCTCCGTCACGACCCGCGGAGGAAGAGGAGGACGAGGGCGATGACGCCGATGATCACGAGGCCGACGACCATCGTGGACCTGCGGTCCTGCAGCCAGCCGGAGACGCCGGGGCGGCGCGCCTTCTTGCCCGGCGGCCGGAGCGCCATGCGCTGGGCGTCCTTGTAGGTCTTCACAAACTCGTAGTATTTGCCCTGCCGCTTGTAGACCACGGCGAGGTTGTTCTTCGCGCGGTCATGCTCCGGATCAAGCTCGAGGACACGGCGGTAGGCGCGCTCGGCTCGGTCGAGGTCGCCCCGGTCGATGTAGAGGTTCCCGAGCCGGAAGTAGATCGCCGCGTGATCGACCTCACGCGCCAGGGCCTCGTTCAGGATCCGGATTCCCTCGTCGTACGCCTTCGCCTGGCGCAGCTCCTCCGAGCGTTGGAGCGCCAAGTCGACCAAGGCGTGATCGTCGGGGGTCCTTACGTTCTCCGGTTCCATCGTCCTCCGTCCCCTCCCGTGGCTTCCTGCGGCGCAGTATCCCCGGACGGCTCTCCATCGTCAACGACCCCGATGCCCTGCATCCGCCAGGCTACAGGATGAGCACCTCGGCCGTCCGCGTCTGCGTGTCGAACAGGGCGGCCGTGGAACGCCCCGTCAGCCAGCCGCACGCTTCGCCGGGGTTCACGACCGCCGCCGCCGGCCGGCCGCCTGCGGCCAGCGGACCTGAGTCGGCCGAGCGGCCGGGCCGGACGTCGACCTTGTGGGTGTGGCCGTAGACGACAAGGTCATAGGCGCCGCTTGCAGCCAGGGCGTCGATCGACTTCGGCTCGTGCATGAGGACGACGCGCACGCCGTCGACTTCGAATGTGTGGTACCCCGCGTGGATCGTTCCGACCCCGTCGAATCGGCGAGTCAGATAGAGCCGGTCGCCGTCGTTGTTTCCGAACACGCCGACAAGCGGCATGCCCAGCCTCCCGAGCGGAACCGCCGTGAACGGCGACACGAAGTCGCCGGCGTGGAGCACGAGATCGACCTTCTCGCCGTTGAACCGCTCGACGATCCGCTCGATCGCCGGGAGGTTGTCGTGGGTGTCCGACAGGATCCCGATCTTCATCCGTCCTCCCTTCGGGCCCCGAAGAGGGCCGTCCCGAGGCGGACCATCGTCGCGCCTTCCTCGATCGCCTCGCGGTAGGAGTCGCTCATTCCCATCGACAGGATCGTCATCCGCGCGTTCGAAAGCCCCAGCCGCGCGAGCGCGTCGAACCGTCGCCTCGTCTCGGCGAAGAACGGCCGGAGCGCGCCGGGTTCGGGCAGCGCAGGTCCCAGGGTCATGAGGCCGCGGACCTCGATCGACGCGAGGCCCGCGATCTCGCGCGCAAACCCCTCGACGTCCTCCGGAAAGACCCCTGCCTTCTGCGGCTCGCGGCCGCTGTTCACCTCAATCAGAATCGGAACGACGCGGTCGATCCTGCGGCCTTCCGCGTCGAGCTTCACGGCCAGCCGGAGCGAATCGACGGTCTGGATCAGGTCGAAGAGGCGGACCGCGTCCCTCGCTTTGTTCCGCTGAAGCGCGCCGATCAGGTGCCACTCCGCCGCGCGGCGGCCGAGCGCGCTCTGCGCGATCTCGGTCTCCTGGACGTAGTTCTCCCCGACGGCGCGGATCCCGCCCCCGAGCGCGGCGCGGATTTCGTCGGGCGTGCGCGTCTTCGCGGCTGCAACGACCGTGACGTGCGGCGGGACTCCCTCAAGGATCCCACGCACGCGCCCTTCGATCCCCGCCACGCATCCTCCCTCCGTCGCTACTCGGCCTTCGCCGCGAGCGCCTCCCACTCACGGTACCTGGCCTCGAGATCGGCGGTCACGGTCTTGTGCTCCACGCCGAGCGAGGCGATCCGCTGGCCGTGGCCCGCCTCGCTCTCCGTCACGAGATTGCGCTCGATCTCGCCGAGCCGTCTCTCCAGCTCCTCGATCGCCCGCTCGAGCGCGGCCCGCACGTCGTCCAGCCTTTTCTGCTCGTACTTGTCGAGTTTCTTCGGCCGCACGCTCGTGGCTTCGTCGAGACGAACCGGCTTCTCGCTTCGCCGCTCCGCCGACCCGGACGACGCCGCGGCCCGGCCTCCCGCGGCGACCGCGTGCCGCGCCTCGTCGCTGCGCCGCCGGTGCTCGGCGTACCCGTACGACGAGACCGACAGCCGACCGTCCTCGACCTGCCAGAGCTGCGTCGTGACGGCCTCCAGAAGGGCGCGGTCGTGCGAGACGAGGAGAACCGTGCCGTCGTACTCCTGGAGCGCCTGCTCGAGGATCTCCTGGCTCGCGAGGTCCAGGTGGTTCGTCGGCTCGTCGAGCAACAGGAGGTTCCCCTCCATCAGCGACAAGAGCGCGAGGGCGATCCGGCTCCGCTCTCCGCCCGAGAGCGCCTTCGCCTTCTTCTCGACCTCGTCGCCCGAGAAGAGGAAGGCTCCGAGCAGGCCGCGCGCTTCGCTGATCGTAAGCGAGCTCTTGCCGAGGATCGTCTCGAGGACCGTCCGGTCGCCGTGGAGTCCCTCCTGCGTCTGCGAATACACGGCGACCCGCACGCCGTGGCCGAGCTGTGCCGCGCCGCGAAGGGGCGCCAACTCGCCGGTGATCGTTCGCAAAAGCGACGTCTTCCCGCACCCGTTCGGCCCGACGACGGCGACCTTCTCCCCGCGGAAGAGATCGACGTCGCCGCACTCGACCAGCGGCCGGTCGAATCCGACCGCGAGGTCGGAGAGCGACAGAGCGCGCTTCCCGCTTGCCGATCCCGAGCGGATGCGGAGCGAGATCCGCTTCGCCTCGCGCGGAGCCTCGATCCGCGCTTCCTCGATGCGCTCGAGCTTCTTCTCGCGGTCCTTCGCTTGGCGGTGCTTCTGGCCCATCTTGTGCCGGCGGATGAAGTCCTTGTACTTCTCGATCGTCTCTTCCTGCGTCACGAACGCTTCGAGGAGTTTCTCCCGCTCGGCGTCGCGCGCGCCACGCGACGCCTCGTACCCCAGCCGGTAGATCGTGACCTGGCCGAACGCCACCTCCCACGTCCGGTTCGCGACGCGCTCGAGGAGGTGACGGTCGTGGGAGACGAGGACGAGAGCGCCCGCGAAGCAGAGGAGCTGCTCCTCGAACCAGTCGAGGGCCGCGAAGTCCAGGTGGTTCGTCGGCTCGTCCAGGAGCAGGACGTCGGGGTTCTCGAGAAGGACACGGGCGAGGGCCGCTCGCGCCTCCTCGCCCCCGGACAGGATCTCGACCGGCTTGTCGAGCTCGTCTTCGCCGAAGCCGACGCCGGCCAGCGCGGCGCGCACGGCGGCGTCGATCTCGTAGCCCCCCTCGGCGTCAAACCGGTGGAGCAGGTCGTCGTAGCGGTGGACGGAGTCCGGCGACGCGCCGGAGCCCAGCTCGACCTCGAGGGCGCGCAGCTCCGCCTCCATCGCCCGCAGCGGCGCGAACGCCTCCTCCATCGCCTGCCGGAGCGTTCCCGATCCGTGCAGTCGGGCCGTCTGCGGCATGTAGCCGACGCGGACCTGCCCGATCCGTCGGACAACGCCGCCGGAGGGGCGCTCCTCGTCGGCAAGGAGCTTGAGGAGCGTCGACTTCCCGACGCCGTTGTCCCCGATCAACGCAATCCTGTCCCCGCGGGCAATCTGCCCCGAGAACGGCGCGAACAGGATATCGACCCCGTACGCCTTGGTGAGCTGCTCCACCTGAATGAGGGACATGGCTCCGGATGGTACGACAACCCCGGAACTCCGGGTAGCCTCGCTTCCTTGCACACAGCCCCTGTGCTAGCATGCAGAGGTGACTGGGGGATGAAAGAAGCGACGCTCTACGACCGCGGTCGCGAAGGCTCGGTGCACTGCCGCCTGTGCGCTCACGGGTGCACGATCGCGCCCGGATCCCGAGGGCTGTGCGGCGTTCGCGAGAACGACGGCGGAACGCTCGTTGCGCTCAGCTACGGTCGCCTGGTCGCCCGCGACGTCGATCCGATCGAGAAGAAGCCGATGTTCCACTTCTACCCGGGGTCGCGCGCCTACTCGATCGCCACCGTCGGCTGCAACTTCACGTGCCAGAACTGCCAGAACCACTTCATCTCGCAGTACCCGAGCCAGCACGACGGCCGGCTCGTCGGCGACGCCGCCGAGCCCGACGAGATCGTCGGGGAAGCGATCCGAACGGGCTGCCGATCGATCGCCTACACCTACACGGAGCCCACGATCGCGCTCGAGTTCTACCTCGAGGTGATGCGGTGCGCACGGGCCGCGGACCTCGCCAACGTCTGGGTGTCGAACGGGTACTTCTCTCGCGACGCCGCAGACCTCCTCCTCCCGTGGCTGGATGGGATCAACATCGACTTGAAGGGCATCTCGGACGAGTTCTACCACCGCGTGGTCGGCGGCAACGTCCGCCCCGTGCTTGACTCCATCGAGCGCGTCCACGAAGAAGGCGTGTGGGTCGAGGTGACGACCCTCGTGATCGGGGGGCTGAACGACTCGGACGACGCGCTGCGCTGGACGGCGGAGGCCATCGCGGGCATCTCTCCGTCGATTCCGTGGCACGTCAGCCGGTTCTTCCCCGCGTTCCGGATGATCCAGCACCCCCCGACGCCGGTGGAGACGCTCGAGAAGGCGCGGCGCATCGGCCAGAACGTCGGGCTTCACTACGTCTACCTCGGCAACGTCCCCGGCGAAGGAGAAGAAACCCACTGCCCGGCGTGCGGCACGATTGTCATTCGGCGCAGGGGGTACTTCGTGTGGGAGAACCGCCTCACCGGCGGCACGTGCCCGTCGTGCGGCGCACCCGTCGACGGGGTCTGGGACGCGGCCTAGCGCG
>JBFYQP010000003.1:0-4383 GCA_041302745.1 Candidatus Bipolaricaulota bacterium | reverse complement strand
CGCTTGGGGTGGTCATGGTCGCTGTCCTCACGATGGTGCCCGCTGCGTCGTGGGTAGTCCTCGCCGAGGATCACGGGGACTCTCCTCTCTCGGCTACGCCGATCGAGCCCTCGGGGCTGCGTTCCTCCGGGTGCATCGACCCGGCGGGGGACATGGACTACTTCCTCTTCCAGGCGGTCAAGGGGCGCACGTATCGGCTTCTGACAAGCCACCTTTCGGCGGGGATGGACACCGTCCTGTACCTGTTCGCTTCGGACGGGCAATCGATCCTGCTCGTGGACGACAACTCCGCCGGCGGCGGTGCATCGCGCATCGAGTGGACCTGTTCATCCACGGGCACGTACTTCGCGATGCTTCGGCACGCGGCGGCCTCCGCGGGTACAGGCTGCTACGACTTCAGCGTGTCTCTCCTCGAGACCGACGACCACGGCAACGACGCCCTCACGGCAACCCCGGTCACGCTGGGCGCTGCGGGAACTTCGGGGTTCATCGAGACGTCCGGCGACGTCGACGCGTTCCTCTTCGCTGTCCGCCGAGGGTATCGCTATTCCGTCGGCCTCACGCCGCTGACTCCCGGCCGGCGCCCCGCCGTCCGCCTCTCGGGCGCGACGGCCGTGACCGACTGGAGCGCCGCGGAATCCGACGTCTCGACGTTCGTTGCCGTCCAGGACGGCACGGTGTTCTCCTTCGTCTCATTCCCCGACGGAGGAACGGGCGGGTACGAGCTTCGCGTCGAAGAGGACGGGTACTCCGACGACCACGGAGACGCGCCCGCAACCGCGACCTCCTTGGAGCCGGATGGAGGTGCGCTGCGCGGAGCGATCGAGGTGCCCGAGGACCGCGACTGGTTCTCCCTCGCAACGCGAGACGGCGCGGAGTATCACGTCACGGTCAGCGCCGAGGAGCCGGTTCGGCTCTCCGTGGTCGCCGCCGACGGAGCCACGGTCTTGAGGGAGGCCGCGGGCGGTTCAGGAACTCCCATCCAGATCGAGTGGACGGCGCCGTCCGACAGCTCCGTGTTCCTCGCGGTCGAGATGCCGGAGGGAGCGGGAACGTACGATCTCACCGTCTCGTCTACGCTGCAGTTGCAGCTGCTCGGGTTCTTCAACCCGCTGGGCTACACCTTGGACGTCGCGGCGCGGGACTCGATCGCCTACCTCGTCGTCGGCACGAAGGGGCTGTTGATCGTCGACGTGAGCGATCCATCCCACCCTCGAGAGATCGGCTCGCACAGCACGCGCGGCTACGCGCAGGGGATCACCGTCGACGGGGACTTCGCCTATGTCGCCAACCGCGGCGACGGCCTGACGATCCTCGACGTCTCGGATCCCTCGCGGCCGTTCGAAGTGGGATCGATCGACACGCCGGGATCCGTTCAAGACGTCGCCGTCCACGCCGGGACCGCTTTCGTCGCCGATCAGCGCGGCGGGCTTCAGATCGTCGACGTGTCCCACCCCGAGACTCCTCGCCTGCTCGCCACGTTCGACACGAAGGGGTACGCCGAGGCGATCGCCTACGCCGACGGCGTGGCGTTCGTCGCGGCGGGCGACGCGGGCCTCGAACTGGTCGACGTCTCCAACCCTTCCACGCCTGCGCCCCTCGGTTCGATCGACCTGCGCGGGGATGCGAGCGACGTCGTCGTGTCCGGCAAGCTGGCGTACGTCGCGGCCGGGTTCCGCGGAATCCGCATCGTCGACGTTACGACGCCCACCGCACCGGTAGAAGTCGGCGCCGTCAGCATCACAGGAGAAGTCCGCGGCCTGGCCCTCGCGCGCAACTTCCTCTACGCCGCCCAGCGAACCGAGGGCCTCGCGGTCTACTCGCTCACCGATCCGACGCGCCCCGAGCTTGTCGCCGCCCTCGACACGCCGGGCGAGGCGCTTCGCGTGGCGGTCACCAGCGCCGTGGCCTATGTCGCCGACCGTGAGAAGGGTCTCGAGATCGTTCAGCTGTTCCGGTAAGACGGGGGGAGCCCGGCGGCTCCCCCCTCGTCTCTGCCTTCCTCGCTAGCGCGGTCCGGTCAGGTCTTCGGGCACGTTGTCCGAACGATCCGTCCCGTTCCCTTTGAGTGTGTTGCCGTACCCCGCGACGAGCGACGCCGGATCGGCGAACACGCCGAAGCCGAGGTTCCCGGAGAAGGTGTTCTCGCGAACCGAGGCGATCGACGTCTCCAGGTGCAGACCGTCCCCTTGCTGGCCGGCGATCGCCGACAGCGCGAGGGACAGCACCGATTGATCGAACAACCCGATTCCGTGCCCGCCGTTCCCGGAGACGGTCGCGCTGCGCAGCGACGCGGCCGACGCGCGAATCGACAGCCCCGATGTCAGGTTGTCGGCGATCGTCGAACCGATCACGAGGAGAGCCGACCTCTCGGTCAGGCTGACCCCGATGCCGCGGTTCTCCGAGATCAACGTGTCGTCCAGCAGCGCGGCCACCGACCGCGTCAACGACAGGCCTCCCAGCCCGTTCGACGCGACAAGCGTGTCGAGCGCCATGAACGCCGTTTGGGCAACCGCTTCGATGCCCCACCCCTTGTTGTCTCGGATCGTGCTTCCGTTGAACGACGCGGGGGAGTTGTCGAGCAGGACGCCGGACGCCGGATGCTCTGACACCGTGGAATCGAGCATCGTCACCGTCGCGTTCGACGTGTGGATCGCAACGTCCCCGTTGGCGCGGATGACCGTTCCTGCGGCAATGACCGCCGAGCTGTCGATGAGGTCGAGCGCATACGACGCGTTCTGGCTGACCGTGCTTGCGGAGACCGTGATCTGGGAGTTCGCGGCCGCGATTCCGATTCCCTGGTTGTCAGAGAGCGAGCTGCCCACCAGCTCCAGGGATGCGCGATCCAAACGGATGCCGTCTGTCGGGTGCCTCACGATCGTCGTGTCGTCAAACGCGATGGTTGACAGCACGGCGACGGCCCCCGGTCCCTTGTTGCCTTCGATCCGAGAGCTTCGGACGTCGGCGCGGGAGTCGTTGAGATCGAGCGCTGCGGCCCCATGCTGCCGGATCGTCGTCCCGGAGATGGCGACCGTGCCGCCCACCGCAACGACGGCGCGGGCGCTGTTCTCGTACACCTCGCAGTCCTGCAGGTCGACCGAGCTCTGGGAGAGGACGATCGCGTCCTTCGGATGCTTCGTCACGGAGCTTCCAACGAGCGTGACGCGGGACTGCGCCGCAGCGTCGACGGCCGACTCGCCGTTCCCCGAGAAGAGGCACGTCGCGGCCGTGATCGATGTCGCCGTGACGCGGAGGGCGTCGCCCCGGTTCCCCGTGATCGTGCACCCCTGGAGCGTGCCCTTCGACGCCGCGGCCTGGAGCGCGTCCCCGCCGTTGTCGCGGATCGTTGCGTCGCGCAGCTTGCCTGAGCTGTCGGAAAGGACGACCGCGTCGTCGCTGTGCCCGAAGATGACGCTCCCCTCGGAGAGGTTGACGATTCCCCGCTCGGCGACGATGCCGTTCGCGCCGTTTCGCTCGATATCGCTTCCGACCGCGTCCACGGCAGAGTCGATCATCCGGACCCCGCCCGCGTTGTTTGAGGCGACCTTCGACGAAACGAGCTGGCACGTCGTACCGTCGCTCCCGTCGATCCCCCAGCCCCGATTGCCGCTGACGTCGCTCTCCGTCGCTTCGGCGTCGGTCCGCACGAGGCTGAGCCCGTTCCCTGGGTGTCCGGAGATCACGGTCGCGTCGAGGAGGATCTTGCCGTCCGCGGCCTCAATCCCGACGGTCCCGTTGTCGCGGATCTTCGAGTCGATCAGCTCCGCCGAACTCGAGTCGAGCGTCACGCCGGCCGCCGCGTTCCCGGCGATCGAGCACGCCGCAAGCTTCAGCTCGCTGTTGTCGCTGGCCGCGACCCCACACTGTCGGTTGTCTTCGATCTGGGTGAGCTCGACGTCGGCCTTGCTCCCCTGGAGCCGCAGGCCGTCCTTCGGATGATCGACGATCTCCGAATTGGCGATCTGGAGGCTTGTTGCGACGGCGTCGATGCCGTAGCCGGCGTTCGCCGCGATCGTGCTGCCTTTGATCTCCGCGAAGGCGCCACGGAGGACGGCGCCGCTCGACGCGTTCCCGTCGATCGTGCTCCCGTCCACGACGCGAAGGACGCAATTCGTCCCGCGCACGCCTTCCTTCTGGTTCGCACCCACGCGACTCGCCCGGATGTCGGCCGTCGAATCCAACAGGGAGAGTCCGCCCTCCGGGTGGCCGGTGACGGACGTACTCACAAGCGTGACGCGCGACCGCGCCTCAGCCTCGATGCCGATCTTCCCGTTGTCGCCGACCGCGCCTCCCTCGATCCGGACCTGAGCGAAGTCGAGCCAGAGCCCTCCTCCGACGTTCTTCTGGATCGTGCTGGCAGAAAACTCCGCGCCGGACGATGTT
>JBFYQP010000198.1:0-12628 GCA_041302745.1 Candidatus Bipolaricaulota bacterium | reverse complement strand
ACCACTTGACGAGGACGAGGCCGGGCGAGAGCCGCTCGGGGTATGCGACATCGAGGTCGGCGGGGTAGCCGCCGGCGCGGAGCGTGAACGGCGGGTAGTGGTCCGTGGCGAGCGCCTGGTACCCGTAGTAGCCGACGCGCCAAGCCCAGCGGAGGACGCCGACGTTGTAGTCGAACAGCCCACGCGGATACCGCCCGGTGAACAGAATCGCGACGAGCGAGATGAGCCACGACACCGCGAACCCGGCGAAGAGGAATCCGAGAACGACGTAGTGCGGGATCAGGAGGAACCACTTGACGAGCCAGAGCGCCGGGGAGAGGACGTCGTCCTTCTCGGCCCGGAACGTGAGCGGGAACGTCCCCGATGGGGATGGTTCCGTGGGAGCGGCCGGCTGGTCGGCGGACGGCACGGCGCGCACGCGCCGTGCGACGAAGAGGATGAGGGCAACGCCGATGGCGAGGAGAGTGAGGCCGGCCACGAGCAGTCCGATCCCAACGCTGTGGAACCACGGGGCCTTGACGCCGATCGAACACGTGATGTCGACGGCACGCGAACCGTCGGCGTTCATCGCGACAAGGACCCAGTCGCCAGGCTCGAAGTTCCAAAGAAGCGTCTGCGGCCCGCCGCCCGTTGCGCTGGCTCTCCAGAATGCCTGCGCTGTCGGTGCTGTCGGGACCGAGGCGCCCACCTGGTCGTGGTACTTGATGGCCTCTTCGGTGTCTTCTTCGAATCGGAACCCGTCGATCTCGGCGTACGGTATACCCGTCAGGTACGTCTCCACTTCGGCTCGAGAGGCGACGCCGATGAAGACCCCGCCGTGCGCCGCGACGGTCTTGGCCTCCACGCGGAGCGTCGTTGGGTGGTTCCACCACCACCAGTAGCTCTCGCCCTCGATGGTCGCGGGGGCCGTGATCGCGAACGTGTCGCGGTGGAGGGCGATCGCGTTGACCGCCAGGAATCCGTCGTTGCCCCCGAACGTGCGCTCCACGATGAGAATCGCTCCGCCGCCCAAGAGAAGCCCGATCGCGACGAGAATCAGCAGCGATCCAGCGACAATCGACACCACCCTGCCTGCGCTCATGCCCCCTCCTTGCCGATGGTCCACGACCCGAGCAGCCCGGTTGCGCTCGCCCGAGGTCCCGATGGTAGTGGTCAGGGGAGGCGCAGCCAAACGCGATCGGCCAAGACCCGGGCGGCGCGACGCGTCACCCGAGCAGCTTGCGCTCGAGCTCCTGCCATCGCGCGAACAGGGCCTCGAGTTCGTGGCTTGCGGCCTGGTGCGCCTCATAGGCCGCGTGCAGCTTCTCGTGGTCGGAGGCCACGGCGGGGTCGTCGAGATCGGTCCGCCGACGTTCGGCCTCCTGCTCGGCGGCAACGATCCGCTCCTCGATTGTCTCCCACTCCCTCTTCTCGAGGTAGGTGAGGCCTGCCTTCGGCGAAGGGTTGTCGCCCGCCGCAGAACGCTTGTCCTTCGCGCCGGCCTTTCGCGCATCGGGGCCGGCTGTGGACTCCCGCTCGGCGCGGATCTCCGCTTCGCGCTCCATCCACTGGGCCACGCTGCCGTAGTTGGCCCACCGTCCGTCCCCGTGGAGGCCGACGAGGTCCGTGCAGGCGCGATCGAGCATCGACCGGTCGTGGGTGATCAGGACGACGGCGCCCGGAAACTCGAGGAGCGCGCTCTCCAGAACCTCGACCGACGAGACGTCGAGGTCGTTCGTAGGCTCGTCGAGCATCAGAACGTCGACCGGCTCGCGGATCATGAGCGCCATCAGGACCCGCGCCTGCTCTCCTCCCGACAGCTCGCCGACGGGTGTGTCGAGCTGATCGGCGCGAAAGCCGAACCGTTTGGCCCACGCGACGATGTGCGACTTCCTTCCGAGGTACGAGACCGTGTCGCCCGACGGCGAGAGGGCTCGGCGGAGGCGCTCGCTCGGGTCGAGCTGCTCGCGCTGCTGATCGAAGAGGGCGATGCGAAGATCCGTCGCATGGCTCACCGTCCCGGCGTCGGGCGGGGAAAGGCGAGCCAGCGTCCGCAGAAGGGTCGTCTTCCCGGTCGCGTTGTTCCCGACGATGCCGAGGCGATCGCCTCGGCAGACGTGCAGATCGAGGTTCGAGAAGAGCCGGCGCCCGCCGAGCGCTTTCGAGGTCCCCTTGGCCGTGATCAGGTCGTGCGTGCGTCGTCCGCTGGCCGCGAAACCGATCTCGATCTTCCCGTCGCTTCGCTGGCGGCGGCCGACCTCGGCGAGCTTGCCGATCTTCTCCTTGGCCGAGTCGATCCGGGCGGCCGACTTCGTCTCCCGGGCGCTCGGTCCGCGGCGAAGCCAGTCGATCTCGCGGCGCACCTCGGTCGCGAGCGCCTGACGCTCGGCGTCCTCCATGTGCAGGAACGCTTCCCGCTTCTCGAGGAAGTCGCTGTAGCGTCCGGAGACGCTGAAGAACCCGTCCGGGTAACGGCGGTTGATCTCCACGATGCGATCCGTGACCCGCTCGAGGAAGTACCGGTCGTGGCTCGTCACGACGTAGGCGATGTCCGAGCGTTCAAGGAAGCGCTCGAGCCAGTCGATGCCTGCGAGATCGAGGTGGTTCGTGGGCTCGTCCATCAGGAGGAGGTCCGGCTCCTGAACGAGGCGGCACCCGATGGCGAGGCGCTTTCGCCATCCGCCGGAAAGGGAGTCGGCGCGGACGTCGCCGCGCTCGAAGCCGACGCGGCGGAGCATCTTCTTGGCGCGGACCGCGTGCTCGTGGTCCTCGGCGGGGATCTCGCGGGACGCCGCGAGCAGCGCGTCGTCGGCGGTGACGTCGGCGGGGAAAGCATCGACTTGGGGCAAGTAGGCGATCCGTGCCTCTCGGGCGCGCTCGACGACCCCCGAGTCGGGCGTCTCGAGGCCGGCGAGGATGCGCAGAAGCGTGGATTTTCCCGCTCCGTTCGGTCCGATCAGGCCGACGCGCTCCCCCGCGTGAAACGTCAAGGAGAGGCGATCGAACAGCGTGTGCGACGCATACGTCTTCCCGAGATCCCGCACGGCCAGAAGCGCCACGGCCCCACTCTCCTCCCCCGTTTCCCTCCATGGTACGCGATTGCGAGCCGCAGATCGGGGGAGCCGTGACGCTGCGAGCCCATCCCTTCATGCTTCCGCTCACGTCGCCGGCGTCTTTGCGGAGACGTCGCGGAGACGCAAAGGAGAGATCATGTCGGCGTTGGAGTCGCGCAGGCGGCGCAGAAGGAGATCGCGTGACAGAGAAGACGAAGAAGAACCCGGTGCGCATCGTCCTCCTCGTGGGGGACCTCTACGGTGCGAATTGCACGTCCAGTGAGAAGAAGCTCTCGATCCTCGACAAGTTCGCGAGCTACGGCTGGGAGGCAACCCTCGCCGGGGTCGAGCGCGTCGTCCGCCCGTGCGGATTCGCGGCCGAGCGGGGCGCCGCGCCTCTCTCTCTCGACCGTACGATCGACGAGATCGGCGACGTCACGACCTACGACGCCGTGTCCGTGCTCCCGGGTCCGGCGTACGCCGGGCTCATCGGCTCGCGGAGAGCGATGCAGTTGCTCCGGCAGGCAAGCGAGGCGGGGCTGGTGATCTCCGGCTGGTGTCGAGGCGTGCGCGTGCTGGCGGCCGCCGATGTGATCGCGGGGAAACAGATCGTGGGACACATGAACGACAAGGACGCCATCGAGAAGGCGGGCGGGCTGTTCGCGGGGCAGGACCACCCCCCGGTGATCGACGGCCGAGTCGTCACCGGCGCGCGGTGCTACCACTACCGAGCCAAGAACGCAGAAGCGATCCGCACGGCGATCGAAGCGCGAGCCGCGACGCGGTAGCCCTGTGGAGGCTCCCTACGCCGCCGGCCGTGGTCCTCAGGGGACTCCAAGGGCGAGAACGCAGACCGTCCCATTGTTCGTCGCACACGCCAGGAGCGCGCCGTCGCTCGAGAAGGCGACGGCGCTCACCTTGTCCGGGAGCGGGAACTCGGCGACGAGAGCGCCGGCCCCAGGGCTCCACAAGCGAACCCCGCCTTCGTCGCCGGCGCTCGCGAGGAGGCGCCCGTCGGGGGAGATCGCTGCGCCGTGGCTCCACGCGCGGTGCCCCGCGATGTCCTGAATCTGGGCCCACGTCGCCGTGCTGAACGTGAGGATCCCGTAGGTTCCGGACGCGGTGAGCGTCGATCCGTCGGGGGCGAAGTCGAGATCCAGGGCGTTGGCGATGGCGGGCGCGGGGACGGTGACAGCCAGGGATCCGGTCGCGACGTCCCAGATTCGAACGGCGCACGCGTTGGCCGTGCCTTCGATGCGTCCCGTTCCCGCGGCCAGAAGGCGGCCGTCGGGAGAGAACGCGAGGCTGAACAGGCTCGACGTGTCGCCCGGAAGGACGTGCACCAATCGGCCGGAGGCAAGTTCCCAGATTTCGGCGTCGCGGCTCCGCGTCTTGATCGCAACGAGGCGCCCGTCGGGGCTGAAGGCAGTCCGTGGACGGTGCGACCCCTCGAGGGGGCAGAGGACCGATCGGCGCTCAAAACTCGATGCGTCCCAGGCCTCAACCTCGCCCGCGCTCGTGTGGATGAGAAGTACCGATCCGTCCGGCGAGACTCCGATTACGCCCCCCGGCCCGCCGTCCCGTTTCAGGAGGGCGATGCAGGCCCACGTCTCCGTGTTCCAGATCCGGGCCTCGCGCCAGCTTGCGGCGAGGAGTCGATTCCCGGGGAGAAAGGTGAGGAGATGAACCCAATCGGGCGAGATCTCGAGGGCGTGGAGGGCGACGACGAGCGGAGTCGCCGGGAGTTCGGCGGTTCCAGGGCTCCCAGCCATGCATGCGACGGCGAGGAGCATGGTCACGGTCCGCGACGAGCGCGGCATGAAACGCCTCATGGGCTATCGCCTCCTCGATGGACTCATCATACAAGCTCCGGGCGCTTGAGCAATCGGGCGTGGGCGTGTTGCGAGGGTTGGGTTCGCAAACGGAAGAGCGGCCCCACGAGTGGGGCCGCCCATAGCGATGGCAATTCTTCCCGTCTACGAACCGTGCTGCGCGATGTATTCGTTGACGAGCTGATCGAGGATGTCGAGCGGCAGCTCTCCGTGTCCGAGGACGACGTCGTGGAACTCCGCGAGCTTGAACGCCGACCCAAGCTTCGCCTCGGCGCGGGCACGCAACTCGAGCATCTTCAGCATCCCGACCTTGTAGGTCACCGCCTGCGCCGGCAGAACGATGTACCGCTCAACCTCGGCTCGGACGTAGTCCTCGCTGAGGCCGGTGTTCTCGACCATGTACTCGACCGCCTGCTCGTAGGTCCACCGCTTGGCGTGGATTCCGGGGTCGACGACGAGACGCACGGCGCGGAAGAGCTCATCCTGCAAACGCCCGAGGTTCGCGTACGGGTCGTTGGCGTAGACGCCGAGTTCCCACGCCAGACGCTCGGCGTAGAGCGCCCACCCCTCGGCGTAGGCGGTGAAGCTGAGGCCCAAGAGGTAGGGAGGGACCTCGGCGTCGTAGGCGTACGCGGCCTGGAAACCGTGTCCGGGGATTCCCTCGTGGTAGGCGATGGTCGGCAGTTCGTAGATCGGTTGGGGAGTCTGGGTCGGGGCGAAGAACATGCCGGGCCGCGAGCCGTCCGGCGTGCCCGGAGAGAAGTAGGTGTCGCTTCCGCCGTCCGCGACTTCGATCTTGCCCGTGGGAACGCGAGCGAATGCCGACGCGATGCGCGGACCGATGTCATCGAGGAGCGCCTGGAAGCGCCGGACGGTGTCCTCGCCGAGGCTCGATCCCGTCTTCTTCTCGAGCTCGGCGAAGAGCTCGGGCATGGAGAGCCCGGGGGCGAAACCGAGGGCCACAGAGGCCGTCTGGATCTCCGTTTGGATGCGCGCCACTTCTTGCCTTCCTAGGGTGAAGATCTCCTCGGCGGAGAGGGTCGTCGTCGTGTAGCTCTGGAGTAGGTACTCGTAGTACGCGGCCCCGTTCTTCTGCTTCCACACGCCGGCGTCCTCGGACGCGCGGGTCGCCATCTCGTCGACGTAGTCGGCGAGGTTCTCGTACGCCGGCAGCACGTACATCTCGAGCGCTTCCTGCGCCTGCTCCAAGATCTCATCTTGGTCTTCTTTGCGGACGCCGGCCATCGAGGCGAACGCCTCGTCGAGGACGACGTAGTAGCTGGTCTCGGTCGGCTCCGCCGTCGCGACGAGCCGCAACTGGTCGACCGCCTTGCGCAGCATGAAGCGCGGCGGGACGGCGTTCAGCTCCTGGCTCAGCCACAGACGCTTCTCGGCCTCCTGGAAGCGGACCGGGATTTCCGACAGCCGCGAGACGTAGTCCTCCGCGTCGGCGAGCGTCGCGAGCGGGTGCATGCTCGTCAGGAACCACTCGATGTAGCTCGGATAGCTGTCCATGTACGAGCTGACGAGGTAGCCGTTGTTCGCGAACTCCTTCGAAGCGAGCGTGTCCCTGACGTGCCAGGCATAGATGTTCGCGTTCGTCCGTTCGGTCGAACTGACCTTGGATAGGTCGTACGTCGTCAGCTGGTCGGCGATCTTCTGGACCTGAGCGTAGTACGCGTCTTCCGCCTCCACGGTCAGCGGGTCGAGGTGGTTGTTGCGCACGCCGAGTTCTTCGGCAAGCCCGTAGAAGGTGATGGTCTCCGGCGAGAGAAGGATGAGGGACTTGTCGGCCTCCGTCAGGAATCGCTGGAGCGGCATGCCCTTCCACGGGGTGACGGGCGCCGCTGCCGCCGGCTGGGGCTTCGGCGCAGGAGAAGGCGCGGGCGCCTGCGCCACCGAAGGTTTTGCGGCGGGAGCTGTTACCGTCTTGGTCACGGGCGTCTGCTCCAGGAAGACCAGCCCGAACAGGGCGGCAATCGCCAGCAGACAGAGAACCCATCTCGTCATACATCCTCCTCGGCGTCGTTTCGGAACCTGTCGTCGAGTATGCCCGTTCCCGGGCGGGCGTGAAAGGGCGCCCTCTCGACAACGGCCTCATCGGTGGGGTTCGATGAGGCACAGCGGCTGGCCGGCGGGGAGCCATCTCGCTCAATTCATCCGTCTGCATAAGTGCTTTCACAAATGCTTGACATGACAGATATGGCGGATATGATGTTGCGGACCCGGAGGTGAAGACGTGGAGCAGTGGGATCGAAAGGTGAGAGAGTTCGCGGCGGCGTTCGGCGAGCACATGGCCGTCGAGCACCAGGCGTCGGCGATGGCGGGGCGGGTGATGGGTCTTCTCCTCATCTCCCAACCGGCCGAACGCGCCATCGACGAGTTGGCGGCGGAACTTCAAGTGAGCCGAGGAGCGATCAGCATGGCGACGAAGGACCTTCTGCAGTTGGGGATCATCGAGAAGACCGCGCGGCCGAGGGATCGCCGGCGTTACTACTGCCTCAGGAAGAATCTGTGGGCGCGGTTGTACATCGACCAGCGCGCCAACTTCAGCGATCACCTCGAAATGGCGGAACGCGGCCTGGATCTCCTCAAGGGGGAGCCGCTTGAGGCGAAGCGCCCGTTGATCGAAATGGCCGCCTTCTTCCGTTTCGTCAGCGGGCAGATGCCCGGATTCGTCGCCCGTTGGGAGAAGGAGAGTCCGAAGCTCATCTCCGACCTCGAGCGGCGGTACGCGGAGTAGCCTGTGCGCTCCAAGGGTTCGATCTACTGCCGCGACGTTGCGACTCGCCTCCGCACGTCGCTCGGCGTGCCCGAGGACGCCGGACGAGTCCTCGCGTCTCTTCTTGTGAACGGTGGAACGGCCACGCTGTCCGACGTCGCCGGTGTCGCCGGAACGTCGCTCGGCGACGCCGACGTCGGCTGCGCTCTCCTCGCGAGCCGCGGCGCGGTCTGGCGAGCCGCCGGGGTGAGGCCCGGCACGTGGAGCCAAGCCAAGAACACGGGGCTGCGGCGGTCGCTCTTGCGGCTGCGCTCTGCGTACCGCTGCGGCGGCCTCCCCGCGGTCCGTGAGGAGCACGTGCGGAGTTCGGAGCACTCTGCGGCGTACCGACAAGCCTCATCGGTCCTTGAACGTCTCTGCCCGATGATGGCGCTCCTGCACCTCGGCGCCGAGCTGGAGGGAGCGCTGCGCCGCGAGAGCCTGCCGAACGCGGCGACCTCCCTTCTATCCAAGCTTCCGGACCGGTGGGAGATCCCGATGCTCGAGTGCGCTCGCGCGCCGTTGCGGCGGTCGCCGCTCCTCGTGTTCGGGAACCACCCGTCCATGCTGACCCCATTTCTGCTCGCCGCCGCGTTGGAGCGGAACGACCTCCGGATTCTGGCCCACCGCTACGTGACGACGCTCGTTCCCAGCATGGCGTCGTACGTCCTCCCGCTCGAGCCGACCCACCTTGTGTCGGCGCGCCGCCGAGGCCTCGCAGCTCCGGCCCACGCCCTGTCCCTCTCGGCGCTCCGGCAACTGGACGGTCTTGTGGACGAGGCGGAGGCACGGCGGGTCAACCGCGCCGCGCTCGACGAGGGGGTTCGACACGTGCTCGCCGGGGGCGCCCTCGCCATCTTCCCGAACGGCGGGCGCGAACGCGGGCGGTGGTATCCGGGGCTCGGTCGGCTCGTCGACGCGTTGCGCGCGTCCGACGCGCTGCTCGTTCCCGTGCGCGAGGCCGGTTCGTCGAACCGCAGGGTGTATCGGCTCTTGCGCGGGAGTCGCCGCCGGGCGCCTCTCCGAGAGCCGATCCGCTTCTACGTGGGCGAGCCGATCCCGATGCGCCGCCTCGTCCTTCCGGCGGACGCCGGAACCGGCGAGATCGTGGCTTTGCTCCAGTCCGTGTACGAGCGGACGGCGTGGACCGCGCTCGACCGCGTCGCCTCGGTCCGCACGTTTGGATGAGCCGGAGGCGCTCGGGAGGCGGCTAGAGCGAGACGGGCGTGCACCAGTCGGCGTGGCGGTCCGAGCGGCCGCGCGCGACGTCGTCGAACGCCTTGGCGAGCCGCCGGACGAGCGGGCCGGGCGTCCGATCCCCAACGGGGCGTCGGTCCACCTCGATCACCGGCGCCAGCTCCGTGGCGGTTCCCGTCAGCATGACTTCGTCGGCGACGTACAGCTCCGATCGCAGGACGGTCCGCTCCACCACCTCGAGGCCGAGTTCGACGGCGAGGGTGAGGACCGTGCGTCGCGTGATTCCTTCGAGAATCCCCGCGGAGATTGGGGGTGTGATCAGGACCCCGTCGCGGACGAGGAACAGGTTAGACACGGTGCCCTCGGAGACAGCGCCGCTCTCGTTCAGGAGAACGGCCTCATCGGCGCCGGCGAGGAGGGCCTCCGACTTGGACAACGCCGCGGTCACGTACGATCCGGAGATCTTGCCCCTTGGGGGAATCGCCGCGTCGCTGACTCGGCGCCACGACGAGACGATCACGCGGATGCCGTCCTCCGTGTTCACGTAGCGATCGAGCGGCGTGGCGAAGATCGATACGTCGCATGCGTTGTCGTGGACGCGCGGGCCGATCTCGCACGTCGACTTGTACAACAAGGGCCGCAGGTAGACGTCGCCGGGGAACGCCTCGCGCCGCAGGAGGTCGGCCACGGCTGCGGCCATCGCTTGTCGAGACAGGGGCGGTTCCATACAGAGGATCCGGCCGTTCTGCCAGAGCCGCTTCAGGTGGTCGTCGAGGCGAAAGACGAGGAGGCGTCCGCGCACCGGGTCCCAGTAGGCGCGAATCCCCTCGAACACGGCCAGGCCGTAGTTGAGTGCCGACGTCATGATGCTCACCCTGGCGTCGCCGATCGGCACGATCCGGCCCTCGAAGTACGCGAAGCGGTTCTTGATCTCCATCGGGTCTCCTTCTCTCGACTACACGACGAAGCGAGGAATCGCCGCCTCGCGGGTCTTGGCTTCCGCAGAGAGAGCGTGTTCCGACGAGAGCGAGCGCTGCAGCGCGAGACCGAGACGCCTCATCCCGTCGGCGATGGCGTCGGGGGGGTGGCAAGCGAACGAGAGGCGGATTCTGTCGCGCCCTTCCGGCTCCGAATAGAAGAGCGAGCCGGTGATGAACGCAAGGTGAAGGTCGATGGCCTCTTCCAGCAAACGGCGAGCGTCCACCGCCCCGGGGATTCTCGCCCAGATGAAGAGCCCGCCGTGCGGGACGTCGAAGGACACGTCGGGCGCGTAGCGTCGGAGAGCGACGGCCATCGCGTCGCGCCGTTCGCGGTATTCGTTGCACACTCGTCGCAGGTGGGCGTCGAACATCCCGCGTTTGCAGAACTCGTAGAGGCTTCCCTGGGCGAGGCTGTTCGTGAACAAGTCGATCACGTTTCGGAGGCTCACGAGGCGCGGCAGAAGCTTCTTCGGGGCAGCGAGCCAGCCGATCCGAAGCCCCGGGAACACGGACTTCGAGAACGTCGACAGGTAGATCACGCATCCGTCACGATCGAGCGAGTACAAGGTGGGGAGTTGGGGTCCGTCGTAGCGCAGCATCGAGTAGGGGTCGTCCTCGACGATGGGAAGGCCGTGGCGCGCCGCGAGAGCGAGAAGGGCCTCGCGCTTCGCCACGGGGAGGCAGCCCCCGGTCGGGTTGTGGTACGTCGGGATCACGTACAGGAATTTGGCGCGCACCCGATCGAGGATCTCCCCGAGACGATCGAGGTCGATTCCGTCGATGCCGCTGGGGATCGAGACGATGCGCGCGCCGGCTCCGCGGAACGCCTGGATCGCGCCCGCGTACGTCGGGGCTTCGACGAGGACGATGTCTCCGGGCTCGAGGAACGCCTGCGCCAGAAGGTGGATCCCTTGGGTCGAGCCGGACAGGACCATCACCGTCTCCATCAGGCAGCCGAGGCGGTCGGCGATCCAGCTGCGGAGCGGAGGGTACCCTTCGATCGGGCACCACTGCAGGAGCCTGGACCCCTGCTGGCGCAGCACGCCGTCGGCAAGCTGCTGGAACGCATCGCCCGGGAAGAACTCGGGGGACGGGAGGCCCCCGGCGAACGACAGGAGATCGGTCTGCGAAAGCATCCGAAGCACTTGCCGGTACTCGGGATCGGGTTCCTGAATCCGAGGTGTGAGGAGAAGGTTCCAGTTGATCCTGTCCTCCCGCAGCGCGGAAGGACAGCATCTCACGACGGTTCCCATCCCGACGCGTCCCTCGACCCGGCCTTCGCGGGCGAGCTGCTCGTAGGCGCGAACCACCGTGCTGCGGCTGACTCCGAGATCCTTCGCGAGATCCCGGGTCGTCGGCAGGCGCTGTCCGCCCGCCAGCTCGCCTCGCTCGATCTGCGAGCGGAGGGAATTAGCGATCTGCGCGTGCAGCGGCCCCCTCTCCTCTACCTGTTCGATGGCGACGGTCATACCAATCACCGCCTTGGGATAGTCCAAAAGCAACGGGAGCTGCTCCTAACTCACGTCAAGAGCCTACGGAGAGTGTATTGGTATAGACCACTCGCCGCAAGCGAGGTCCAAAGCTAGAACAAGGGCGCCGAGAGGTCGTCCAGCCAGACGCCGGCGCGGGCCCGGTCGCACATCTCGGCGACGGCGGCAAGCGGAACGAGGACGTTGAGCTGCGTCCACTGCCGAGCCGGATACGCCCATGCGCGGATGTCAAGCCATGAGGCGGGCTCTTGGTTTGCCGGGTTGTCGGGCAGCGGAGGGTTCTCCGCGTGGGCGAGGAAGGCCTCGACGTAGGCACGGTCCGGATTCAGCCGACACCATAGGCCGGCCCGCTCGTGGAAGCCGTCGTACGCCTGGTGCACGTGGGGCTTGTCCACGGCCGTCTGGACGTGATCCTCGGCGGCGAAGACGAGCATCACCTTGAGGTTCGGAAGCGCGTCGGCGAGGCGCGGGTAGTTCGACACCGTCGTCCGGTAGTTCCACCAGGCCTTCGCTTCCTCCGGGGTTGCGAGCGTCGCAGGCCACGTCTCTCGCGTCAGAGCCCCGTTGTCGAGAAGCGCCTGGAGGAGCGCCGTGGACCAGGCATCCTTTCCCTCCATCTGCGGATGTTTGCTCGAGCAGACATAGTCGGTTCCGCCCTCCACGCGGAACGCGGGGCGTCCGTCCCGCTCCGACCAGTAGACGGTCGAGTAGTCGATGGCGATGGACGTCGGCGTGTACCCCGTCGGGTCGTAGAACGGGTTGTCCACGGGAGCGCCCGCGTCGTCCCAGTGGCCGGGCTCGAGCGGGTACAGCGGGTCGACGGTGGGGTTCTCCCGGCCGACGAAGAAGCGGACGCCCGCGAGGTCCGCTCCGTTCAGGGCGAGGACGTTGGTGGCGGCGATCCCCGAGTGCGAGAAGGCGTAGAGGCCGACGACGTCGTACGACACGGGTTCGCGCGCCGACTCGTGGAGCCTCTTGCCGTAGGCATCCGGTGCAACGCCCGTCGCGAACCGGATCACATCGCGTAGGGCGGCGAGGCACTTAGGGCCGCCGAAGTCGAACGTCCCCATGCTCGCGGCGCCGGTGTGGGGATCGGTCGTGCCCGGCCACAGGTAGGTGAGGTACAGGGCGCCAAGGGCGTTCGGATCGAGCTCGAAGGCGAAACCCCTTCTCGGCGTGAAGAAGCCGGAGACGTTCACGACGACGGGGGCGCCGTCAGCGTAGCGCGGAGTCCGCGGTTCCGAGACGTGTACGGCGACTCGCCCGGCGGAGGAGTCGACGTGCGTGATCCACGTGGTCGCAGGCGCGACGCCCGTGGCTCCTGCCGCGGAATCGA
>JBFYQP010000030.1:0-7705 GCA_041302745.1 Candidatus Bipolaricaulota bacterium | reverse complement strand
ACGCGGTACCCGCGGAAGACGCGAATCGAGCCGTCGTCCATGCGAACCGGGAAGTTGAGGATGAACGTCCTCGCCGGCTCGCGGAGGACCGCCGTCACCTGGGGATCCAGACCGAGCGCTGCGGCTGCCTTGTCGAGTTGCTGCTGCGCGATCTGGAAGGAGTTGAGCGTGGATCCACCTGCCATGTCAGAGACCTCCTCCGAGAGTTAACCCAAGGCCGGACGCTCGTACAGACGAGCGGCCGACCTCGGGGCGACGTGATTATACCGAGGCCGTCGCACGGCGCAAGAAGGCAAGACAAGGGCGTTCTCAGATTTTGAGACGAGCGAGCACCGCCAGCAGAAGCCGGCGCAGTTCGGCCCCCTTGCGGCGGGTCGTCTCGATGACTTCGTCGTGGGAGAGAGCGGCGTTCGGGTCCACGCCGGCGGCGAGGTTCGTCGCGAGCGAGATCCCGAGGACTTCCATGCCGGCGTGGGCCGCGGCGATCACCTCCGGCACGGTGGACATGCCGACGAGGTCGGCGCCCATCGCTCGGAAGGCGCGGATCTCCGCGGGCGTCTCGTACGACGGCCCCAGCGTGGCGACGTAGACGCCCTCCTTCAGCTCGATCTGTTCAGCGCTTGCCGCTTCTCGTGCGAGGGCGCGCAGGCGCGGCGTGTACGCGGCGGACATGTCGGGGAACCGCGGCCCGAGGCGATCCACGTTTGGTCCATGAAGCGGGTTCACGCCGAGCATGTTGATGTGGTCCGTGATCAGGACGAGGTCGCCGGCGCGAAGATTCGCGCGGATCGCGCCGGACGCGTTGGTGACGATGAGGGTCTTGACGCCGAGGACGGCGAACAAGCGCGTCGCGAACGTGACTTCATCAAGCGTGCGCCCCTCGTAGAAGTGAACGCGTCCGCGCTGCAAGAGGACGGGGACGCGGCCGATCCGGCCGGACCAGAACTCGCCGCTGTGCCCTGCGACCGTGGGGACCGGAAATCCCGGGATCTCGCCGCACGGGATCAGCGCTCCTCCCGCGGGGACGCCGAAGCCGTCCGACAGTCCCGATCCGAGGGTGATGGCCACCGCAGGCGGTACGTCCAGGCGGGAACGCAGCGCGTCTGCGGCCTTGGTGAGCTTTTCCCAGCGCTCGTCGTGCATGCCGACCTCCTCAGTCTACGCGAGACCGATCTCCTCGAGGGCGCGTTCGATCGACTCCGCGGGCACGACGTCGATCGACCCCTTCGCAGAGGCCGAGCTGACAGAAGGTGCCCCCACGCGGGGAACGACGATCCGCTCGTACCCCATCTTCTCCGCCTCACGAACGCGCTCGGCGACTCGACGGACCGCTCGCACCTCGCCCGAGAGGCCAACCTCGCCGACGACGACCGTCTTCGGATCGATCGCCCGGTTGCGCAGGCTCGACACAATGGCCGCCACGGCCGCAAGGTCGCTCGCCCGCTCGCGCGCCTCGAGGCCCCCGGCCACCGAGAGGTAGACATCGGCGCCCCCGATGTGGACGGCGAGCTGCTTCTCGATGACCGCGAGCAGGAGGAGCACGCGATTGATGTCCAGCCCGGTGCAGCGTCGCTGGGGAACTCCGTACCCACCGGTGGGGGATACGAGCGCCTGCAGCTCGACGAGGATCGGCCTCGTCCCCTCAAGGATCGGGACGACCACGGAGCCGGGGCGCGGCTCGCCGCGATGCCCCTCGAGGAAGAACTGCGAGGGGTTCAGGATTTCCTTCATGCCCTCCGCCGTCATCCGGAACACGGCCGCCTCGTCGGTGGCGCCGAATCGGTTCTTCACCGACCGCAGGAACCGCAGATCCTCGCCGCGGCTTCCCTCGAGGTAGAGCGCGACGTCGACCAAGTGCTCGACCGACTTCGGGCCGGCGAACGCGCCGTCCTTCGTGATGTGCCCGACGAGGAACGTCACAAGGCGCTTCGACTTCGTGAGACGGATCAACTCGCTGCTCGCCTCTCGCAGCTGCCGGAGACTCCCGGCTTCCCCCTCGATCGAGCCCGAGACGACGGTCTGGATCGAGTCAACGATCAGGGCGCACGGCGAGAGCTTCTCGACGGCCGCATCGATCCGTTCGAGCGACTGCTCGGAGAGCACGTACAGGCGCTCGTGTTCGACGCCGACGCGGCTGGCGCGAAGCTTCACCTGGCTCTCGGACTCCTCGCCCGAGACGTAAAGGACGTTTCCGACCGCTTGGGCGAGCGTCTGGGCGACCTGAAGAAGGAGCGTCGACTTGCCGATTCCCGGCTCGCCGCCGAACAGGATGACCCCGCCCGGGATGAGGCCGCCACCGAGCAGGCGGTCGAGTTCGTCGGACCCGGAGGGAATGCGCTTCACGTCGGCAAGGTCGATCTGCGTGATCGGACGCAGCTCCTCGCCGAGCCACGACTCGGTTTTCCGCGTCGAGGCCCCGACTTCCGCGGCCTCCGCGAACGAGTCCCACGCCCCGCAACTCGGGCACCGACCGAACCACTTGACCGATCGGTATCCGCAGCTGGAGCAGGCGAACGCCATGCTATCCGCTTTGCCGGAAGCGCATCTCGTCGCCGTTGGCGGCGGCCACGACGGTGGATCCCTTGGGGAACTGGCCGAGCAGGATCTCCTCGGAGATCGGGTTCTCGATCAGCCGCTCGATCGTTCGCCGCATCGGCCGAGCTCCGTACTTCGGGTCGTACCCCTGGCGGATCAGGAGGTCCCACGCCGAGTCCTCGAGCTCGAACGTGATTCCGCGCTCGGTGTGCAACCGCTCCGTGAGCTCGTTGATCATCAAGGTCGCAATCTGTCGAACCTGATCGCGGTTGAGCTGGTGAAAGACGATGATGTCGTCGAGCCGGTTCAGGAACTCCGGACGGAAGACGTTGCGCGCCTCGCCGGTGACGCGGCTCTTCATCTCCTGGTACGAGTCCTCGGAGCCATCGCTCTGGTCGCTGAACCCCAGCGTGTCGCGGTCGGTGATCAGGTCGCTGCCGACGTTGGACGTCATGATCAGGACCGTGTTCCGGAAGTCCACTCGGCGTCCCTGGGAGTCGGTGAGGATTCCGTCCTCCATCACCTGAAGGAGGATGTTGAACACGTCGCGGTGCGCCTTCTCGATCTCGTCGAACAGGACGACGGAGTACGGACGATGGCGGACCTTCTCCGTCAGTTCGCCGGCCTCCTCGTATCCGACGTACCCCGGAGGGGCGCCGGTCAGGCGGGACACGGAGAAGCGCTCCATGTACTCCGACATGTCGACGCGGATCAGGGCGTCCTCGTCGCCGAACAGGAATTCGGCCAGGGTCTTCGACAGCTCCGTCTTTCCGACCCCCGTCGGTCCGAGGAACATGAACACGCCGACCGGGCGCTTCGGGTTCTTGACCCCCGCGTAGGCGCGGCGAATCGATCGCGACACGGCGCGCACCGCCTCTTCTTGGGCGATCAGGCGGTCGTGGATCTTCTCCTCCATGTTGACGAGCCGGACCGTCTCTTCCTCTTGAACATGGCCGATCGGAACGCCCGTCCACATCGACACCATCCGCGCGATGTCCCGCCCCGTTGCTTGGAGTTCGCCGCCGAGGACTTCGGACTTGCTCAGCTTCTCGGCCTCCGAGGACAGCTCGGCCTTCCGGTCGCGCAGGCGCGCGGCGGTCTCGTAGTCCTGTTTCGCGACGGCCTCCTGCTCCTCCTGGTCCAGGGCCTCCGTCTTCTCCAAGAGAGAGCGAACCTCTTCGGGCATGTGGGAGCTCTGGAGCTTGATCCGGGCCGCCGTCTCGTCGATCAGGTCGATGGCTTTGTCCGGGAGGAACTGGTCGGTGACGTACCGGTCGGAGAGGCGCGCCGCCTCGTAGAGCGCGTCGTCCGTGATCCGGACGCCGTGGTGCTTCTCGTACCGTTGACGCAGACCCTTCAGGATCTTGACGGTCTCCTCGAGCGACGGCTCCTCGACGTAGATCGTCTTGAACCGTCGCTTGAGCGCCGGGTCCTTCTCCACCGACTTGCGGTACTCGTCGGGGGTCGCCGTGCCGATGCACTGGATCGCGCCGGACGCGAGCGGCGGCTTCAAGATCGACGATGCGTCGATGGCGCCCTCGGCGCCGCCGGCGCCGACGACCGTCTGGAGTTCGTCGATGAACAGGATGACGTTGTCGCTCTCGGACACCTGGTTGATCAGTGTCTTGAGGCGCTGCTCGAACTCGCCGCGGTACTTCGTCCCGGCGACGACCGACGCCATGTCGAGCTCGAGAATCTCCTTCGAGCGGAGGATCGCCGGCACGTCGCCGACGGCGATGCGCTGCGCCAGCCCTTCCACGATGGCCGTCTTGCCGACGCCCGACTCCCCGATCAGAGCCGGGTTGTTCTTCTTCCGTCGGGTCAGGGTCTGGATGATCCGCTCCATCTCCTCGTCGCGGCCGATGACCGGATCGAGGTTGCCGGCCATCGCTTCTTCGACGAGGTTCCGGCCGAACTCGGCGAGGTCGCCCTTCCGCTGAGGCTGCCGGCGAGCGGCGCGGATGGTCATCCCGATGCCCGACGGCGGCAGAAAGTAGGCGCGCGTCTTCGTGAGGTCGATGCCGAGTTGCTGAAGGATCGTCGCCCCCGTCCCCTCGCCCTCGCGCAGCATGCCCATCAGCAGGTGCTCGGGACGGATCGTGTTCAGTCCGGCGCGGCGCGCCTCCTCGAAGCTGACCTTCATGACGCGCTTGAGCCGCGGCGTGGGCTCGAGGTCGTCGGCCGACAGGCGGACCTCTCCTCGGCCCTTCTCCTCCTCGAGGAGTTGGGCGACCTTCTCGTAGGTCGCCTCGTGCGACGACAGAAACCGATGAACGTCGCTGCCGGCCATCTTGAGGAATGCGAGAAGGAGGTGTTCCGTGCCGACGTAGCTGTGCCGCCACTCCTCGGCCTCTTCTTGCGACACGGCGATGATCTCCATCGATTCGCGCGAGAAGCGATCGTACATCCGTCCTCCTTCCGTCGACGCCCGGGGCGCGACTGCATCTCCGACGCGGTCGCGTCTCCGACGCAGTCGCGTCTCCGACGCGGTCGCGTCTGCGACGCGGGAGAAGTATACCCGCGAGGGGTTGCGCTACAACAGATCCGGCTTTCGGTTGACCAAGGTCATGGCGGCTTCGATCCCCGCGTTGCGAAAGAGATCGATGGCCTCGACGGCGCGCTCGATCGCCGGAGCCACCTCGCGCCATTCTTCCGGCGAGAAGCGGTCGAGCACGTAGTCCCGTCCGGCGGCGGTCCGGCCTTCGATCTCGATCCCGATTCGCAGGCGAGGGATTTCCTCCGTCCCCAGGCGCTCGATGACCGACGTCATTCCCTTGTGGCTGCCGGGGCCTCCCGCGGCCAAGAGGCGGACTCGACCGGCTACAAGGTCGAGGTCGTCGTAGATGACGAGCGCGTCTTTCGGAGACAGGCGATGCCGTGCCAGAAGCCCCTTCACGGCGGCGCCGCTCTCGTTCATGTACGTCATCGGCTTCACGAGCAGGAGGTCGTCCCAGGAATAGACAAGGGCGGATTCTTGAATCCGCCCTTTCGTTCGGATGTGGTGGACCTTCCGGTAGAGGTCGATGGCCTCGAAACCAACGTTGTGCCGTGTCAGCGCGTACTCGAGCCCGGGGTTTCCCAGCCCGAAGACGGCCTTCAACGAACCCCCTACGACTCCTCGGCCGCCGACTCTTCCGTGCCTTCCGCGGCCTCGCCTTCCTCGCCCTCAGCGGCCTCGGCGCCCTCTTCCGCCGTCGCCTCCGCAACCAGAGCGCGCGGCTGCATGACCGTCACGAGGACTCGTTCGGCCGGGAGCATCGGCTCCACCTTGCCGAAGTCGATCTCGTTCACGTGGATCGAGTCGCCGATGTTGAGGCTCGAGACGTCGATGGTTAGAAGGGGCGGGATGTCTGTCGGCATCCCGTGCACGGGGATCGTGTTGAACTGAAGGTTCAGGACGCCGCCGAGCTTCGTTCCCGGCGCCTCGCCGACGATCTTCACCGGAACGTTGAGCTTGAGCGGGTGCGTCGTGTCCGGATGGTAGAAGTCGACGTGCAAAGGGACGTCGGTGACGGAGTCGTAGTCGACGATCTTCAAGAAGACGTCCATCTCCTTCGGCTTCCCGTCGCCGGTGATTCGAAGGTTGATCCGCGAGCTTCTCGTGATCTTCGCGAACAGGCCCTGCAGGTCCTTGCGCGTCATCGAGATCGGCTGGCTGTCCATCGCCGGCCCGTAGACGACTCCCGGAACGATTCCCTGGCGGCGAAGGGCGTTCGCCTTGCCCGACGTCCTCTTGACGACCTCTAGCGTATGCATCGCAACTCCTACGTTTCGACTAGTAGTGCGGGAAGAGGTGACTCACCGACTTGTCCTCGAAGATCCGGTGAATGGTCTTGGCGAGGTGCTCGCCGACGGAGATGTACTCCACAATCCCGCTCTTCTCCGCTTGCTCTCGAAAGATGGTATTGGTAACGACGACCTGTTTCAAGGGAGAGTCCACCAGGGCCTCCAACGCGTCTCCGGAGAACAACCCGTGCGTGCAGTAGGCGCGGACCTCCGCCGCCCCGTCGTCGAGGAGGCGGCGTGCGGCCTTCACGAGCGTCCCCCCGGAGGCGAGGATGTCGTCGACGAGGATCGCCAGCTTGTTCTTGACGTCTCCGATGACGTTCATCACGTCGACGACCGAGCCGTCGTGGCTGCGACGCTTCTCGAGGATGGCGAGCGGAAGGTCGAGCTGTTCGGCGACCATCCGGGCCCGAACCGCTCCCCCGGCGTCCGGCGAGACGATGACCGCGTTCTCGATTCCCACGAGGTGGGTTCGGATGTGGTCGGCGAAGATCCAGTCGGCCCGCAGGTTGTCGACCGGGATGTTGAAGAAGCCCTGGATCTGGCCTGCGTGGAGGTCCATCGTGAGGACGCGGTCGGCGCCCGCCGTCTCGATCAGGTTCGCGACAAGACGTGCGGAGATCGGAACCCGACCGGTCTGCTTGCGATCCTGGCGGGCGTAGCCGTAGTACGGGATGACGGCGATGACCTTCCGCGCGGACGCGCGTCGAGCCGCGTCGATGACCAGCAGAAGCTCCATGAGGTGGTCATTGACCGGCGGGCACGTCGGCTGGATGACGAACACGTCGGCTCCGCGCACCGTCTGACGGATGCGGACCCGGACCTCTCCATCGCTGAACCGATCGACGGTCGCGTCGCAGAGGTCGATTCCGAGCGATGACGACACTTCCCGAGCCAGGACAGGGTTGGCATTCCCGGTCACGAGCTTCAGTTCCTGCCCGATCATGCTTCCTCCTCGCCGGACGGCGCCGCGCTTCTCTCCTTCAGCACTTGGCGTGCTCTGCCGAGAGCCAGCATCTGCGGCGGGACATTCTCCGTGATCGTCGAGCCGGCGGCCACGAACGCCCCGCGGCCGATCGTCACGGGGGCGACCAGCGACACGTTGCTGCCGATGAAGACCCCGTCTTCGATCACCGTGCGGTGTTTCGCCGCGCCGTCGTAGTTGCAGGTGATCGTCCCCGCGCCGACGTTCGTCCCTTCGCCGACCTCCGCGTCGCCGAGGTACGAGAGGTGGCCCACCTTCACGCCGCGTCCCAACCGGGCTGCCTTGACCTCGACGAAGTTGCCCACGCGGGCCTCCGGGCCGACGTCGGCCCTCGAGCGGAGGTGGGCGAACGGCCCGACGGTCGAGCGCTCGCGGACGCGCGCCGACTCGAGCACCGAG
>JBFYQP010000146.1:0-2636 GCA_041302745.1 Candidatus Bipolaricaulota bacterium | reverse complement strand
GACCAGGGTTCCGTTGCGGATGACGAGATCGTACATGGGCTCCTCTTTTCGCGGCGGAATGCAGGATCTTGCGAACTGGTCAGACAGCATGATAGCATTGCCCGAACGAGGCCTCAACCGGTGAGACTGCATCGGAGAGATCCGCAACAGCCGCGGGGCCCGAGGAGAGACCGAATGATCGACCTGAAAGAGCATCCTGCACAGCTGAAGCGAACCATCGAGCGCGCGCGGGAGAGGGGCATTGTCGTTCCGACCTTCGCCGAGATGAAGGATCCGCGCAAGATCCCGGCTCCCATTGCGAAGAAGCTCGGGTCCATCGGGCTGTGGGACCTCCATCCGCTGAACCTGTTCCGCATCACGTGGAAGAACGAGCCGGTACAGCGGGGCGGCGGGTTTGGCGGCGTGAACGCCCTCGAATTCCCGAGCGAGCTCACGGGGGTCCGGGCCAGGATCGTCGCCCTCGTCGGAAAGTGGTTCCCCACCGGCGCGCACAAGGTCGGCGCCACGTTCGGGTGTCTGGCTCCCCGCCTCGTGACCGGCCAATTCGACCCGACGTTCCACAAGGCTGTATGGCCTTCCACGGGCAACTACTGCCGCGGCGGGGCCTACGACTCGAACCTCCTCGGCTGCGAGTCGATCGCCATCCTCCCGGAGGGGATGTCGCGAGAGCGGTTCGAGTGGCTGGCGAAGGTCGCCGGGGAAGTCATCGCAACGCCGGGCTCGGAGTCGAACGTCTGGGAGATCTTCCAGAAGTGCAAGGAACTCGAGGCGACGCGCGACAACGTCATGATCTTCAACCAGTTCGACGAGCCCGGGAACCACCTCTGGCACTACGAGGTCACGGGGCACGCGATGGAGGAGGTCCTCGAGGCCGAGTTGCGAGGCGGGAGCTACGCCGGCGTCGTCCTCACCTCAGGGTCATCCGGAACGATGGGGTGCGGCGACTACCTGAAGGAGCGGTACCCGCTGAGCAAACTCGTCGTCTCGGAGGCGTTGCAGTGTCCCACGCTCCTCGAGAACGGCTTCGGCGCGCACCGCATCGAAGGGATCGGCGACAAGCACGTCCCGTGGATCCACAACGTCCGCAATACGGACATGGTCGTCGCGATTGACGATGCGGACACCATGGCGCTGATTCGGCTGTTCAACGAGCCCGCCGGGCGTGCCTACCTGAAGCGGCAAGGGGTCGACGCCGGACTCGTCGACCGTCTCGATCTCCTTGGGATCTCAGGCGTGGCGAACCTGCTCTCGTCGATCAAGTTCGCGAAGTACTACGAGCTTGGAGAAGGCGACGTGGTCCTCACGGTTCTCACCGACTCCATGGAGCTCTACCGGACCCGCCTCGCCGAGCTGGACGAGGCGCACGGGAAGTACTCGGAGACGCAGGCCGCCGTCGACTTCCACGCGCACCTGCATGGGATCAAGACCGACAACGCCCTCGAACTCGGGTACCGAGAGCGTAAGCGGATCCACAACCTGAAGTACTTCACGTGGGTCGAGCAGCTCGGCCACTCCGTCGACGAGCTGAACGCGCAGTGGTACGACTACCCCGCGTACTGGGACCGGATCCACGAGTCCGTGGCCGCGATCGACGAGCGCATCGAAGCGTTCAACGATCGCGTCGGGCTGCGCAAGGAGCTGGCGCGCGCATGACGTCGCGGGAGGCGGCGAACGCCGAAGACGAGCGGCTCGCCCTCGAGATTGTTCGCGCCGTCGAGGCAAGGCTTCGAGCCACGCCGCGAGCGGCCGTCGTCCTCGCGGGAGGGATCGCCGCCGGCAAGACGCGAACCGCCAAGCGCGTCGCCGAGCATCTGCGGGATCGGGGAGTCTCCGTCGGCGGCATCCTCGCCCCGCGCCGCCTCGACGGCGGCGTCACCGTAGGCTACCGCGTCGTGGACCTCGAGACGGGCGAGGAGCGGGAGTTCGCGGAGTCGACGCCTCCGGGACGCCCGGTCGGACGGTTCTTCGTGCGACCGGAGGCGCTGCGGTTTGCGCGCGCGGCCGTCCATCGCGCTGCGGAGGAGTGCGACGTCGTGTTTGTCGACGAGGTGGGGCGGTGGGAGCTCGACGGCGGCGGCCACGCGGAGAGCGTCCGAGAGCTGGCGGCGTCCGGCGCGGTGGCCGTGCTCCTTGTTCGAGAGGCGTTCGTCGATGACGTGATCGCCACGTTCGGCCTGCAGGGCGCAGACGTGTTCCGCCTCGCGCCGCGGCGTCCGGACCGAGCGGCCGGCCCTCTGGCCGAGACGCTCTGGTCGATGGTCGACGGGATCGAGTTCCCTCTCTTCGTGACGCTCGGGAGCGACGGCTTTCCCCAGTCTCGGCCCATGGACCTCGTCCTTCGCGAAGGTCGGACCCTCTGGTTCGCCACCTCGCGAGCGTCGCGCAAGGTGCAGCAGATCGGAGAGCACCCCGAGGTCACCGTGCTCTTCGTCGACACCGACCGTTTCAACTACGCCGCATTTCACGGCATCGCGCGGCTCGTCGAAGACCCCGAGCGGCGGGCGCGGCTGTGGCACGAGCCGTGGCGCGACGACTGGCCGCAGGGCCCGGAGGATCCGGACTACATCCTCGTCCGCGTCGACGGCATCCGCGGCCACGTCCTTCGCGGCCCCGGTGAAGAGTCCGGGGAGATCGAC
>JBFYQP010000125.1:0-54353 GCA_041302745.1 Candidatus Bipolaricaulota bacterium | reverse complement strand
CGCGAGACGAAGCACTGGTACCTCGACCTTCCGAAGCTGGCGCGGGCGTTGACGTCCTACGTGACGTCGCGCGGATTCCAAGGAAACGTCCACCTCTTCACCCAGCAGATGATCGACGACGGCCTGAAGCCGCGGGCGATGACCCGGGACATCGACTGGGGAATCCCTGCGCCGTTCGAAGGAGCCGAGGGGAAGGTCATCTATGTCTGGGGCGAGGCGGCCCTCGGCTACGTCTCGGCGGTGATCGAGCACTTCCGCGGCGACGAGCGGTGGAAGGACTTCTGGTTCGGCGACGACGTCTTTCAGATCTACACGATCGGGAAGGACAACATCCCGTTCCACTCGCTCATTTTCCCCGGCCAGCTGATCGCGTCGGGCCGCGGGTACCACCTGCCGGACCAGATCGCCGCCACGGAGTACCTGAACTGGATCGGCGGCGACAGCTTCTCGAAGACGCGCGGCGTGGGCCTGTACTGCGACGAGGCGCTCCGCGTCATGGACGCCGAGTTCTGGCGCTTCTACCTCCTCTACAACCGGCCGGAGGCGAGGGACGTCAACTTCTCGTGGGAGGAGCTCGAGAAGGCCGTTAACGGCATCTTGATCTCGAACGTCGCGAACCTGATCAACCGGGTGCTTTCGTTCGTTCAGACGCATCAGGGCGGTGTGGTTCCCGACGTGCCCGCAGACGGCGAGGTCGTCGAGCGGCTGGCGAAGACCGTCATCGCGTACGAGAAGGCGATCGACGCGGGGCTCCTCGGGACCGCGCTCCGGAGCGCGTGCGACCTGGCGGTCTTCGGAAACGAGTACTTCCAGCGGAAGCGGCCGTGGGCGACGAAGGACGGATCGGCCGTGGCGAGCGCCGCGCACCTCGTGAAGGGGATAGCGATTCTCCTCCTGCCGTACGTCCCGAAGTTCGCGTCGTCCGTGCTGCGCATTCTGCACATCGATGCGCCCACGTGGGGCGACCTCGATCGGCCGCTCGGGGGAACGAGCGTGACGGCGGACCGCGTCCTGCTCGAGCGGATCGAGGTCGAGTCGATCCGCGGGCAGGTGACCGCGAAGGGGGCGTCGCCGTCCGGAGCAACTCCCGCGCCGGTGTCCTTCGAGGAGTTCTCGAAGCTTGATTTCCGGGTGGGCGTGATCCGCGAGGCGGCGGCGGTGGCCGGGGCGAGCCGCCTGGTCAAACTGACGGTCGATCTCGGCGCGGAGACGCGCACCTGCGTCGCCGGAATCCGCGAGAGCTACGAGCCCGCGGAGTTGGTGGGCAAGTCGGTCGTCGTCGTCACCAACCTCGAGAAGAGGACGATCCGCGGGATCGAGTCGGAAGCGATGCTCCTGGCGGCTCAGGGATCCCCGCTCGCCCTGATCGGCCCCGAGCGCCCCGTCGAACCCGGGACGCCCGTTGGCTAGCCGGTTGCAAACGCAGATCGCGACAGCTAGAATCAGACCCAGATTGGGGTGAACCATCGATGTATGCAGTGATTGAGACCGGAGGAAAGCAGTACCGAGTGGAGCAGGGGATGCTGCTCGCGCACGAACTCCTGCCCGGCGTCGAGGTTGGGGCGACGGTGGAGTTCGACAAGGTGCTTCTTCTTGCCACGGAGGACGGCGTGCAGATCGGCACGCCCTACGTCGACGGTGCGAAGGTCGTGGGCGAGGTCAAAGAGGCCGGCCGCGGCGACAAGATCATCGTCTACAAGTACAAGGCGAAGAAGGGGTACCGGAAGAAGCAGGGGCATCGCCAGGGATACATGGCGACCTCGATCCAGGCGATCGAGGGATAGGGGGACGGTTGGGCGAGGTCTTGGTTCAGCGAGATGAGACGAACCGCATCGTGGGGTTTGTGGCCCGGGGGTTGTCTCCCGAGACGCTGCCCGGCGTCGGCGTGTTCCAGCTCCTGCGGGCGGGGTCCGCGGCGCTGACCGAGTACCTGCACGTCCAGTCCGACAGCTCCCTTTCGGAGGAGATGTACCTCGCCGTCGACCGGAGCGATCCGCACTTGGCACGCGAGCTGGATGCGGTGCTCGAGACGCTCGCGATCGGGTTCCGCCTGTTGGAGCGGGACTGCCCGGACGACCTCGTCGTCCACGACGCGGCGGTCGGCGTTGAGGTGTTGTAAGGAGAAACGATGGCGCACAAGACGAGTACGGGATCCACGCAGAACGTGCACGACAGTCCGGGCCAACGGCTCGGGGTCAAGCGCTTCGGCGGGGAATGGGTGGAAGCGGGGACCATCATCGTTCGCCAGCGCGGCACGAAGTTCGCGGTCGGGACGAACGTCGGGATTGGACGCGACTTCACGATCTTCGCCACCGCTCCGGGATACGTCCACTTCGAGGGGCGGGGCAAGAAGCACATCAGTGTACTGCCCGCCGCGCCGACCGCTTGACCTCCGCACGATCGGGATCATCCCCATGACGACCGATGTTTCTTGACGAAGCAACCATCCGCGTGCGCGGCGGACGCGGTGGCAGCGGGGTGATCCACTTCATGTCCAGCCGTCACAACCCTCGGGGAGGACCCGACGGGGGAAACGGCGGACCGGGCGGAGACGTCGTCCTGCGGGCGACGGCGAGCATGTCCACGCTGTACTCGTTCCGAAACCGCCCGCTCTTTGCGGGGCAGGACGGGACGGGCGGCGATCGGAACCGCCAGAATGGCGCCGCCGGCGAGGAGCTGATCGTCCACGTTCCGGTCGGGACCGTCGTGCGAGGGCCCGACCGCGAGGTGATCGCCGACCTGGCGCTCGTGAACGACGAGGTTCTCGTGGCGCGAGGAGGAGAAGGCGGGCGCGGGAACGACGCGTTTGCCTGCTCCACACGAACGACGCCGCGGCTCCGCGAGCGCGGCCTTTCCGGCGAGTCGAAGACGCTGCGGCTCGAACTCAAGCTGATTGCCGACGTCGGGATCATCGGGTATCCGAACGTCGGGAAGTCGAGTCTGATCTCGTCGATCTCGGGGAAGCGCGCCAAGGTGGCCGACTACCCGTTCACGACGCTCGTGCCGAACCTCGGCGTCGTCGACGTGGACGGGCGGAATCAGTTCGTTGCCGTCGACGTTCCGGGACTGGTCGAGGGCGCGCACGAAGGCCGAGGGCTGGGCGACCGATTCCTTCGTCACGTCGAGCGGACCCGCGTTCTCTTGCACATGGTCGACCTGGCGCGGCTCGACGGGCGCGACCCGGTTGACGACTTCCACCAGATCAACTACGAGCTCGCGTCGTTCGCTCCGGCGCTCGGCGCTCGGCCCCAGGTCGTCGCGGGGAACAAGATCGATCTCATCTCCGCCGAGGACGTCGCGGCGCTTCGAGAGCGTTTCGCGGCCCTCGGCGTCGATCTCGTCCCGATCTCCGTCGCGACGATGACCGGGGTCCGGGACGTCATCGATCGCGTGTACCGTGCTCTGGTTGTCGAGCGGGAGAAGGAGCTGTTCGCGCCATCGCCGCTTCGACGGCGCGTGTACCAGTTCCACGGGGAGACGGGGTTCCGGGTGGAGAACGACGGGGATGGGTTCCGCGTCACGGGCCAAGAGGTCGAAACGCTCGCTCGAAAGCTGGTGCTGACGTCTTGGGACGCCGAGGCCTACCTGATCGACCGGTTGAACAAGATGGGCGTGATGAAGGAGCTTCGCCGGCTCGGGTACCAGCCCGGGGCTCCCGTTCGGATCGGCGAGGTGAAGCTTGAGTTCGAGCTTGAACAGTAGGGTCGGGGTCCTCGGAGGGACGTTCGACCCGCCGCACAACGCCCATCTCGCGGTCGCGAGGACGGCGCTCCGGCAGTTCGAGCTCAAGCGCGTCGTGTTTGTGCCGAACGGGATTCCGCCGCAGAAAAGCGTCTCCGACGGCGTGACGAGCGAGGATCGGTACCGCATGGCCCGCCTGGCGATTGCCGGGCGGCGGGAGTTCTCGGTCTCGCGGATCGAGATCGACCGAAGCGGGCCCTCGTACACCATTGACACGATCCGCGCGATGGAGGAAGATTGCCCCGAAGGGGTCTGCTTCATCCTCGGGGCGGACCAGATGTTGGAGATTGAAACGTGGAGGGAGCCGCAGGCCCTGCTGGGCAGCGTGTCGTTTGTCGTTGCGCCGCGCGCCGGGATCTCGCTCTCCTTCCTCGGGAGACCGCCGTATGACGTCGCGTCGATCCACGTCCTCGACATGGGCGAGGTTGACCTGTCGTCAACGGCTGTCCGCGATCGAGTAGCGCGCGGCGAGTCGATTGAGGCGTGGGTTCCTCGAAGCGTGGCGCGGTACATCGAGGAACACGGGTTGTATCGGGTAGGAGTTCGAGTGAGATCCCACGGAACAGGAGGTCAGGATCGATAGCAAGACGTTGCGGGTGAACGAACGGATTCGCGTGCCCGAGGTTCGCGTCGTCGGCGACACGGGAGAGAACCTCGGCGTGCTGCCGACGCAGCAAGCCATCGCGTTGGCGAAGGAAAAGGGACTCGACCTGGTCGAGGTGGCGCCCCAAGCGACGCCGCCGGTTTGCCGGTTGGTGGACTTTGGCAAGTTCCACTACCAGCAGGAGAAGAAGGAGCGCAAGCAGAAGCATCGCTCCAAGCTGAAGGAGATCAAGTTCACGATCAAAATCGGTGAGCACGATTTCCAGACCAAGCTCTCCCGGGTTCGCGAGTTCCTGTCTCACGGGGATATGGTCCGCATCAGCATCTTCTTCCGCGGGCGAGAGATCGTGCACGCCTCACGAGGCCACGACCTCCTCAAGCGGGTGGAGGAAGAGGTCAAGGACATCGCCCGGGTCGAAGGAACGCCGATGGCCAAGGGCAAGATCCTCCAGATCATGATCGTTCCCGCGCAACATTCCTGACCGCCCCTCGGGGAGGAGGACGTACGGTGCCGAAGCAGAAAACACACTCTGCATCGAAGAAGCGCTTCACACGGACAAAGAGTGGCAAGATCATGCACACGATGTCCAATTACTGGCACAAGAACGTGAAGAAGCGCCCGAAGGCGAAGCGGCACGCTCGCATGCCGAAAGAAGTGACCGGCGGGCTGAAGAAGATGCTCGAAAAGATGCTCTCGAAGTAGCCCTCCGGGGAGACGAAGGAGAAGACCATGCCACGAGCGCGTGGAGGCAGTAAGAGACTCGACAGCCGTAAGAAGATTCTGAGTCTCGCCAAGGGGTTCAAGGGCAAGCGGGGGACGTCGCATAAGATCGCGAAGCAAGCGGTCATGAAGGCCCTGCGCAACAGCTACATCGATCGCAGGCTCCGCAAGCGCGACTTCCGACGGCTGTGGATCACCCGAATTGGGGCGGCGGCGAAGCTGAACGGGCTTTCGTACTCCGCCTTCCTCGGGGGGATCCAGCGCCGCGGCGTCCTTCTGAACCGGAAGATGCTCGCGGACATCGCCGTTCGCGACGAGCGGGCGTTTGCTGCGCTCGCCGATGTGGCGAAGGAAGAGGCCGTCAAGGGGTAGCGGTGGACGCGGCCGCGCGATCGGAGCGGGGATCCGACGGGGCGAAGCCCGGCTGTGCTTCGCCTCGGGTGGGAGACGTCGTCTTGTCGGTCCGGGGGATCGAGCTTGAGGGACCGCACGGCGTCTACCCGCAGGAGCAGGAAGCGGGGAATCGCTTCACCGTGGATGTCGAGATGCGCGGACTCTTCGCGCAGGCCGTGGAGTCGGACGAGCTTTCGGACACCGTCGACTACGATGCGGTCGTGCAGCGCGTTTGCGAAGTGAACCGGAGGCGTACGTTTCACCTCATCGAGTCCTTTGCCGGTGCGATTGCTGACGAGCTGCTCGATCGCTTCGAGCGCGTTTCCGAAGTCCGGATCCAAGTTCGCAAGCTCTCCGTGGCCAAGCTGGGGCCGAATGCATGGACGATGGTCGAATTGAGCCGGCGGCGGGCCTAGATCCCGTGGATGTGTACATCCTTTTCGGATCGAACCTGGGGGACCGGCGTGAGAGGATCGAGCGAGGGCTGGCTCGAGTGGCGCAACGAGGCGTCCGATGGACGGCCCGGTCTTCGGTCTACGAGACGGAGCCGGTGGGGCTCTCGGACCAGCCTTGGTTCCTGAATCTCGTCGCGCGCGGCACGACGACGCTCTCCCCGCGGGCGCTCCTCGCGGCCTGCCAGGACGCCGAGACGGCGGAAGGGCGGGTTCCGACGGTGCGGTTCGGACCGCGCACGCTCGACGTGGACATTCTTCTCTACGGGACCCTGCAAGTCGACGAGCCGGACCTCTCGATTCCCCATCCGCGGATGAACGAGCGACGCTTCGCCCTCGCTCCGCTCGTGGAGATTGCCGCCGACCTCTCGGACCCAAGGGATGGACGACGGTTCGCCGAGGTCTTGGCGGGACTCGATGAGGGAAAGAAGGTGCTGAAATCGACGACAAGAGAATCCTGATCTCGGTCGACCTGACCGAGGACGGCGACAAGAGGACACGCGTCGCCCTTCTCGAAGAGGGTCGTCTGATGGAGATCTACTACGGGCATCCGTCGCACGAGAAACTGGTTGGGAACATCTACCGGGGGCGCGTTGAGGACGTGCTTCCGGGCCTCGGATCGGCGTTCGTTGACGTCGGCGAGCGGAAGAGCCTCTTCCTCTCCCAGAGTGAGATCAACGATCCCTACCTGATTGAAAAGGGCTTCAAACCGTGGCAGTCCGGGGTTCCCATCAACAAGCTCCTGCGGCCGGGGCAGTTCGTCACGTTGCAGGTTCGGCGGGACGGAATCGGCAGCAAGAACCCTCAGGGGACGATGAAGGTCAGCCTCCCGGGGCGTTTCTGGGTCTACCTCCCCACGGAGGATCGGCTCGGGGTCTCGCGGCGGGTGGAGTCGGTGCGGGAACAACGTCGGATCCGCCGGGTGGCGCGAGCCCTCAAGCGTGACGGCGAGGGGATGATTGCGCGCACGGCGGCGCAATGGGCAAACGACGAGGAGCTGGAGCGGGACTACCACCTGCTCGTCGAGACGTGGGAGCGCGTCCAGGACGCCTCGAAGGCGACGAACGGGGCGCGGCTCCTGTACAAGGCCATGGGACTGGTTCAGACGGTGCTGCGCGACCGGCTCGGGCCGGAAATCGGCGAGGTCGTCGTCGACTCCCCGTTCTTCTTCGAGAAGATCAACTCGTTCCTCGACTACATGCAGCTCGGGGAGTTCAAGGAGCGGGTTGTTCTGCACAAGGGAGCGGATCCTCTCTTCGCCAAGTACAACGTGGAGAAGCAGATCCAGGACAGCCTCGCGCGCCGCGTGCCGCTCGCCGGAGGCGGGTCGCTCGTGATCGACGAGACGGAAGCGCTCATCGCCATCGACGTCAACACCGGCGGCGACGTCCGTCACCGCAACCAAGAGGCGGCGATCCTGAACACGAACCTCGAGGCGGCGACGGAGATCGCGCGACAGCTGCGGCTTCGCCAGATGAGCGGGATTATCGTCGTCGACTTCGTCGACATGGAAGACCCCGCGCACATCGAGCAGGTGACCGATCGCGTGAAGGAGGAGTTGAAGAAGGACCGAGTCTCGGCGGACTTCGTCGACATGACGGCCCTCGGCCTCGTCGAGATCACGCGGAAGCGCCGGGGCGAGAGCCTTGCCGACATGCTGGAGAATGCGAAGTTCGACGCGTGATCGTCGCTCGGCGAGAGGCGCCGCGCGGCGTTCGAGTCTCTCCCTTTCGGGCGAGACTCGGGGTACAATAGCGCGGCACGGGCGAATGACTCGCCACCTGGGGTCTGAGGCGCGGCTCGTCGATCGCCTTGAGATAGAAGAGGGCGAATGGCTTGCGCCGTTCGCTCTGAGGTAGAAACGGGCGAATGACTCAGCCGCTCCAGAAGCGGCGGCTTCGTCGATCGCCTCGAGATAGAAGAGGGCGAATAGCTCAGCTGGGAGAGCATTCGGGTCACATCCGAAAGGTCGCAGGTTCGAGCCCTGTTTCGCCCACAGGACGGGAAGGCGAGCGTTGCTCGCCTTCTTTGCTTCCTTGGGAGGGAAGACACGGGATGACGTCGCTGGTGACCGGCGGAACTGGATTCATCGGAGCGAACGTGGTTCGGGCGCTCCTGCGCGCCGGCGACGAGGTTCGCGTGCTGGCTCGCCCGGACTCCGACCTCTTGAACATCGCGGGGCTGCCGGTCAACGTGGTCCGCGGGGACTTGCGGGACCGAGACTCGCTCCGCGCCGCCGCACGGTCGTGCGAGCGGGTGTTCCATGTCGGCGCGCTCTACTCGTTCTGGGTTCGGGACCCGGACCTTGTCTACGAGGTCAACGTCGAGGGAACGCGAAACGTGCTCGACGCGGCGGAGGAGGCGGGGGCAAGGCGGATCGTCGTCACGAGCTCCGTCGCCGCGCTCGCCGTGCCGAGGAAAGGCGAGGTGGTCACCGAGGAGACGCCCGCGAACCCGAGCCGCATCGTCGGGGCCTACAAGCGGAGCAAGTACCTGGCCGAACAGGTGGGCCTCGAGGCGGCGGGGCGCGGACTTCCCGTGGTGATCGTGAATCCGTCCTTCCCGGTGGGACCCTGGGACGTGAAGCCCACGCCGACGGGCCGGGTGATCGTCGACTTCCTGAACCGGCGCATGCCGGCCTACGTCGAAACGGGGATGAACGTGGTCGCCGTCGAGGACGTCGCTCTAGGGCATCTTCTGGCCGCGGAGCGAGGGCGGGTCGGCGAGCGTTACATCCTCGGCGGCGAGAACGTGACGATGAGACGGCTGCTCGAGCTTCTCGCGCAGGTGACGGGACTTCCGGCTCCGCGGCTGCGCGTTCCGTACCGCCCGATTCTTGCGCTCTCGTACGCCAACGCTCTGGCGTGCCGCGTGACCGGGACGACGCCCAGGATGACGCCGGACACGATCCGGATGTCGCACCATGCGATGTACTACGACCCGACGAAGGCGCGACGCGAGCTGGGCCTCCCCTCGACGCCGATCGAGGAAGCGCTGCGCCGCGCAGTCGAGTGGTTCGTGGCACACGGCTACGTCAAGGGCGCGGCGCGGCGGCGCTAGAACTCGGCGGAATCCTCCCCGAGACGAGAAGGTCGCCGTCGATCTGCTCTGTCGTCACGTCGACGAGTCGCACGGCGTCCTCGACGCGATCGGCGCCGAGGCCTCCGATTGCCGGCACGGCGTCCCGGCCCCCGATGAGGAGAGGCGCGACGAAGAACGAAACGCGGTCGACGAGGCCGGCGGCGAGGAATGACGCGGCCGTCTCCCCTCCTCCCTCAACCAAGATGGAGTCCAGGCCCGCCTCGCCGACGCGGCGAACGAGGACGGGAAGGTCGACGCCGCCTTCTGCGGCCGGGATCTCCCACACGCGGCACCCGGCCTGCTCCAGTGCGAATCGGCGCTCCGGCGGCACGGCGGCCGCGGCGACGATCGGCGAGAGACCGGTCCCGAGAAGGCGCGCGCTCTGCGGAAGGCGGCCGTAGGCGTCGAGGACGATGGGTGTGGGACTCCGTCCGAAGACGTGGCGCACGTCGAGGCGTGGGTCGTCGGAGAGGGCCGTGCCGATGCCGACGAGGATGGCCGCGTTGCGGCGGCGGAGCCGGTGGGCGCGGACGCGGGACGCCTCACCGCTGATCCACCGAGCGTCGCCGGTCTTCGTCGCAATGCGCCCGTCGAGGCTCGTGGCGAGCTTCAGGTGGACGAACGGAAGCCCCGTCGTGATGTACTTCCGGAAGATCTCCGTCTGCCGCAGGGCCGCCTCGGCGAGGACGCCCTCGATGACTTCGATCCCCGCGGCGCGCAACGTGGCGAGGCCGCGTCCGGAGATGATCGGGTTCGGGTCGACGGTCGCGACCACGACGCGTCGGATTCCCGCCTGAAGGATGCGATCGGTGCAGGGCGGCGTCTTGCCGTAGTGGCAACACGGCTCGAGCGTTGCGTAGAGGGTTGCGCCGCGGGCAGCGTCGCCGGCTTCGTCGAGCGCGTGGACTTCCGCATGGGGGCCGCCGAAACGATGGTGATAGCCGCGACCGACGACGTGATCGTCGCGGACGACCACGGCTCCGACGAGTGGATTCGGGTTGACGTCTCCTTCGCCAAGCTCGGCCAGGTCGAGGGCGAGCCGCATCCACTCCTGGTCGGTCACTGGGCTGCCTCGAGCAGCCGCCGCATCGCAGCGAGCCGGTCCGAAGCCCCGAACACCGCGGAGCCGGCGATCACGACATCCGCGCCGGCGCGAACGACGTCGCGGACATTCTCGGCGTGGATTCCGCCGTCGACGGCGATCTCGATCGGCCGTCGGCCGATCCGCTTGGCAAGGTCGCGGATGCGCGCGAGCGAGTCGGGGAGAAACGACTGGCCGCCGAATCCCGGCTCCACGCTCATGACGAGAACCATCGAAACACGGTCGAGGTACGGCTCCAGGCAATCGTTCGGGGTCGCAGGGCGCAACGAGATCCCGGCGCGGGCTCGGGTGCTCTTGACGGCGTCAAGGGCGCGATCGACGCTGTCGGACGACTCGACGTGGACGATGATCGTATCGTCCGGACGCACGTCGAATTGGGGCGCGTACTCGACGGGGCGGTCGATCATCAGGTGAATGACGAACGGGAGATCCACCTTCTTCCGCAACGCGTTGACGACGGGAGGACCGAACGTGAGATTCGGAACGAAGTGGCCGTCCATGACGTCCCAGTGGAGGCTCGACGCGAGCGGCGCGACGGACATCGCCTCGCGGTAGAGGTCCGTGAAATCGGAGGCGAGTAGAGAAGGGGAGAGCTTCATCGACGGCGGCTGTTCGCGATGAGGAGCATTCGAACGAGCTGGAGCGCCGCCATGGCGGCGGCCGCGACGTACGTGAGGGCTGCCGCGGAGAGAACCTGCTTCACGGCGCCGAGTTCTTCGGTCGTGACGACGCCCGACTGCTCGAGGGCATGGACGGCCCGGCGGCTGGCGTTGAACTCGACCGGCAGCGTGATCAGGGTGAAGAGGACGCTGGCCGAGAAAAGGGCGATGCCGACCGTGATCAGGACCGGGACCTGGGTGAAAAAGCCCAGGAGGAAGAGGGGGAAGGCAAGGAATGAACCGAAGTTGGCGACCGGGACGAGGGTCGACCGGAGCGCGAGCGGCGCGTAGTTCTTGGCGTGCTGGATGGCGTGGCCCGCCTCGTGCGCGGCCACGCCGATCGCCGCAACCGAGCTCGATTGGGGAGCCGAGAGGCGCAGGACCTTCTTCCGCGGGTCGTAGTGGTCGCCGAGCTTCCGGTCGATCGACTCGAAGCTGACGTCCTGGATGTACTCGGCGTTGAGAATCCGACGTGCGACCTCCTCGGCGGTCGTGTGTCGCGTGACGTCGACGGTCGAATAGCGGCTGTAGGTCGATTGGACCTTCCACTGGGCGTACGCCGCGAGGGCGAGCGCCGGAATCAGGATGAGCCAGGTTGCGTCGAAAAGCATTGAAACCGCCTCCTCGTCCGTTCGAGACCGAAGTATAAGGGGGGGCCGAACGAGCAGCAAGCACGGCGGCGTCGGCGTCCCCGCTCCCGAGCCGGGGCCCGCCGGTCAAGGAGAGAGGGTCGATAAGCCGGATTCTGTCGCGGGAAGACATTCATCTAGGCGGCCTACCCGAAGGCTTGAGCGGGCAGCTCTCGAGCGCCTTCTTACTTGGCCTTGCTCCGACCAGGGTTTACCGAGCCGGTCCGGTCGCCCGGGCCGCTGGTGGTCTCTTACACCACCGTTTCACCCTTGCCTGTGCCCGCACGGGGCGGGCCATCGGCGGTCTGCTCTCTGTTGCACTTTCCCAAGGTCGCCCCTGCTGAGATCTCCTCAGTGGCCTGCCCTGTGGAGTCCGGACTTTCCTCCAGGCGCCGGCTTGAGCCGGCGACCGGCGTCTTCCTGACCCTCTCTCCTCGCTAGCGTTGACGACGAAAGCCGCAACGGCTGCAGGAGTATACCTTGCTCCGCGTCCGGGAGAAGCCTCGCGGACGGGCCGCGCGGAGGAAGAAGCCGCACCGCGGACAGACGCGACGGTGGATGAGGAGGACAAGGGCCGCGGCGCCGGCGATGACGAGGAGGATGGATACGACCGGGGAGAGGCCGCGCGATGAGGCGGAACCTGCCTTTCTCTGGGTTGTTGCCTTCGCTCGGGGCTCCTTCGCCGGGCGCTTGATTTCGTCCAACCCGTCAAACAGGGCAAGCATCGCCTCCTCGACGCGCTTGTGCAGCATGAGGTCGGCCATTCGGCGCTCGAGGCTGTCGGCGAGCGCCCCATATTGCGTCCGAACCGCGGCGCTCGCGACGACGCTCGCCGACCACTCCCCGCCGGTCCGCAGAAAGACGGCGAGAAGCGATCGACTCGATCCGAGGCCCCACGCAGAGAAGACCGCGCCGGCGAAGCTCTCGACGTCCGGCTGCGGGCTCTCCCAGCTTGCGAGGATGTAGACCTTGACGCCCAGAGTCTTCTCGGTGCGCGCGATGCGGGCGTTGATCTCCTCGCGTCCGCTTCGGTCGAGCACCGCGCCGTAGTCCGAGAGCTGCCCGATCGGGCGCGGCAGTCCGCTCTGGGCGACGGAAGACGTGGAGAGAGCGGCCAGGATCAGTCCGAGGAGAGGTAGAGTACGCGTGAGCAGTGTTCGCACGTGACGATTCCCATGCCTCCGCGCACCCGCTCCGCCGTGTTGCCGCTCACACGGAGCTTGCAGCCGCCGCAGGTTCCGTGATCCAAGACGGCGATGGGGTTCGGAAACTTGGCGCGCAGGGCCTCGTACTGAGCGAAGAGGTAGGGGGGCGCCGCGGCGACGAGCCCCGCCCGCTCGGCCGTGACGGCGGTGACCTGCGCGACGGCCGCCTCGATCTGGCGGTCGACGTCCTGGATCTGAGCCCGCAGGGCGTCCTCCTTCCCGCCGAGCTCGGACCGCGCGACGGCGAGAGCGCCGCGGGCGCCCTCGACGGAGTCCATCCGCTCGAAAGCCTCGTCCTCGAGCCGGTTGATGCGCCCCTTCTCCATGTCGATCTTGGTCCGCAGGTCCTCCATCTCCTTGAACGAGATGATTCCCTCGTCCAGGCGCTTCCGGTAGCCGCGGATGTTCATGTCGAGGTCGTCGACCTCGAGGTTCTTGGCGTGGCTTTCGACCTCCAGCTGCCGGAGGCGATCGGCGAGGGACGAGACGTGGGCGCGCTCCTGTTCGATGCGCGCCTCGAGCTGCTGACGATGGAGACGAAGGTGGTCAACGTGTGAGGAGGCTTCGTGGAGCGCTTGGTCGGCGCGCTGGACGTTGAGCAGCTGTTGGACTTCGTTGAGCACGGCCCCCCTCGCGATGCGATCGGTCTCCTGCCGACTATACGGGGCGGCGGGGGGGCCGCGCAAGAGACGCTTGTCCCCTAGAGACCGAGCATTCCCGGCATTCCGCCCATGCCTTGGGTGAGGGGCCCGAGCTTCTCCTGGGTGGCCTCCTGGGCCTTTCGCTGCGCCTCCTGGACGGCGGCCACGACGAGATCGACGAGCATCTCGATGTCTTCGGGGTTGACGATCTCCCTCTCGAGCTTGAGCCTCTGCAGCTCCCCGCGGCCGTTCACTGTGGCGGTCACCATCCCGCCTCCGGCGGTTGCCTCCACCTTCAACTGAGCGATCTCAGCCTGGGCGCGCTCGAGGTCCTCCTGGAGCTTCTTGGCCTGCTTCATGAGGTTCCCGAGGTTGGCCAGGTTGCCCATTCCTTTCACAATGCCTCCTTGACGATCTTCCCGTCGAACACTTCGCAGACCAGCCGGGCCTTCTCAAGGAGCACGTCCCGAGGAAGAGGTTTGCGCACGACCGCCTCGTCGTACTGGACCTCCACATGGAATGCGTCTCCGAAGATCCGGCGCACCGTTCCGGCAAGGTACTGGAGGTTCTCGTGCTTCTCGAGGCTCTCCTTGTGGAAGGTGTGGTCGGGGTGAAACGACAGAACCAGGCGGGAGCCGTCGATGGACGGGGTCGCCTCGGTCAGGTACGCCGCAATGGCGATGCGATCCTTCTCGACCTCGCCGAGCATGGCGGTCCAGCGGGCCTCGAGTTCGGGGGGAAGGCCGGGGGCGCCGTCGCTCTTCCCTGTCCCGGCGGCGGGCGCCGTCCGTGGAGCCGACTTCGGCGCCGCCTTGCGGGCGGGCGTCTCTTGCGTGCCGGATTCTCCGCGGGCGACGGGCCTCGGAGAGGCCTCTCCGGCGCCCTGTGTGCCGGCGGGCTCCGGCCCTGTCTCCGGGCTCGTGCGGGCGCGAGGGGGCGAGGAGGGCTTGCCGGCCGGCGAGGCGGCGGCGTCCGCCTCGCGAGGCGTCGGCTTCTGCGCGGGGCGCGCGAGCGACTCGGCGAGCGCGAGGGCGCCGATCTCGAGCCGAACCTGGCGATCCAGAGCTCGGAAGAGGTCGGTCTTGATGTCAAGCAGTCCCTGAGCGACGCGAACGGCCCGAGGTCCTTCGGCGCCTCCGAGGAGGACCTGGTCTCGGAGGAGCTGGATGGCGTCCGCCAGGAAGAGATCGAGGTCCTTCCCGCGCTCGACGAGGGTCTCGATCGTTGCGAGGATCGCGCCGCGGTCTCCCTCTTCGAGGGCGCGGACAAACGCCTCCTGGGTGTCCCGGCCGGCGAGACCGAGCATGTCGAGGACGGCGGCCTCCGTGATCGGCCCGGCCTCATGGCTTGCCGCCTGCTCCAGCATGACGAGGGCGTCCCGCATCCCCCCGTTGGCGCGCCGGGCGATCAGCTCGCAGGCGCCATCGTCGAGCGAGACCTTCTCCGACTCGGCGACGCGGCGGACGTGGTCGCGGATCTTGTCAACCGGGAGACGCCGGAATTCGAACGCCTGGCACCGCGAGACGATCGTCCGGGGAAGCTTGTGGGGCTCCGTGGTGGCGAAGACGAACACCGCGTGGGCCGGCGGCTCCTCGAGGGTCTTCAGGAGCGCATTGAAGGCCTCGTTCGTCAGCATGTGGACTTCGTCGATGATGTAGATCTTCATCCGGAGGTCGGTGGGGACGAAGTTGACCTCTTCCCGCAGCTTGCGGATGTGGTCGATGCCGCGATTGGAGGCGCCGTCGATCTCGACGATGTCCAGGGAGCGCCCCGAGAGGATGGCGCGGCAGTTGGCGCAGGCGTTGCACGGCTCGCCTCCCGCAGGCTCGAGGCAGTTGATCGCCCGAGCGAGGATGCGGGCCACGGACGTCTTGCCGACGCCCCGCTCTCCGGCGAAGAGGTAGGCGTGGGCCGTCTCGCGGGCGGCCACGGCGTTGCGCAGGGTGCGCACCACGTCCTCCTGCCCGACGACCTCGGCGAAGGTCTGCGACCGCCACCGGCGGTACAAGGAGAGATGGGGCGACGATTCCGTCACGACAGAGAACCCCCTTCGATCGACTCGGGGAGACTGGATTTGAACCAGCGGCTTCCTGCTCCCAAAGCAGGCGCGCTACCAGGCTGCGCCACTCCCCGCACCTGATGGGATTATAGGGATGCCGTTTGGAGCGTTCAATCCGCAGCCCGTCGCGAGCCGCCGGCTCTCAGCTCGCGGGCCGCCGCGCGTCGCCGGATTCCTAGGTCGAGGAGGAAGAGCCCGAGCGCGAGTCCGAGAAGAGCCGGGAAGAGCGGAGTCTCGCGCTGTGCGCGAGACGACCGGACGGGCTCGAGCCCGCCGGCCTCTTCGTCGAGGAGCGAGCCTCCGGTGGCCCGAGCCAGTGCGGCGAGGGCCGCGCGGTCGATGCCGAACTCCTCGTACTCGGGCGAGTACGGCACGGAGAACGGAACCGAAAGGGACCGAGCGCCGCCGCGTTCCTGCACGAGAAGCGCGTACGCGCCCTCCGCGGGCGTCGGGAAGCGCAATCGGTACAGGCCGGGGGCGACCTGCGGCGCGTCGACGCGCTCTTCGGTCGGGACGAGGGTTCCGCTAAGCTCGAGGAAGTCGTCAAACCCGCCGGCCGGGGTGTGGGCGTCGAGCAGGACGGTGGTCGTAGATGGACGGACGTCGACGCGGGGCGCGATGCCGGCCGTCGCGGTCACGAGCGGCGACGTCGTCTCCAGGATGTCGGCGAAGAGGCGTGGCATCCCGCTCCACGCCAACCACGCGCGCGACCACGCACCCGCGAGGTCGACGTTCAGCACCGTCACGCTTCCCAGGCCGGTCCTCCACGTGGAGAGGAGCGGGTCCGAACCCGCCCACAGGAGCGTGGATGCCGCGCTGCGGGGGTACGTGAGGACGTAGCCCTGCACCGAGGGAACCTCGCCGAGGCCCGTCAGCGCGCCCGTTGAGACTTCGACGGCGGTGTCGGCGTTGATGAATCGACTGCGGGTCAGCCGTTGCGTGACCTGGACGGTGACCTGGGGCAGGGTCGTGAAGTCCGAGGCGTAGTAGAGGGCTCCGCGCCCCTGGTCCACGAGCTTTTGGAGAAACGGGACGTTCGGGTTGCGGCTCACAGCGATGGCGGAGAGGGTGATGTCCGCGTGCGCGCCGAGCTTCTGGAGGAGCTGGGGATAGTCGCGGCCGGCCTCGGCCGTCTGCCCGTCGGAAACGAGGAGGACGTGCTTCACGCGGGCATCGGCGGCGATGAGCTGATTGAGGGCATCGTCGAGGGGGTAGTACACGTCGGTCCCGCCATACGCGTCGAGTGCGGCCACCGCGCGGTAGGCGCCGGTTCCATCCCCGAGGCGCTGGAGGGGAAAGATCCAGTCGTACCGGTCGTAGAAGGCGACGATGCCGACAAGCGTGTCGCTCGGAAGCAGAAGCAGGCTCGCGACCGTGGCTTCTCGGAGCACTTTGATCTTGACGCGGTCACCGGCCATCTCCTTCATGCTCGAGGAGCGGTCGAGGAGATACACGATGGCCATGCTCGGAGAGCGACCCTTCTCCGGCACGGAGAAGGACACCGGGAGCAGGGACTCGATCGGGCCGGCCTCGAACCCGCGAACCTCTCGATCGCCCTGGACAACGAGCAGCCCGCCGCCGAGGTTCCGAACGAACTGGGTGAGGTCGTCGACTTGGCGGCCGGTGAGGTCCTGAAGCGCTTGGCCGGCATAGATCACTTGTCGGTAGTCGGAAAGCTCGGCCAGCGGCGGAATCGACGGCGCACGGACGAAGTCGACGCCGACCGAGCGGAGAAGCTCGGGGAGCGCGGAGTCGCCGCGAACATCGACCAGAAGAACCGACGGGTGATCGATCGTGCGCACGATGAGGGAGCGAGCGTCGTTCTCGGGAACGGAATCCCCTTCCCGCTTGACGACGACACGGTACTCGTAGAACCCGGGCTCGGCGGTCGCGTCCGAGAAGGCGAAGGAGTCGAGAGAGCCGGACAGCTCTACGTCCCGAGCTTCGACGAGCCGTCCGCCGCGGTAGAGGGCGAGCGTCGCTTGCCCCGGAGCGTCGCTTGCGACGCGGGCGACGAAGGCTGCGGGTCGGCCGACGGAGACCTCTTGGGGTCCTTCGAATCCGGAGAGGCGGGCGTCATCGGGGCGCGGTCCGCCGAGGGGGATCGCACTGACGGGCACGGAGGCGAGCTGTGCCGCCGTGACGGCGGCGATCGGGTCGGACGAGAAGCGGCCGTCGCTCAGAATCACGAGCTGATTTGCTCCCCCCGGCGGCACGAGGGAGAGCGCGAGGCGGACGCCGCCGACGACGTCGGATCCGGTCGGATCCGGCCGGATGGCGGAGGCCGCGGGCGTCCCGCCGAGCGGAGTGTCGACGTCGGACGTGCGGGCGAAGCTGACGACTCCGTAGCTCCACTCCGGGTGATCGGCGACAACGGCGTCGATCGCGCTTCGTACGTCGCGATCGCCGGTCGACCGCGTCACGCTCGCCGAGCGGTCGACGACGAAGACCACGTTGTTGCGCGCGTCGCGGACGGAGAGCCGCGGGTCGGCCAACGCGAGCGCCACGAGGGCAAGGGCGGCGTAGCGAAGGACGTCGCGTCGCGTGGAGCCGCGGCGCAGGAGGACGAGGACGAGGGCGAGGGCCGGCAGGGCGGCCAGCGCGACGGGAAGCCCAAAGCGGATCAAGGGGACCTCCCGGAGTCCTGGGCCCGGCGTCGTGTCAGGGCGAGCTCGAGCACCAAGAGGACGCACGCGATTCCGGCGAGGACCGGCCAGAGTGCCGCGGTCTGGCGTGCCGCGGCGGACGACGACTCCCGAGGCCGTGCCGCGCCAGGGGGTTCGATCGGCGCAGCGGGTTCGTCAGGCGCGGACAGGGACTCGCTGGGGGGAACGTTCACCGAGACCGGATAGCGCTCCTCCCCGACGACCAGCGTGTACTCCCCGGGCGCGTCGGGAAAGAACGCGCGTTGCCCGGCGGCGAGCGGGATGGGCTTGCCGTCGGGGGCGAGGACGGCGGCCGTCGACCCGACGGCGACCGTCGACCCCGAGCGGACGAGGGGAATTGCGTCGCCGACGTGAAGCCACTCGGGAACCAGGCTGGCGTCGGCGCGGACGAGAGACGACACGAACGTCCGGATCATGAGCGGGAAGTCGACGGTGATCGGAAGGTTCGTGGCCGACAGGTCGGCGGTGAGAACAAGGATCGACCGATCGGGGTCGGGAACCTCGAACAGAAGAGGCGTCGTGCCGACGCCGAGGATCGTGTTGGCCGGCGCGGAGACGGTGACGGCCGGCATGCGATCGACGAAGACGTCCTCGGCGCGAACGCCGGCAAGAAGGGCGTGGTCCGGGATCCATGCGCTCGCCGTGCCGCGGGACGACTCCGTAGCACTGAGCGCCACGACTCCCTGAACGTTTGTGTGGACGAGGAGCGCATGGCCGGGCGGAAGCGCCGGCAGCGTGGTGTCGGAGGCGACCGTGAGATCCGCCGGCTCGCCTTCCTCGACCCGCACGATCGGAAGTACGGAATCGAGCGCAGCGGACAGGAACCGGTTCTCGGCGCCGAGCCAGCGCACGCGGAGGACGATCGAGCGCTCGAGCGAGAAGTACCGGATGTTGTCGCCGGCATAGTCGTCCGTCACGTCGAGGGCGGCCGTGAAGCGGGATCCGCGGGCTCCGGGGAACGGGACGACAACCGGAGCCGTCTCGCCGGGCTCGAGGAACGCATCGAGGCTGGTTCTGTGGAACTCGTCGCCGACGAGGAGTCTCGCGTCCAGAAAGCCGGCCGTGTCGTTGCGGAGTTCGACGAACGCGCTGACTCCGGCGCCCAGAACGTTGGGGCGCACGGTGAATGCGGTGATGGCGACGTTCTCTCCTCCGGAGATCAGGAGGGTCTCCACAGGGAAAGGCGGCGACGCAAGGGGGTGGTCGCTGAGGACGACGATCCGTTCGAAGTGAGTGGGCCCGCCGACGGCGGAGACGGCGCGGGCAAGGTCGGCGTCCGTCCCGTCGCCGAGCCACGTCGGGGACGACTCGCGCAGAGCGGATCGGCCCTGCGCGACGGTCGACCCGTCGGCAGCGAGGACGACGGGCGCCGTCGTCCACTGGACCACGGCCACGGATCGGGCGGAGGTGTCCGCCAGGAGTCCGAGCGCGCGATCGACGGCGTCGGCGTAGCGGGTGCGCCCGCCGCCCGCGGTCGTCCGCATGCTCGCGCTGCCGTCCATCACGACGGCGAGGCGGATCGGGCCGGGGCGACGGGTTGCCCACTCCGGCTGCGCGAGCGCCAACGAGAAGACCAGAACGCAGGCGAGCTGCACAAGAAGGAGCGGGTCAAGGAGGAGCCGGAGGTTCCGCGTTCGTGCGGCGGGGGAGTCGTGGAGGTCCCGCCACAGAAAGAGGGCTCCAACCTCGCGGCGACGCTGGCGGGTGCGGAGGACCGCAAAGAGGACGACAAGCAGCCAAGCCGAGAGGAGGGCGAGAGCCGCCGGATGGGCGAAGGTCATTCGAGAATGCCTCCCGCGCGCAGGTCCTGGTGAATCAGCGTCTCGAGCGGCCTGTCCGTGGGAGCGAGGAACAGCGGGATGCCGCGTTGGAGGAACGCGTTCCGCAAGGAGGTCTGGAATCCCTCGAATCGCCTCCGGTAGGCATCCAGCGTGCTCGAGCCGACGGCGAGGTTCACCCGATCCGAAGTCTCGACGTCGACGAAGTGGACCTGCCCGGCGATGGAGGGGTCGATGTCTTCCCGGTCCAGGACCTGGATGGCGATGACCTCGTCGCCGCGATGGCGGAGGCGGGCGAGCGGATCGCGAAGGTCGTCGTCGCAGAGGAAGTCGCTGACGAGAACGACGAGGCCGGTCTCCCGCGTGTGGGAAAGGAACCCGGCGACGCCCTCCGAGATCGACGTGCGTCCGTCGGGATCGATGCCCGAGAGCAAGCGGAGGATGGCGCTGAACTGGGTCATTCCCTGCCGCGGAGGCGCGGAGTCAAGCGGGCGGTCCGAGAACGGAAACACCCCGACGCGGTCGAGGCTTCGCAACGCTAGGTAGGACAGGGCCAGCACAAGCTGCGCCCCGTAGTGCGCCTTCTGCGGGGTTCCGAGGCGCATCGATCCGCTGACGTCGAGGAGGAAGTAGACGGGGACGTCGACCTCCTGGACGAACGTCTTGACGAGGAGTCGATCCAGCCGGCCGTAGAGGTTCCAATCCACGTAGCGGAAGTCGTCGCCGGGGACGTACTCGCGGTAGTCGGCGAACTCGACGCTCATTCCGGCGCGCGGTGAGGCGTGCGATCCGGTGAAGCGGCCGGCCTGGCGGCGCCTCGAGGCAAACCGGAGGTTCGCCCACCGCTCGAGGAACCCGCCTTCGATCAGCTGCTGCATCAGGCCACCGGCACCTTCCGCCACACCTCGGCCAGGATGCTCGACGGCGTGACCCCCTCGGCTTCCCCTCGGAAGTTCAGGATGATCCGATGCTGGAGCGCGGGGAGGAACATGGCCTCGACGTCGGCGGGGCGAACGTGAACCTGGCCGGAGAGGAATGCGTGGGCCTTCGCGGCGCGGACGAGGGCGATGGCGGCGCGGGGGCTGGCTCCATACTCCACGTAGTTGCGGACCGTTTCGGGCGCGTCGGCGCTGTCGGGGTGGGTGGCAAGGACGAGGCGTCCCGCGAACTGCCTCAACCCCAGAGCGACCGGGATCTGATGAACCACGGTTCGGGCGGCCAGGACGTCGTCCGCCGACGCGACGGCCGATGGGAAGACGATGGCGGACGATTCCGTGTTCAGCGTCGTGATGCGAACCAGCTCGTCGAGCGAGGGGAACGGAACGTTGACCTTGAGCAGGAATCGGTCGACCTGGGCCTCGGGAAGCGGGTACGTTCCCTGCATCTCGATCGGGTTTTGGGTTGCCAGGACGATGAACGGCTCCTCCAAGAGATACGTTGTGCCTCCCACCGAGACCGTACGCTCCTCCATGGCTTCGAGAAGTGCGGACTGGGTCTTCGGCGTGGCCCGGTTGATTTCGTCGGCGAGGACGATGTGGGCGAAGATCGGCCCGCGGGAGAACTCGAAGCGCCTCGCGCCTCCGGACTCCCCGATGATGTTCGTTCCCAGGATGTCGGCGGGCATCAGGTCCGGGGTGAACTGAATTCGCGAGAACCGTAGCCCGAGGGCGTGTGCGAGAGTCCGAACGAGGAGCGTCTTGCCCAGGCCCGGGACTCCCTCCAAGAGCACATTTCCGCGGCACAGGAGAGCGATCAGCGTCGACCGCACGACGGGCTCCTGCCCGACGATGACCTGCGCGACCGCTCGCTCGAGACGTTCGAACGTCTTCTGCGCCTCCTCGAGTCTCACTTCCGTCGTCATGGGTTCTCCTCCGTGATTCGTTCGAAGTACGCGCGAATGGTGTCGACGGCGCCGTCCGGGACGTTGCGTCCCGAGAGGACGGAGTCGATCTGATCGAAGTTGAAGGCCACGTCTCCCGGCGCCGTCTCTCCCGCCTGCGGGGGTTCGACGGGGACGCCGAGCGTGAGGTACTCGGAGTACGCGCCGCTCTCGCCGAGAACGGAGGGCGGCGAGACGGGCAGGACGCCGACCTCTGAGCTCTCGAAGACCGGCGGGGGCTCCGAGGACGTCGAGCCGGGCGGCAAGGCCGAGCCGTCGCCCAACGTGCCCGCTCCGGCCAGCTCGGAGCCGGGCTCCGGAGGCGTCAAGGGCGCCGGTCTAGAGGATGGTTCTCCTTCGGCCGAGGCCGAAGGGCCTGCCTCGGGAGCCAGGTGGGAGACCGAGGAGCCGCTCTCGATTGTGTCTCCCGGCGCCGCCTCCGCGAGCAGCTGGTGGATCGTCTGTCGAAGCGCGTCGAGATCCGAGGCGGCGACGGCGTCGTCGACTTCCGACTGCCGCTCGGGTGAGGTCTCGGCCACGTAGGTTCGCAGGGTCTCCTTCTCGGCCTCGTCGAGGGGGCTCGGAGCGCGGTCGAGGCGCTCGCTCAGGCGCTCGAGATCGCGGCGCAGGCCGGCGTCCTCAGGCTCACTTTCCGCCCGACTTGTCGATGGGGACCCCGACGCGCCGCCCAGCGGCCGCAGCTCGGCCAGGATGTCCCGCAGGGCGGTCGATCGCCCGGGGAGCGCCGCCGTGCGGGATGATGGCTCGCCCAGGTCGTCGGCGCGTCCTCCCTCGGGCTCGAGGGGGACGTCGCTTGGTTCGGCGGCGGCCGACTCGGACGCGAGAGCGGCGGCTTGGGATGGAGGGGCGTCGGTCGGCGAAGGCAGGCTGCCGAGCCGGGGAACGAGCGCGAATCCGGCGACCAGCAGGAGCGCGCCGGCCGCCGTCAGCGCGAGCGGCCGACGGCCGACCGGGATGCCTCGTCCCCAGTGCGGCGCGAGGCGCTCGAGGTCCGCGGCGATGCGCGCCGCGAAGGCGGCGGGTCCGGGGTGCTGAGTGAGCTCATAGAGCGCGCTGAGACGGGCCTCGAGTCCGAGGCGCTCGTCGACGGCGAGGAGAAGCACGGGAAGCGGCGGGCGCGGCCGGCGGCCGAGGATGTACGCCAGGACCGCCGCAGCGGCGGGGACGACGGCGAGGGCCGTCCGGGCAACCGGAGCCGAGGCGGGGGCCCAGAGCGAGGTGGCGAGGAGCGCGGCGAACGCGAGAATCGCCGCCGCGGCCCCCGCGGTCGCGGCCCACGAGGCTCCGCGAACCCGGCGGGCGCGTCGTTCGAGCCGAACGAACAGGTCAGCGGAGAGCATGCCCCTCCTTCGAAACGCGGCTCCGCGTGACGAGGAAGAGACCGAGGCCGAGCGAGAACGGAACGAGGAAGGAGAAGAGCAGCGCGCCCCACGGCGCGTCGCCGGCAAGCATTGTCCACAGGGCGGCGGCTGGGCTCACGAGCGCTGCCGTCCGAGCCGGGGCGGGGGCGAACTCGAAGAGCAGGGGGACAAAGTTGTACGCGCACGCCACGAGGAAGAGGGGGAAGAAGGGGTGGCGGGCGCGGTGGAAGCATCGGGCGCTGATACGGAACGAGATGACCCCGAGCGTGATGTTGACCAGACCGACGTAAGCCCAAGCCATCCACAGGAGGCCGGCGTGGCGAGCCGGAAGGAGAACCGTGCAGATCGCGACGTACGGAAGCACAAGGGCTTGGACGAGGCTCACTTGGAGGGGCAGGGAGAGAAGCTGCCTACGGCGGGTCCGAGGGAGCGGCTCGACGGCGGCCCCGCGGTTCATGGCGTGGACGGCGCCCAACGCCGCCAGGGCGAAGAAGAACGCGACGGGCGTGGGAGTCCAAGGGAAGAGGAAGAAGTCGGCGACACGGCCCGCCCACGGCATCGAGAGGACGAGGGCCAGTCCCGTGCCGATCAGAAGGGCGAGCGTCGCAGCGTATCCGCCCCGATCGAAGAAGAGCTCGTGGGTCTTCACGTTCGTTCTCCTTCTACGATCTCAATCCGTACGAGGCTCACTTTCTCGGGCATCTTCTCGCCGGGAGAGACGTTGGACGACTCTTCGTACGTCAGCAGCCACGTCCCCGCGGACGTGGCCAGCCAGTCGATGCAGCTCGTGTAGAGCAGAAACTCCTGCTCGGTCATCGACGACGCGCTCACGTGGCGCAGGTCGGAGAAGGCGAACGCATCACGAGGCCTTCCGTCGACGAGGGGGACTTCGTAGAACAGCCCGTCGACGAAGAGAAGGGCGGCCGTCGCTTCTTGAGCCTTCGGATTCTCGATTCGGAACGTGCGGTCGTCCTCGGTTGCCAGAAGGCGCCAATCTGCGCCCTCGGTTCCGCACGTGCGCACGAAGCGGCGCGTGCGTGCAGGCAGCGACAGCGCGGTCTGGGTCAGCGTGCTTCTGAGCTCGTATTGGCTTCGCGTGGTGACCCACACATCGGCCTGGATCGGGAAGTGGCGCTTGTCGTGGTCGATCGGGACCCGCGCCGATGCGAGAGAGAAGAAACCGTACGAATGGCATGTCGCTGTGAACGACGACTGAATGCAGAAGATCGTGTTAATGCTATATTGGTATGCTATGCTTCCGACTCGGTTTACATACAAACCGGATGCAACCGTCGCCACTACGACCGCTGCCAGGAGGAGAGCGCTGGACGTGGCGAACGATTTCCGCAGCGCCCTTCGGTGGAAGGCGACGAAGCCGAGAATGACCGCCAGAACGACGGCCGGCGCGAAGGCGTAGAGGGGGCGCACGACGCGCGTCTTGTTCAGCGCCTCCTGCGTGAGTCGGTCCACAGCGACGGGGCGCCGCGCGGCCGGGATGCGGGCTGAAATCCTCTGGAGATCCGTGTCGGTTACGTCCTGCAGTCGTGTGGTGACCAGAGAGACGTGCCCCGCCCCGTGCTGGATCCGCACGAGCAGGGGCTCGGCGTCCTTGCTGAGAAGAACCTGGGACCCCGTCCGCGGCGTGCCCGTGAGCAGAAAGGCGCCGGGCGCGAGCTCCCGCAGCGTGGGGGCGGAGAAGGGAAGAAGGGCGCGGGCGGCGGGGCAGTCCCATTGGTAGAAATCCGAGCCGGAGAAGAGCACGAGCGAACCGCCGGACGTCACCCACTCGCCGACGGCCTCCCACACGGCTTGATCGAGAAGCGGCTCCGTGAGCCATAGGCTTTGGACCGGCTCGTAGGCCCACCAATCGGATGGAAGCTCGGACGCCGCCACGATGGATTCCGTCCCGCCGAGCGGCCGGGACTCGCCGGCGACGACGACGAAGGGGAGGCCGCGGACGGCTTGGCGGACGCTCTCCGTCGTGGACGCGAGGACTTCGCCGTCGGGCCCGACGAGTTGGACGAGGGCAGGCAGAAGAAGGTCATAGGCCGGGATGGCCGCTTGGTAGACGCCGTTCTCTAGACGGCCGCGGGCGATCTCGTGGGAGAGCGTCGATGGGTTCGACGGATCCGCGCCGACGAACTGCTTGACCACGATGCTCCCTTCGACGGGGGCTGCGAGGCCGGCCACCTCGACGCGCACGGGCGCATAGCGGAAACGGATGAGCTGCCCGTCGAATCCGAACTGCGACTGGAGCGTGACCGACGCCGCGGCAGCAAGGGCTGAGACCAACCAAAGAAGCGCAGTCGCCTGCGCCGTTCGCATCAAGACACGAGAGAACCTCATACCTCTCACCGCTCCCATCATAGGTCATCCGGCGGCGAGAGGGGACCGACGCATTATCGGGTACGGACGGCGAGGTTACAACAGGCGGCGATTGTTCGCTTGTCTACTGCGGAAGATTCTCCACCGCGACGAGAGCATCTTCGTTGAGGACGTCGGCGTAGATCTGCGTCGTCTGGATGGAGCGATGCCCGAGCTGTTTCTGAACGAGGCGGAGGTTGAAGCTCGATGCGCGGTAGAGCATGGACGCGTAGGTGTGGCGGCAGGAGTGGATCGAGAAGCGGTCCGGAATGCCGACGGCGTCGGCGCAGCTGCGGAAGATCCGATAGACGGCAGTCCGCGTCAGGGCGCCGCCGCGGGCGGAGACGAAGAGGGGCGAGTGGTGGGACGTGGGTTCGCCGACGTCGTCCTTCCACTCGACGAACCGGGCGAGGTGATCGCGAAGCGCCGTCCCCATCTTCACGCCGCGCTTCTTCCCGCCCTTGCCGTCGCGGACGATGAGGGCGCCGTGAAGCGGATCGAGGAGGACGTCCCGAAGTTCGAGGGCGCAGATCTCGGACACCCGCAGGCCGGAGTCGAGGGCGACGTGGAGGATGGCCCAGTCGCGAACGGGGTTCTCCCGACCGTCGGGCGTGGAGCTCTCGGCCCGCTGGCGGCAGTAGTCCTTGAGCGCCCGGACTTGGTCGGGGTTCATGAAGTCCTCGTAGGTGATCTCGAGCGGCACGGTCCGGCCTCCTTCCCGAGCGAATCTCGGCGGGTGAACCGTAGCCGGGACACGGCTCAGGCGGGGGGACAACTGTCGCAACAAAAGGGCTCTTTTGTTGCGACAACGGCTGCAATGCAGATGGGAACGAGCGATGGCGCACTAGAGCGCCCCGGAGTGATTCGCGGGAGTGCCCCAGGAGGTCGGCCGAGCCCGCCACGGAGGTGGGTCGAGGGGAGCGAGGCGATTGGCGGCCTCTTTTACTCGATCGAGTAGCGTTGAACGATGCTCTTCTCTTCCCCAGCGACTTCCGCGATGACCTCAACGTAGGGGGCGATGGTCGAGTGCTTCAGCTTCTCGCGAAGGAGGTTGTCGACCTGGAAGATGCCGGCCGAGTTCGACATCTCGATCGCGATCTTGATCGGGCGAGTCTCGCCCGCCGAGAGCCGAACCTTGCGGATCGCCATGGCGGACACGGAGTGAATCGTCGGCTCGCCCGTGGAGAACGGGATCCGTGCCCGCCCCGACTCCATGTCGAGGGCGTCGGCGACCTTCACGACCCCCGCTTCGATTGTCAGGGGCTCGATGTCGCGCTGGTGCGTGAGGATGGCGTGAAGGACTTCGCCCTTCAGGATGGTCGCCGTGCGGGCATCGTACAGGCCGTCGAGGAACCCGTCGATGAGGGGAGCGGCCAGAATGACCGAGAGATGCTCGTGATCCAGGCGATGGATCGCGTGGCCGACGTCGTGGAGCGCCGCGGCGAGCACGACGACCACCTCGGCGTCCTCGGGGCGAAGGCCGTGGTCCTTGACCGCGCTCGGCGTGATCTGCGCGGCGACGAGGAGCCGGAGCAGCTTGAGCGCGATGTTCGTCATGATCTTGATGTGCACCGGGCCGTGATCGTTGATTCGCAGCCGGTCGATGGCCGTGATGTTGGAGGCGGCCCAGTACGCCTGAACCACGTCCGAAGCGTCGATCCTCTCGAGGACGCGCCCCAGAGTCTCGTTTCCCTGCAGCGGAACGTTAAGCGACATCGACGTCCTCCCCCAATCGCGCCCACCAGGGTTCGCGCTTCTGGTCGTCGCTCTGTGCGGTTTCGTGCGAAAGCCGATCTTCCAGGATGGCGACGCGATGGCGGAGGAACGCGATCTCATCCTGCAAAGAGCGAACGAGCCGCTGGGCGCCCTCCTGCGGTGCGGTTCTGGTTGGTGCGGAACCGGACGAAACCTGAACGTTCGGACTATCTATGATATAAGACTTAGCTTTTAGGACTTCGCTCGCTTCGGTCATCCTTAGCCCGCTATCGTACAACTCCTGCAGCTGCCGGAGGAGGGCGACTCCTTCGTCGCCGACGAGGAGTTGGTTGTTGGGCCCTCGCCGGAGGTAAGGGGCCAGAACGTCGCGAATCGAGTCGATCCGGTTGCGGACCTGATTCGTCGTCGCCAGACCGAGGGTCTTGCGGAGGCTGGAAATCGTGTGCATGGTAGGAGAACGATAGCCCAACTCCCCACAGCGAACCAAGCGAATTGTGAGGGATCGCTGGATCGAGTAGCCTTTCTGCATGCCCATCGAGCGCCTCGCGGAAGAACTCACCCACAAGATCGCTGCGGGCGAAGTCATCGATCGTCCGGCCTCCGTGGTGAAGGAACTCGTCGAGAACGCCCTCGACGCCGGAAGCCACGCGATTGAACTCGATGTGAGCGCGGGGGGGTTGACGTCGATTGCGGTTCGCGACGACGGCGTCGGCATGAGCGAAGAGGACCTGCGCCTGTGCGGAGAGAGGCACGCGACGAGCAAGATCCGGACGGAGGACGATCTCCTGTCGATTGCCACGCTCGGATTCCGCGGGGAAGCCGTCGCGAGCATCGGGGCCGTCTCGCGGCTTCGGATCACGTCTCGCTCTTCGTCCGGAGCGATTGCGCACGCGCTGTCGATTGAGGGAGGGAGGTCGGCGGGACTTCTTCCCGCATCGCGTGCTCCAGGGACGACCGTGGAGGTCCGCGATCTGTTCTTCAATCTCCCGGCTCGGGCGAAGTTCCTCGGCACGCCGCGAACGGAAGCCCTCCACATCAACCGCGTCGTTCAGCGGTTCGCGCTGGTGCTCCCCGACGTCGGCTTCGTGCTCGCCCACGACGGCCGCGAGGTCTTTGCCGCGCCGCGCGTCGCGTCATTCCTCGATCGGATCGGCCAGGTGTACGGAACGGAGGTCGCGCGGGGGATGATTCCCCTCGACGGACGGCGGGGCGAGATCCGCATCTCCGGGTGCATCAGCCGGCCGGATCTGAAGCGCGGCAATCGACGCGATCAGCTGTTCGTCGTCAACGGCCGCCTGATCGGCGACCGCGGCCTCGGATACGTGCTGGCAAGCGCGTACCGCGGGATCCTTCGTCCGGGCAGCTTCCCGATCGCTGTCATCTGCGTGGATCTACCGCGGGAGCGGGTCGACGTGAACGTCCACCCGCGGAAGGAAGAGGTTCGCTTCTCCAACGTCCGAGAGGTCCAGGACGCGCTTGGGTCGGCGCTCCATCAGGCGCTGTCGTCGCCGCACCGAGTCCTCCCGGTCGACGTCCGGACGGCGGAGCCGTCGGCCCGGACGGCGGAGCCGACTTCGTGGCCGGCGCCCGGCGGCCCGCACCTCGCAGCGACCGGGTCCCGGCCGCTGCCGCTCGATCTCCACGAGCAGTGGATCGGGTCGCGCCTCGCGCAAGAGGCCGGAAAAGTGAGGGTTCGATCCGATCGACGCGTCGTCGGACAGCTTCACGACATGTACCTTCTGGTCGAGGCTCCGGACGGATTGGAGATTGTGGACCAGCACATCGCGCACGAACGGATCCTGTACGAGCGGTTGAAGGCCGAGGCGACCGACGCGGGAATCGTTCGTCAGTTGTTCCTCCTTCCGGCGCGCGTCGAGCTGCCGTTTGAGGCGGCCGCGGTGTTGTCCGCGAACCTTGCGGCGCTGGAGCGGGTCGGCGTTGTGCTCGAGGAGTTCGGGGGAGGGACGTTCCTGCTGCGCGAGTACCCGCAGCGGCTTGCCGACGAGCAGACGCCGCGAGGATTTCAGGGAGTGGTGGAGGCGCTCGTGGAGCGGCTTCGCGAGGAGGCGGGCGTCGAGGAGGCCCTGTACGATGGAATTCTGCGCGAACTCGCCTGCGGCGCTGCGATCAAGGCGGGCGAGCGGCTCCCCTTGATCGAGGCCCAGGCCCTGGTCGATCAGCTCATGGAGTGTGCAGACCCGTACAGCTGCCCGCACGGGCGCCCGATTGTCGTGAAGCTGGGTCGCGAGGAGCTGGACCGCAAGTTCGGGCGGAGCTAGGCGTTCGGGACGAGCACGCGAAGGGCGCGGGGGACGGCACGCACTCGGAAGGGACTGGACGGCAGCTTGTACGGCTCCCCGTCCATGTGCGCGATGAGTTCGTCCTCGGACGCGATCGTCGTCTCGGCCGCTTGGTGGTACTGCACTTGGGGCAGGTTGATGTGCTTCCCGGCGCGCGCCTGCGGTAGGCGGTACAGGCGTTCCAGTTTCGGGAAGTCGCCGATCGCCGCGACATCGATGAGTCCGTCATCGATGACGGCGCGGGGAGCGAGCATGAACCCGCCGCCGCAGTACTTGCCGTTCGCGATGCCGAGCGAGAGACAGTCCACGCTTGCCTCCCAGCCTTCCGAGTGGAGGCGCACGGTGAAGGCCGGGAACCGGAAGACCTCCTTGACGGCGGCGTACAGGTACGCGGGAGCGCCGCGCAGCTTCTCCATCGCAAGCACGTCGCGTGCGACCTGAGCGTCGATCCCGATCCCGAGGCCATTCACGAAGTACCGATCCTCGGCGACCCGCCCGATGTCGATCGTGCGCTCCTTTCCGTGGATCAGAACGTCGAGCGCCGCGAGGGGATCCGACGGGATGCCCATCATGCGGATGAAGTCGTTGCCGGTCCCTGCGGGGATGACCCCGAGGGTGACGTTTGCTCCGAGCAGGCCGTTGGCCACTTCGTTCACCGTTCCGTCGCCGCCCATCGCGGCGATCCGCGTGAACCCGGCCTCGACCCCCATCTTGGCGACGTCGACGGCCTCAAGAGGCTCGTTCGTGTAGTGGAGGTCGTACTCGATGGGAAGCCGATCCAGCGCCTGCTTCACCTTGGGGAAGATGGCCTTGCAGTGTCCCCGTCCGGCAATGAGGTTGACGATCAGGAAGTACTTCTCCGTTGGCATGGCGTCATGCTACGAACGTGGGATGCATTCTGTCAAGCGTCCTCTCAGACGGCCCGCGCCCCGCGTCCGCGGACGACGACGAAGGAGCCTCGGTCGCTGCCGGAGGACGGCACCTCTACTCGGGCGTCGGCCGTCGCCGGGTCGCCCGTGAGCGTCTGCAAGACCCGGTCTACGCGGAACCCGGCCTCGGCGAGCGTCTCGATCACTTCGTCGGTCGACCGAAGCTGCGCGTGGGAGAAGAACGCGTCGCCGTCTGCGTTCTCGCGGTAGAGGCGGCCAAAGCGGCTGTCCCGAGGGATGAAGGCGACAACCACGGCGCCGTCTCGCTCTAGAACCCTTCGCACCTCGGCGAAGGCGCGCGGAAGGTCGGAGAGGAAGCAGACGGTCGTGATCAGGAACGCGGCCTGCACGCTGGCTTCGCCGAGGGGAATCTCTTCGGCGCAGCCGGCGAGAACCTCGACACCGCGGGCCCGCGCGAGGCGGGCCATCGCTTCCGATGGGTCGACGCCAACGTCGATGCCGAGCCGGGACGCGAAGCGGCCGCTTCCGACGCCGATCTCGGCCCACCGTCCCTTGTGCGGCGGCAGGATGGCCCGCACCGCCAACAGCTCCGACTCGTAGAGGTTCGGGAATCGATCGAACCAGGCGTCGTACTCCTCGGCGCGGACGTCAAACGGGTTGTCCTGCAGCATGCTCCTCCCCCCTTTCGAGCAGAGAGAGAACTTGATCCCGTACGAGGAGAGCCCGCCGGCCGAGGCGGTCGCTCCGCTCCTCGCGGGTGAGGGATATTGCCATCTCTCCGACGACGTGGGCCGGCCGCTGGGACAAGACGACCACTCGGCGCGAGAGGGAGACGGCCTCGTCAAGATCGTGCGTGACGAAGAGGAGCGTGCGGTTCAGGTCTTCGAGGAGCGAGGTGAGCCAGTCCTGAAGACGATGACGGGTCAACGTATCGAGCGCGCCGAACGGCTCGTCGAGCACGAGGGCGCGACTTCCCGTCAAGACCGCCCGCAGGAGGGCAAGCCGCTGCCGCATTCCGCCGGACATCTCGTGCGGATAGGCGTCGGCGAACTCCTCGAGGCCGAAGCGCGGCAGCTCTTGGCGAACGCGGCCGCGTCGAACCTCTCGGTTCATCCCCTGGAGCTCAAGTGGAAGCTCGGCGTTCTCCATCGCCGTCTTCCACGGAAAGAGGAGAACGTCTTGGGGAAGGTATCCCGCGCGCTCGAGTCGGGTCCCGACTCGGCCGGCGTCGGCCGACTCCAGGCCGAGCAAGACCCGCAGAAGCGTGGTCTTCCCGCACCCCGACGGACCGAGGACTCCAACCGTCTCTCCCTCGTCGACGCGGAACGATACCCGTCCGAGGACGCGGAGATCCCCGAACGACTTCTCGAGTCCGTCGACGTCGACGAGGGGAATCACGGCGACGTCGCTCCGCCGGGAAGGAACGCGTTCGTGAACGCGGCGTCGGGATCGATGGCCTCGTCGATCAGGCCGCCTTCGAGGGCCCACTGCGCGAAACGTCGCCACACGGCGGGATCCTGACGCCCCCACGTGCCGATGTCGGAGACGCTCCGGCCGGCGAGCCATCGCTGCGACGCGATGACAAGGGCTCGATCGAGCTCGGGGGCGTGCCGGAGGAGCGCCTCGGCGGCCTCGTCCGGGCTCGCGGCGGCGTCCACGCATCCGCGCGCCAGAGCGCGGAGGAAGCGTGAGACAAGGCCCGGATTCTCGGCGGCAAGGCGCTCCGACGTCACGATGACGGGGGTGTAGTAGTCGAGCTCCGGGGCGAGGTCGGCGAGCGGGATGTACACGAAGTCGATCCCCTCGAGCTGCGCGTGGATGCCCTGCCACCCGTAGAAGATCCAGAAGAAGTCCGCCACGTCCCGGCGGACCGCGGTGGCGAAGTCGAGGGTTCCCATGTTGATCCGCTGAACGGAGTCAGCGTCGGCGCCGGAAGCCGCCATGACGGTCCGGATCATCACGTCTTCGAGATCGCTTCCCCATCCGCCGTAGCGTCGCCCGGCGAAGTCGGCCGGCGACTGGATCCCGCGGTCGAGGGCCGCCGCGAATCCCGACGTGTTGTGGGGGTAGAGGGCCGCGATCGAGACTGCCGGGAACCCCTGAGATCGGGCCATCGTGACTTCTTCCTGCATCGACACGGCGAACTCGGCGTGACCTGCGGCGACAAGCTGGAGTCCCACGGTGGGGCCCGGCTCCATGACGACGACCTCGAGCCCCTCCTCGGCGAAGTACCCCGCGTCCTGAGCGACGAAGATCCCGGTGTGGTTCGTGTTCGGCGTCCAGTCGAGGGCGATGCGCACGACGCCCGCCCCCGCCGCGCTCGTCGAGACGGCCAGGGCCACGGCGGCGGCCGTGATCCACGTTCTCCTATGCATGGGTCCTCCTTCCGAGCCACGGCGTGAGGCGGGCGCCGGCGATGTCAACGATCGTGAACAGACCGTAGCTCAACGCCATCACCACGAGGATCGCCCCGAAGAGGCGGTCCGTTCGAAACGACTGCAGCGAGCGTGTCATGTAGACGCCCAGCCCCCTCGAGCCCCCGAGCCACTCCCCGACGATCGCGCCGAGAACGCTGTACGTCGCCGAGAGCTTCAGTCCTGCGACGATCCCTGGAAGCGTGGCCGGGAGATAGAGGTGGCGGTAGCGGTCGGCGCGCGTCGCGCCGAGCGTCGTGAGCAGGTCGCGATAGGCAGGATCCACCGCGCGGAATCCCTCGTAGGCGTTCACGGCGACGGGAAAGAAGCAGACGAACGCGACGATCAGCACCTTGGCGAGGATGCCGAGTCCGAACCAGATCAGGATCAGGGGCGCGATGGCCATCAGGGGGATGGCCTGCGACAGGACGAGGGGCGGGTAGAGGAGATCGCGGGTCCAGCGCGACGCGCTCATGAGGACGGCGATGCTGATGCCCAAGGAGACCGCGAGAACGAGCCCAGCGAGCGTCTCGACGAGCGTCATGGCCAGGTGCGGTCCGAGAAGGTCCGCGTCCTGGACGAGCGAGCGCACCGTCTGCACGGGCGAGGGCAGGAGGTAGGGAGGGAGGCGAAATCCGGAGACGATCCCTTGCCACGCGGCAACGAAGAGAACCAAGCCGGCCACGCCGCGGAGGCGGGACAGGGCTCGGAGGAGCGGTCGGGACGAGCCGGCGGCGCGGGAGGGCCTCATGCGATGCCCTCCCCATCCGCGCGCGCGTGGATGACGAGAAGACGGCCAGCCGCGACGAGGATGTGGACGGGCAGGGCGCAAACCACGTTTGAGACGCCGCGGGACGCCGCACGCAGGAGTTCTTCGTCGTGCAGCTCGTACTCGAGCCCCTGCGTCGACAGCCGGACGGACTCGGTGATCGGCACCAGGGACACCGTGTCGCCCCGAAGGGCATCGTCGAGAGCAAAGCCGCCGTCGATCAGGCGGATGCTCTCGAAGGCTGTGACGCACTCGATGGGAACCTTTGCCGCAAGGCCCTTCTCCAGGAGATGGAGGTTCGTGAGGGCGTGATCGATCCGCCCCCCGAGAGCGCCGTAGATGACGATGCGTGAGGGATTGGCGCGGAGCGCGTGGTCCAGGGCGAGCTCGAGATCCGTCCAGTCTTTGGCCTGGGGAAACGCGATCACCTCGACGCCCGACGCGTCAAGATCGGCCCGCTCGTCCGCGGAGAGAGAATCGAGGTCGCCGATCACCGCGTCGACGGGGACTCCAGCCTCGCGCGACTTGGCCCAGGCCCCGTCCGCCGCAAGGCAGATGTCGGCGCTCCGACGCAACGCGCGGACGGCTTCCACGTCGTTCCAGCGGCCGTTCGCCAGGATGAGGACTCGCGGCGACGTCATAGGGCCTCCCTCGAAGGGGCGCCGAAGAGTCGAGCGGTCTTGAAGGGATTCCCGGCGTTTCAATCTCAGACGGCGGACACGCGTCTGGTTGTCGACGTTCCCTGCGCTGGCATTACCCAGATCAGGTTCTAAGGGTCGAGGGAGTCCCTCCTCTCAGCCCAATCTCTTGAGCTCCCCAACGCCATCATGATACCGCGGGGCGGTGAAAAGGAAAGCGGGAGGACCGATCGGGGGGCCTCCCGCTACCGTCCGGGCTATCCGGGAATCAGATTGGTCGTCGCCTTCATCCCTGCGACGGTCTCCGCCATCAGCTGGATCGTGTGCTCGACGTCGTCAAGGTGAACCAGCTCGCACGGCGAATGCATGTACCGGTTGGGAACCCCGAGGACGGCTGTGGCGACCCCGCTGCGGACGATCTGGATCGTGTTCGCGTCCGTTCCGGTTCCTCTCGGGCACGTGTCGAACTGGTAGGGGATCTTCTTGGTCTCGGCGGTGCTCACGAGGAGTCGGAAGAGGGGCGCGTTGATGTTCGGGCCTCGCGTGATGATCGGTCCTCCGCCCAGCTTCACCTCGCCCCACCTCTTCTTAGCGTCGTCCATTCCCGGGAAGTCGGTAGCGAACCCAACATCCACCGCGATGCCCACCTGCGGGTCGATGCCGAAGGCGCTCGTCTGCGCTCCCCGCGCGCCGATCTCCTCTTGAACCGTGGCGACCGCATACACGCCGATCTTCGTCTTCTTCTCCGCCAAGCGGCGAAGGGCGTCGAGGACCACGAAGGCTCCGATGCGGTCGTCGATCCCGCGGCCGACGAGGAGCCCGTTCCGGAGCTCCTGGGTGTCGTAGTCGAGGACTGCGGGGTCTCCGATCGCCACGAGCTTGAGCGCCGCGGCCTTGCTCGGGACTCCGATGTCGATCCAGAGATCCTCAAGCTTCGGCGGCGCTTTTCGATCCTCGTCCTTCATGACGTGGATGGGCTTGCGGCCGATCACGCCGAGGACGATCCCGTGCTGCGTGCGGATGCGGACCCGCTGACCGGGAAGGATGGTGGGATCCCAACCGCCGAGTCCGGTGAACGAGAGGTATCCCTGGTCGTCGGCATAGCTGATGAGCAATCCGATCTCGTCCGCGTGGCCTGCGAGCATGACGCGGAACGGCGCCTTCTCGTTGATGGCCGCGATCGTGTTGCCGTGGACGTCGACCCACGTGCGATCGGCGAATCGGTTCGCCTCCTCGCGCCAGACCCGCGACGCGTCCTCTTCGTAGCCCGTCGGGCAGACCGTGTCCATGTACGTCTTCAGGAACTTGAGTCGATCCTTCTGCATGTGTTCTCTCCCCTTTCGCCGCCGACAGTGTAGAGGAGACGGCGCTTCGATGCACCTGTTTGGATATCGAAGGCCGTGTTCGATATAGTGAAGAACCTATGGAAGACCTCGGAGCACGGATTCGGCAGGCCCGCCAGCAGCGCGGGTGGACGCTCGAGGCCCTGTCGCAGCGCTCGGGGCTCTCGACGGGCTTCCTGTCGCAAGTCGAGCGAGGGCAGTCGACGCTGTCCATCGTCTCGCTCTCGGCGATCTGTAAGGCGCTCGACCTGCGGATCGAAACGCTCTTCTCGAGCGACCGCCCGCTCAGCGAGGCGGCCCCCGTTGTGACCAAAGCGTCACAACAGCTGCACATCCGCGTCGGCGCCTCCCCTGTGACGTACGGATACCTCACCCGGCAGCTTCCGGGGGCGCCGGTCCAGGAGCTATTGATCGCTGAGTTCCCCTCGGGCACGGAGCCGACGGAGTCGACCCACGACGGGGAGGAGTTCGGCTACGTGCTGTCGGGGAGACTCCGGCTTCGACTTCACGATGAGGTCTTCGCTCTGGAGGCCGGAGACAGCTACAGGGTTCGTGCGACCGAGCCTCACGCATACTCGACCCCGGCAAACTCGGGGGCGCGCATTCTGATGGCCGTCACGCAACGGTTCATCGACACCGGCTCGGCCGGGGCGCCGCCCCCCGACGACGCGGCTCGCAGAAAGGAGTCTGACGACGCATGACGCGGATCGAAGGCCACCCCATCGTCCGCAAGGAACGAGGAACCCCATTCAACTTCACGTTTGCCGGAAAGACGGTCTCGGCGTACCCCGGCGAAACGATCGCATCGGCGCTCTTTGCCGCGGGTGTTCGTGTCTTCGGGCACCACCCGAAGGACGGATCGCCTCAGGGGCTCTTCTGCGCCAACGGCCAGTGCTCCCAGTGCATGGTCCTTGCCGACGGCTTCGCCGTGAAGGCGTGCATGACGCCGGCGGCGCCCCGCCTGTGCGTCGAACCGCTCGACGGCCTGCCGCGCCTTCCGCGGATCGATCGGGCGCCTGAGACAACGGAGCCGGAGCGGAAGGACGTCTCCGTGCTCATTTTGGGCGGCGGACCCGCGGGCCTCTCGGCGGCGATCGAACTCGGAAGCCGGGGCGTCGACGTCCTCGTCGTCGATGACAAGGACCGGCTGGGCGGGAAGCTCGTCCTGCAGACTCACCGGTTCTTCGGGTCGATCGACGCCGTGCACGCGGGGACCCGCGGCATCGACATCGCGTCGCGGCTCGAAGGGCGGGTCCGCGATCTACCGTCGGTCGACGTGTGGCTCGACAGCACGGCGGTCGCGGTGTTCAGCGACGGCCTCGTCGGAGTCCTCCGGGGCGCTGCGTACGCGCTCGTTAGGCCGCGGGTTCTTCTCGTCGCGACCGGTGCGCGAGAGAAGTCGCTCGTGTTCAAAGGGAACACGCTTCCCGGCGTCTACGGCGCCGGCGCGTTCCAGACGCTCGTCAACCGCGACCTCGTGCGCGCCTCGGAACGGCTGTTCATCGTCGGAGGCGGGAACGTGGGGCTCATCGCCGGATACCACGCGCTGCAGGCGGGCATCCACGTCGTGGGCCTCGTGGAGGCGCTTCCGGAGTGCGGCGGCTACAAGGTTCACAAGGACAAGCTCGCCCGCATGGGAGTCCCAATCTACACGTCGCACACCATCCTGTCCGCGAACGGCACGGAAGGGGTGGAGTCGGTGACCGTCGCCGCCATCGACAAGGGCTTCCGCCCAGTTCCGGGGACGGAACGGTCGTATGCCTGCGACACGGTGCTCATCGCCGTCGGGCTCGATCCTGTGGACGAGTTCCGCAAGGCGGCCGCTGAGTTCGGCCTTCCCATGTATGCCGCCGGCGACGCGGAGGAGATCGCCGAGGCGTCGGCGGCCATCTTCGCGGGGAAGATCAAAGGGCTCGAGATCGCCCGCGCGCTCGGTGCCACGGCCGACGAAGTCCCCGCTGCGTGGTCTCGAATGGGGGAGATCCTGAAGTCGAAGCCCGGTGCGGCCGTCGAGCGCACGGCGCTCGATCGGTATTTGAGTGGAGTCGCTGGAGCCGTGTACCCCGTCTTCCACTGCTCGCAGGAAATTCCCTGCAACCCGTGCACGTCGGTTTGCCCCCAGAAGCTGATTGCGATCGACGAAACCGACCTGCGCCGTCTTCCGGAGTTCCGCGGAGCGGATGCCGGCAAGGCGTGCATCGGCTGCGAGCGGTGCGTGACGATCTGCCCGGGACTTGCGATCACCCTGGTCGACGAACGCGGAGGGAGTGATCCCGTCGTCACGGTGCCGTTCGAGTTCCCGGGCGATCGGTTCTCTGCCGGAGACCGCGTCGTCGTCCTCGACGATATCGGGACTCCCCTCGGCGAGGTCTCCGTCCTTGAGGTGAAGGCGCTGGCGAAGAACGACCGCACGGTGCTCGTCAAGGTGCGCGCTCCCCGCGCCATCGCGGCGCGGATTGCCGGGATTCGCGTTCAGGAGCCGTGGATCTCGGAACCGCTCCCCGAAGCCGTAGAGCCGCTGGGCGACGATGCCATCGTCTGCCGATGCGAGCGCGTCACGGCGGGCGAGATCCGCGCACGGATTCGTGAGGGGTATCGAGACATGAACGAGATCAAAATCGTCACGAGGGCCGGAATGGGCGCGTGCGGCGGGAAGACGTGCACCGCCCTGATCCAGCGCCTCTTCCGCGAGGAGGCCGTCCCGCTGACCGACGTGACGGAGAACGTGCGCCGGCCGCTGTTCGTCGAAGTGCCGCTTGGCGTCCTCGCCGGCGCTTTGGACGAGGCTGCAAGCAGGCGTGCAAGTGCGCCCGCTCGCGGCAAGGGGGCGAAGTAGCGTGCCGCGCTCAGTCTACGACGTCATCGTCCTCGGGGCCGGCAGCGTCGGCGTTCCGGCGGGGTGGGCCATGGCCGAGAGCGGCCTCTCGGTGCTTGTCCTCGATCCGTTTGCGAGCTCAGGGCAGGGTTCGAACAAGGCGGCGATCGGGGGCATTCGCGCGACCCACTCCGACCCAGCCAAGATCCGGTTGGGACTGCGGTCGCTCGAGATCGCGAGGACCTGGAAGGACACGTACGGCGACGACATCGAGTGGACGACTGGAGGGTACTCGTTCGTCGCCTACTCGCCGCGCGAGGAAACGATCCTGAAGGACCTCCTTGTCATCCAGAAGCGGTACGGACTCGACATCGAGTGGTACGGCCGCGACGGGCTTCTCGAGATCGTTCCGCCGCTTCGTCCGGACGGCCTGATGGGCGGCACGTTCTCTCCGGGCGACGGTCACTGCTCCCCGCTCCTCTTCGGCCATGCCCTGTACGAGCGGGCGAAGGGGGCCGGCGTCGATTTCCACTTCGGCGAGGCGGCCGCGGGCATCGAGGTCCGGGACGGCCGGGTCCGGGGTGTGACCACGTCCAAGGGGCGCTACGGGACGCGTGTCGTCGTCAACGCCGCAGGGCCATGGGCCGCCGACGTGGGCCGTCTGGTTGGCCTTGTGCACCCCGTGCGCCCGGATTCACACGAGGGCGGGATCACGGAGCCCGTCGCCCCCTTCTTTGGGCCGATGGTCGTCGACATCGCGCCGGCGCCTGGGTCGGCCAACTACTACTTCTACCAGCTTGCGACGGGACAGGTTGTCTTCTGCATCACTCCGAGCCCCAGCCTGTGGGGTTTCGACCGACGCGAAACGAGCGCCTTCCTCCCGATGGTGGCGGGCCGCATGGTGCGGCTCATGCCCACGCTCGCCAACCTCCGCGTTCGCCGGACGTGGCGTGGTCTCTATCCGATGACGCCGGACGGGTCGCCGATCGTGGGCTGGGCGCGCGAAATCGATGGCTATCTGATGGCCATCGGCCTCTGCGGGCAGGGGTTCATGCTCGGCCCCGGGCTCGGCGAGCTCCTCGCGCGCGCCGTGCAGGGTGAGACAACGCCCGAAGACGAGGAGATCCTCGAGCTGCTGTCGCCGTACCGGGTCTTCAAGGGGCAAGAGGCGCTCAAATGAACGGTGGCGGCTCGGCGTCTTGACATGCCGAGCCGCCATCGACCGGGTCCGCGAGCGTCGACCACCCTACGGCGAGCAGGGACCCCAACGCATCTGCATGGAGATCTGGTAGACCAGGAACGTCGATCGGGTCGCGTCGTACAGGTAGACCTCGAATCCGTCGGTCGTCATGCACCCCGTGGCGAGATAGGAGATGTCGAACGTGACGCTCCCCGACCCCGCCGTCGCGATGACCTGCGGTACGTAGCCGAAGCCCGTCGACTGAACGCCGCCGACGACGGGCAGCCCGCCGACGAAGACAGGAAGGCCACGGCTCCCCGAATAGAGGTAGTCGACGGTGACGCGGGCCCCCGCGGTCGATGCGGCCGTGACGTGTATGCCGAAGATGGCGTCCGCGAAGCGAGGCAGCGCAAGCGTGGGCTCGATGGCGAGCCGGCCGATCCAGTTCGCTTCCGTCGTGAACCAGACCTGCTGGAGCGAATCGAGCGCGATGTCGACAGGGTTGGAGTTGGGGAAGAGAGGGTACTCCGTCAGCACGCCGGTTGCGGGATCCAGGTGGGCGATTCGGCTGCGCACCCGGTCCGTGTACCAGACCGTGTTGTCTGCAGCGACAGCGATCGCCAGCGGCTGCGAACCCGCCACCGCCCACTCGGTCACGTCGCCCGTGGTCGGGTCCAGCCGGCCGATCTTCCCGTTCCAGCTTTCGGTAAACCAGACGCGTCCACCTGAGTCGACCGCGAGACGCAACGACGACGAGGTGATCGGCAGGTCATGGAACAGGACGGAGTTGGTTGAGGGGGAAAGCTCCAGGATGCTTCTTGTCTCCGTGGACACGAAGACCGAGCCGCTCGGCGCAAAGGCGAGATCCCGGAGATGCATCGAGCCGCTCGGGAAGGTCCACTCCGTATAGGGTCCCGAGGCTGTGCGCGGCGCGACGGCGATCCCCGGCGGCAGCAGCGGATTGCCGGGGGTAATGTGCGGCGCGACGGTGGTCGTCGCGGGGGGGAGGGCCACGGTGGATGGACCCACAGGCTGCAGCGTCGGGACTCTGCCCTGGAGAACGTCGAACAGCAGGCCGCCCAGAGTGACTCGTCCGACCTTCGACGCTTCGCGCTCCGTGTACCACAGCGAGGGCGATCCTGACAGGTCGGCCACCAAGCCGAGCGGTTCCGACCCCGCGGCGGCTACGGCCTCCGACGAGTAGAAGTCGCCTCCGGGCAGAATACGGCCGATGCGGTTCGCCCACCGCTCGGTGAAGTAGACGCCGCCCTCCGGTCCGATGACGAGGCGTTCCGGACCCTGCCCGACGTCCCACTCCGTGATGAGGTTCGTCGTCGGGTCGAGGCGCCCGAGTTTGTCTCCACGAGCTTCGGTGAAGTACACGATTCCATCCGCCACGACGATCCCGCCCGGAGTGCTGCCCGGCGTTGGCACCGTCCACGACGTCAGCGTCGCAGGCTCGCCGCTCCCTAGGGCGGTGCCGGCGAACACGACCAGCGTCCCGAATAGAACGAGCATCCCTCTTCCCACGTTTCGCCACTCCGATCTCGCCATGGTTGTGCCTCCCTGTACGTCCTCGCCCGCAAGGGTAGGCAAGGCAAGGGCTCAGGGCAACCCGAGGTTCGGCCGGGAAGCGCCGCGCCGAGATGGCTGCTTCTTCCCGAATCCCCCCGCCGGTACCATGGAGGGGGAACGGAGGCGATCATGGGGAGAACGTGGGTGAGCGTGGTTGGGATCCTTGCCGCGGGGTGCGTCGCGGTCGGCGCCGCGACGGTCGATCACCGCTGGAGCGGCGACGCGTACACGATTCGCGTGGTCGACATCCCTGAGTCGCCGGCGAACGGCTACTTGCTCTCGACCTTCTACATCGTCAACGAAGGGAAGTGGGAGGTCGTGCGGGACACCGTGAACAACGCGATCGTGTTCCCGTCCGGGGCCTACTCAACCCTCGAGGACGCCGACATTCAGGCCACGTTCAACGCGTACGAAGAGCTCAAGCTAACCCTTCCTGCCCCGCTTGTTGCGGAAGGAGACAAGATCTCCGTCTACATCATGTGGGTCGACGACGAGGTGCCCACGGCAACGTTCACCGTCGAGAAGGGGGGACCCGCGCCCTCGGAGTCCGCTGCGGGATCCTCCTCCGGTGCGCGGCTCTTCTTCGCTCCCGTTCGCATGGCGCTTCCCTTGGAGGTGAAGGCCGAGTACGACGCAAGTGGTGGCGCGAAGGTGACGATCGCGAACCCGGGGACGGTTGTGTACCGAGGAACCCTGAAGGTCACGGCGTCGCTCTCGTATTTCCGCGACTGGGCCGGCGAGTCCGTCACGCGGTTTCTCGACTCCACCGTCGGTCGGATCCTGCTTGCGCCGGACGCGACCCTGAAGCTGACGGTGAAGCCGGGCGCGTCGGCCGAGGAGCGCTACGTAGTCACGTTCCTCGACCTCACCGATCGAATCACCGGAGCGTTGCTGACTGTCTCCGTTTCGCCGCCGACCGAGCGCGCGGTCGGCGCATTCCGAGACATGATCTACAACGTCTGGACGGGCCTGTCGGACAAGGAGCCCGGGACCGACTACATCGACCTCGGCTTCGGGTCGCCCGGCGTCCACCTGTACCTCCCGATCGCTCCGTACTTCGATCCGCCTCGGTAGGGTCCGCAGGGCCGCGCGGCGTGTTGCTCGCCCTCCAGGGTCGAGCTAGGATCGCGATAGGGAGGGGATGTCGATGGACGAATTGGTGAAGCTCGTCGCGTCCAAACTGGGCGTGACCGAGGACAAGGCGAAGGTCGCCGTAGAGGTCGTTGCGGGGTTCCTCAAGAAGAACCTGCCGGCGCCCCTTGCGTCGCAGATCGACGCCGTGCTCGGCGGCAGCGGTGGCCTTGCAGACAAGGCCAAAGGACTCCTCAAGGGGCTCGGAGGAGGCGACTAGAACCCGGGGACACGTACTTCAGCCCCTGATGATCGCGTGGGAGGTGGGGTGCATGCCCCTCTACGGCAGTCCGCTCGGCGTGAACGACAGCCCCGCGAGGAGAGTGCGCTCGAGTCCTGTTGACCACAACGCCGCGAGGTCGAGTCGCGCCCTGCGGGTGAAGTCCCCGTCGAGGTACACATCCGCGATCCCGCCGATGAGATTGCAGACGACGGAGTAGCGGGTTCCTCCCTCGGCGTACGAGGCTCCCGGAGCGGGGATGTACCGCGCCGCCCGGAGGATCTGGGCCGCGCGATCGAGGGTCGGACTGGCGTCCCACGCGATCATCCGCGTGGCGAGCGTGTGCCGCTCGCACGGCCACTCGCCGAGAGAAGGGTTCGTCAAGCTGAAGTTCGTCACGACGAAACCCGGCGTGGTCCGGAAGACATCGCCTGTTCCGGTGTAGACCGCGGCGTTCCCGGCGCGGTCGACGAGGAGGACTTGGACGCACGGAACGATCCTCGTGTAGTTCCTTGCGTGAAGGAACGCGAGGGCTTCGGCGACGGTGGCGCACGTGGTCATCATCGTGCGCTCGAGCGCCTCGGGCGCCGGACGCCCGCTTGGGGTGGGCAGTCCGGGCGACGGAGCGGACTCGGCTCCGGGAGCGCAGGGGATGCTGAACAAGTCGAAGTAGAGTCCCTGGTCGTTCACGCCCTGCATCTCGTACCAGCCCGGGTAGCGGCCTCCAAGGCCGACGAAGTAGAAGCCGAAGTACACGGCGCCGTGGGCCGATTCAGTCGCCGCGGCAGCCCACATCGAGGCGTCGATCTTGTCGTTGTCCTCGTTGCCCCCCACGACGACCGCCCCGTCGCCGACCAGAACGACGCCGCTGCATGCGAGAACGGCGGCTGTCCCGAGACCGACGATCAGGATCAGGGCTCCAAACACTCTGCTCACAACACCACCCCCCGCGGTGGGGGCATTGTACGAGGTCCAGGGGAGAATGGGTCTCTACCCCGAGGGGCGCGCGTGCTTGCCGAAGAACCGCCAGATCTCCTCGGCAGCGTCGATGTCGCGGTTCTTGCGTGCCGCGGCTCGGAGAGAAGCGGTCGACGAGTCCGGGCCTGGGACCGCGTGCCCTCCACCGTCGATCCGATAGAGGACGACATCCTGGCCCGTCGACCCTCCCGAGTGGATGAACACGGTCACGGTGGACCCGTCCGCTGCGACCCGATCGGGGAGAGAGTTCTCCTCTGCGGAAACCGCGGCATGGTTGACGCCCACCCAGAAGGCGACGGTCTCGTCCGTCGAGCGCACGCGCCCGCGGCGACAGGCCGCCCCGGCGACACATCCGCCTTCGTACGGGATCAGGGGGTCTGCCGTTCCGTTCATGATCAGAATCGGCACGGGTACGGCCTCGAACGGGCACTCCGACGGGTCCGGCAGATTCGCGATGACGGCCGCCGCCGCCGCCAAACGGTCCCCGAGCTGCATCGCCACGCGGAACGTCATCATCCCTCCGTTCGACGCGCCGGTCACGTAGATCCTCGCCGGGTCGACGGGGGCCTCCGCGGCCAGCCGGTCGATGAGGGCGTTCACGAACCCGACGTCGTCTTCCAGAGAGACGGCGTCCTCGTTGTCGATGTCCGCGCGACAGTCGTTCCAGTGATGCCGGTCGGCGTGGGTCGGGTCGGGTCGTCCCTCGGGCAAGAGGAGGATGAACCCATGCTTGTCGGCCAGCGCCCTCCACGATCGCCCGTTCTCGCTCTCCCACACGCTGTCCGCACTCCCGAGTCCGCCGTGCAGAAGGAGGACGACGGGGGCGGGGGTTCTGGGAGCCGCCGGGGAGTACACCGCATAGGTGCGATCGAGGCTGCCCCAGAGGAGGCCTCCGAACTGCAGCGTCGCCTCCTCGTCCGGCACGGGCGGCGCGCACGAAGCGAGGAAGAAGACGGCGGCCCCGCAGGCGATGGCGCCCGCCAGCGACGCTGCGATTTGCGATCCTCTCGTCGTCCGCATCTTGCGGACAGTCTAGCGCACTTGGGTCGTGCGGCGGGCGAGCACGGCTCCCCACCCTCGCGTTCCGCGATCCGGTCGCACATACTTCGTGAGCTCCGTGAGCCCGCAGCGCGAACCTGCTGCTGTTCCGCCCAGCTGGCGGGAAGGAAGGCGTCGAGATCTGTGTCTCGAGACCCAAGCCACCTGATATGGATCGATCTCGAGACGACGGGCCTCAGCGTGGGCAGCCGCGTGATCCTCGAGATCGCGAGCCTCGTCACCGACAAGAACCTCTACGTCCTCGGAGAGGGGCCTGTGCTCGTGATTCACCATCCGGACGAAGATCTGTCACGCATCGACCCGTGGAGCAGGCGGCAGCATGATGGCTCAGGGTTGCTCGACGCTTCGCGGAGTTCGAACATCTCCCTCTCCGACGCCGAGCAGCAGACGCTTCGGTTTGTCCGCAAGCACGTTCCGTGCGGGGCCTCGCCGCTTTGCGGGAGTTCCATCTCGCTCGATCGCCGCTTCCTGATGCACTACATGCCTGAGCTGAACGCCCATCTCTCACACAGGAACCTTGACGTCAGCACGGTGGCCGAACTCGCCGCTCGGTGGTACCCCGACGCAGCAGCGAAGCTCGACCGCGGCGTCCGCCACCGCGCCGCCGCCGACATCCGCGATTCGATCGACGAGCTGCGGCTGTACCGCAGGCTGATCTTCCGGGAGTAGCGAGGGCGTGAAGCGTGCCCAAGGGGCGAGGGGAACTCTCCCCCCGCCCCCGTCGTTTCTAGGGTGCGACCAGGTTCTCTCCTGGGCGCAGCTCCTTCACGAACGTGCTTCGCTGATGCGTCGCCCTCATTCCGACGCTTGCGTAGACGCCGAGGGCGTCCGATGCGTTGTCGGAGTCGACGGTGAGCTCGACCCCTTTGAGGCCGCGGGCATGCATCGCCCCGAAGGCCTCTAGGAGCAGGGCACGGCCGATCCCGCGCCTTCGCCACGCGCGGCAAACCCCGAACTCATCGACGAGGCCGCACTCCTTGTCTCCGTGCGACTCGGCGTAGGTGCAGCAGTAGCCGCAGATCCTTCCCGCGTCCACGGCGAGAAACCACAGGCTCGGCTCGAAGTCGGGCTGCTGCATCCAGTGCCTCCAGCGCTCGACCTCGGCCTCGAGGGGCTGCTCGAGATACCCGTAGTGATCCTTGAACGCGTCTCGATAGGCGAGGACGAGGTTCACGTCGTCTTCCCCCGGCCGGAACGCGCGGACGGCGATTCCGCCCGGCCACGCGGGCGCAGGCGGTCGGCGCTCGAACTCGAGGCGCAGGTTCGACCAGACGCGGTCGAGCCGGAAGCCGTGGCGCACGAGAACGTCTTCTCGGCGCCCGTCGTCCGTGTCGGCTCCCGCCAAGAGCACGACGCGAGCGCCCTTTGGAGCCCGAGGGAGGCTCTTCTGTGCACGCGCCTCGAACCATGCGAAGAAGGTGTCGGTGAGCCCGTCGTCGCACTCGACCGCGGGCGCAAGGGTGAGGCCGATGAAGAGATCGACGTGGGGTTCCTTGACGTCGCTCAGAGAGCCGTACCCTACGAGCGCCGTTCCGTCCCATGCGACCTGCGTGTCGGTCTTGACGGCGAAGCCCGGCGTCGACCAGCGGTGTTCGACGTCGGCGGGAGTGTAGACGTTCGACTGCCCGAGGAGGGCGGCGCGGCGATTCCATAGATCGGCGATTGCGGCAGCGTCGCAGAGCTCCGCCGGCCGCAAGAGAAAGCGGTTTGTCTTGCTACTCAATGGGATTCGCTCCTTTTCCTGCGCCGGGACGCCCCCGGCCCGCTCGATGGAAAGGAGCGCGAATGCGACTCGCTGTCTACCGAGGCGAGACCGGGGGCGTCGCCGACGTGCTTCGAGTTCGAGTCATGCGATCACCCCCTTTTCGATCAACTCACCCGCAGGGCGGGTGGCGCGGCAGTATACACGAATTTGTGGGAGTCGGTCGACACCGGGGACGCCGACGGGCGGGGTTGCTCAAGGCACCGCATCCCGCGGTCATGGACGCGCCGCGTCTCGTTGCCATGGACGCGCCGCGTCTCGTAGACTGCCACGTTCTCTCTCGCTGCCGGGAGGAGAGGACAGGGGGTACCGGTGTGAAGAGAAAGACCCGCGTCCTTGTTTTGATGGTTCTACTGCCTGTTCTCGTCGTCGCTTGCTCGTCCAATCGAGAGGCTCCCACGGCATCGTCGCCCGCCGCGCAGCCCGCGGCGAAGCCGTCCGACGGGCCTGCGGCGGTGTCTCCAACCCCCACGGCGACGAAGCCCGGGGTCGAGATCGCTGCGTCCGCGGTCCCCGGCGGCGCGAGCGTCTCGGTCGACGTCACCGTCCCGCCCCCGGAGGGCGTCTTTGCCCAGTCGGCGGCGGCCCTCGCCGCGCTGCAGAGCTACCGGTACGTGACGACGTTCTCCTTCGTCGCGGGGGACAAGGGGAAGCCCGAGTCCGGGTCGGTCGAGGTCCGCGGAGCCGTTGCGGCGCCCGATCGGCAGCGCATGACGTGGAAGGACCTTGAGACGGGCGAGGAGTTCGGTCTCCTCCGTGTCGGCCAGCGTGCGTGGATCCTCGACGGCGCCGAGTGGACGGCCGTGCCGACCCTCGTGGCCGATGCGGCGAGCCAGGCGATCCTTGTCTACGTCCCGGCGATGAGCTGGGGCCGCTTCGCCGAGGGGATGGGGACGACGTCTACGTTTGCCGGAGTCGAGATCGTGAGTGGCACCCCGTCACGGCACTACGCGTCGACGTACCGCGGCTGGTCGGAGTTCTGGCAGGGAGAGATCACCGACGCCGTCGCCGAAGTCTGGATCGCCGAGGCCGGGTACCCGGTCCGCTACCGGTTCGCGGCCAGCGGAGTCGACGAAGACGGCAACCGCGGGTCGCTGCTCTGGACCATGGAACTCACGGACGTGAACGCGCCGGTGTGGATCGACGCGCCCCAGTAGCTGCCCTGGAACTCGCTGTCCTTGTGCGCGGCAGCCAGTCGCTGATCCCCACCATGCGAGCGGATGTGCTCATCCTCTCGGGTTTCCTTATGGTCTATCGTGGTTCCGCTCGAGGGCTTTCCCGAGTGTCCAGAACGCGACGGCGAGCAGGACGCACAGGCCGGCCGAATACCACACCCACCACGGGAAGCCGAACCAGCCGAGGCGTTCGCTGCCCCACGCCCACAGGTCCTGCGAGGCGAGGAAGAAGAGCGCGAGCACGACGGCCCAAGCGATGGACGCCCTGCGACTGAGCACGTGCGGCAAGGGGCTCGGCCGCCGCTCGCGGCCCCTCGAGAGGAAGCTGCCGACGACGAGGACGAGGGTCGTTCCGATGATGACGGGGACGACGGGGAGCGTGCCGAACGTGGGTAGTGCCTTCACGTGGTAGGCGGCGACGAGTCCCTCTCCGAAAACGATGGATGCGATCGCGGCTCGGGCGTTCATGCGCCGCCAGTAGATCGCTCCGATCACCGTCGGAAACAGGACGGCAAGACCGGTGAACGCCTCGGTGGTGATCTCGAGGAACGTGGCCGGCGGCCGGTACGCGAGGGCGAGGCCGGCGAGCCCAAGGACGACGACGAACGCGCGGCCGACCCACTCCGATGGCGGCGCGATCTCCGTCCGGCTTCGCGCGAGGCGTGCCCGCAGCGGTGCGTAGACGTCGCGCGTGAACATTGACGACAGGGTCAAGAGCTGCGAGTCGAGGGTGGTGATGAGCGCGGCGAGGCCCGCGGAGAGCACGAGGGTCTCGACGAGCGGCGACGCGTGCTTGTGCAACAGGAGCGGCAGGATCTGGTCGGATGCGGTTCCGCTGGGCAATTGCGGGTACGACAGCCGTCCCATGACGCCGATGGCGACCGGAAGCAGGAACAGGAACCCTGTCACAAGGGGGTACAGAGCCATCGTCGTCGAGAGGGCGCGGGGGTTTTTTGCGGCGTAGAAGCGCTGAAAGAGCTGCGGGAACATCGGATCGCAGAGGAACCAGAGGATCATGTACCCGAACCAGATCCCCGGAGTGAACGTGCCGTCGAGGCCCGGACGTGAGAAGAGAGCAGGGAACTCGGCTGCCGCAGCTCGGTTCGCCGCGGCCATCCCTCCGAATGGCGCCGCGACGGCCACGAGCCCAAGGGTCATGAGAACGATCATCATCGCGCCCTGGAAGACGTCGGTCCACACCTCGCCGCGGAATCCGCCGACGAGGACGTAGACGAGGATTACGCCGGTGACGACGGCAGCGCCGACGTAGTACGGAGTCCCGAACAGGGACGCGAGGGCGTACCCAGCGGCCATCGGCTGGATGGCGAGGTACGGAAGCGTGAACGCAGCCATGACGAGGAAGAAGACGAGACGCAGTCCCGGGCTCTTCGTCTGCTGAAAGACCAGTTCCGGCGGGGTGATCAGCCCGTGCTCCTTACCCAGCCGCCAGACGGGGTGTCCGATCAGGACGAACGAAAGGGCCATGAACCCCGTTCCGAACGCCATGATGGGATAGAACGCGTACCCGATTCTCCATCCGGCGCCGGAGAACCCGAAGACCGTGAACGCGCTGAAGTTGGTCGCCGCCATCGTCAGGAAGAGGACCCAGCCCGGCAGCGTTCGCGAGGCGAGGAAGTAGTCGTCCGATGTCTTGCGCCGCTTTGCGCGGGCGAGGAGTCCGATGCCAAGGAGAGCTCCCAAGTACGCTGCCACGACTGCGAGCCGAATCGCCATGTCCCCTCCAAAGAGAAACGCCATCCGCGCGAGGCTGGATGGCGTTGCCTAGACATACCTCGCCCGCAGTATACGGGGTCGCCGAACCGAACGCGACGGGCCGCGACGCCCGCGAGTTGCTCCGACGCTCCGAATTCGCTATCACTACGGGTCTGCCGTAGCGCAGGGTGAGGGAGGTTCCGATGTCGTGGAGCAGCAAGCGGCCCAAGAAGGAACGAAAGCCCGCCGTCATCGTCCGCTGGGCGTGGAAGATGGGGTGGCAACCCGGGCGCGTCATGCGTGAGGTCCTCGAGTGGATCGAAGTCCTCGTCGTGGCGGGTGCGCTCGCTGCGCTGATCATGACGTTCGTCACCGTGCGGATGCATGTCCCCACCGGGTCGATGATTCCCACGATCGACCCGAAGGACTCGTTCTTTGTCGACCGGATCACCTACTACTTCCGCGACCCGAAGCCGGGAGACATCGTCGTCTTCCGCCACACCGAGGAAGTGCATGTGAAGAAGGTGACCGAGAACTCGCCCGCCGCCACGGCGAAGGTGCCGACGGGGGTCCGCCTCCTGTACCTGAATTCGGAGCCTGCGTACTCGACGGCGTTCCTCAACGATCGTTTCGCGACGTGGGCGAGCGGGACGCCGCTTCAGCTGACCACCGCGGACGGGCGGCGCTATGACCTCGGAACGAAGGCGGCGAATGCAAAGACGATCGCCGACCTCGGCATCCAGACGAGCGAAAGGCGAATGCGCTACGTCAAACGCCTCATTGCCGTGGGCGGGCAGACGGTTCAGATCCGCGACGGCGCGATCTACGTGGACGGCGCCAAGCTGACGGGCGAGCGCTTCGATCGGTTCTACTATTCGGACGACGCCCGGCTCCGATTCGGCGTCGAGCCGACGAAAGTGCCTGAGGGGTTCTACTTCGTCCTCGGCGACAACTCGAGAGAGTCATTCGACTCACGCTTCTGGGGCTTCGTCGACGACCGGGACATGATCGGAGTCCCGTACCTCCGCGTCTGGCCGCTCACTCGCTTCGGGACGATGCACTAGGGCGAAGAGCCCTCGTCGTCGTTCGACGTCGGAAAGAGCGCGGGATCGAGCTGGGAGTCCGCGAACAGGAAGGCGGGCGCGGGCGCGCCGGCGAGCACGGCGGCCACGGCGTCGGCGAGCAAAGCGTTCACGTGCATGTCGACGTGATCCATCCCCAGGCACGCGGTGTTCTCCGCGCCGGGAAGGCGAGCGGATTCCATCGAGACCATGAGGTCCGATCCCGACCACGCGACGGCGTCCCTCACGCATCGCTCCTGACAGCCCCGTCCATCTCGAAGCAGCCCGCAGCCGAAGCAGCTCTGGCCGGCCATTGCCACGTATCGGACCGCAGGATCGATGGCGAGGCCGTTTGGGCCTGACTTGTTGAGCGTCTGCAGGAGTTGGCTGTCGGGGGAGAGCTCCGCGATGAGGGGGCCGAGCCACGTCCCCAGTCCCGCAAGGCCGGCGCCGTGGTGTGGCGTCGCCAAGGCGATCAACGTTCGCACGTCGTGGCGATACGTTGTTCCGTAGTCCTCGAACCCCGATTGCCCGAGCAGCGGCCCGAAGTCGTCGCACTCGACGTAGCAGCGAGCGACGAGGCCGCCCATGCTGTGGCCGACGAGATCCACGGCCTCGGCGCCGGTGTCGGCCCGGACCCAGGCGACCTCCTCGGCAAGCCGCGCTGCGTAGAAGCGCAGATCGCGGAGGGTGGGCTCGAGAGATCCCGCGTAGTGGCTGAGATAGACGTCGAAGTGCTCTTGGTCCGCGGCGCCGAGCACGTAGATCATGTGGTTCTCGTCGACCGCTCGCTTCTCGGCTTCGGCGATCGAACGGCCGGACAGCCGCTCGGCGAACGTCTCCCACAGGCGGGTCGGAAGAAAGCCGGGCGCGGGCTGGAACCCGTACACGAGGATCACGGGGAGCCGCGGAACCGTTCCCTGCGCGCTGCCGGCGAGCAGAGCCAAGAGGACCGCCAGGGCGCCGGCGGCGCGGAGTACTAGTCGGCCTTTCGTCACTCGCCCTCGTCCTTCGTCGCACTCGGGTTCAGTCGGAATCGCTCCTCGCGCCACGGATCCCCGCGGTCGTGGTAGCCCCGCTGTTCCCAGAAGCCGGGACGCCGCACGGAGAGGAACTCCAATTCCAGGACGTACTTGGCGCTCTTCCAGGCGTACAGGCACGGAATGACGAGCCGGAGCGGGGCTCCGTGTTCGGCGGCCAGGACGCTCCCGTTCATGCGGTCGGCGAGCAGCGAGTCGCGGCGTGCGAAGGCGTCGATCGGGACGTCGGTGGAGTATCCGTCTCGGCATCGGACGAACACCCAACGGACGTCGGGCGCGACCAGGATTCGCTCGAGAACGGTGCGGGTCGAGACACCTTCCCAAAGGACCCCACGCACGCTCCACGTCGTAACGCAGTGGAAGTCCCGCCTCACGCGGGCGCGCGGAAGGGCCTGGACCTCCGACCAGGAGAGGTCGGTCGGGTTCCTCACCCCACCCGAGAGGCGTAAGCGATAGTCCTCCAGCCGGACCGGCGGCACCGGGCCGATGTCATACACGATCGGCTCCTCGACCCACGACTGACCGGGCGGTAACCTCGAGATCCTCATCGCGTTCAGCATACCGCAGCTCCTGTCTACGTCCAACGTCCGGCGAGCGCGGCTTGCACGTGAGCCCGCGGTGGACGATGCTTCCGGCCGCCGGGACACGATCCCAGCCGATCCGATGACTACGACCCCTTCTTCCTCGACGCCCGCGAAGCTTGCTCTTCGATGCTCACGTTGCGGGGAGCGCGTCGCGCCGCCGGCGCTTGCCTGTCCGCGTTGTCCCGACGCGCTCCTACGAAGCGACTACGAAGAGCCCAGGTTTCGGCCCCTCGATCGCCGGGACATCTTCCGCTTCTCGAACTGGCTGCCGCCGAAGGCGGTGATCGACACTCCCGTCGGGCCCGTCGTCTACGAGAGCGAGCGGCTGGCTCGACATCTCGGACTGCGGCATCTTGCCGTGGCGTTCAACGGATACGCTCCGGAGGTCGGCGCGCGCAACCCGACGGGGACGTTCAAGGACTTCGAGGCGCTCCCGACTCTCCTCTACCTTCAAGAGGCCGGCGTCGATGCGATCGTCCTCGCCTCCGCCGGAAGCACCGCGCGAGCGTTCGCGTACGCGGCAACGCTCCTCGGGTTTCGAACCTACATCGTCGTCCCGGAGACCGCGCTCGAAGCCATCTGGCTTCCCATCCAGCCGAGCGATGCCGTGCGCTTGATCGTCCTCGACGGGAGCAGCGACTACTCCGGCGCGATCGAGGCCGCCGGAGCGGTTTCGTCGACCTTCTCGATCGCTTCGGAGGGGGGAGCGCGCAACGTCGCGCGCCGAGACGGGATGGGGACGGCTCTCCTTGAGTACGCCCGGACGTTCGGCGCGCTGCCGGCGCACTACGTTCAGGCCGTCGGCAGCGGCACCGGCGGCATCGCCGCCTGGGAGGCCTCCGCGCGTCTGATCGCGTCCGGCTCGTTCCATGGCCCGCTTCCGAGCCTACACCTGGTCCAGAACGCTCCGTTCGCTCCGATCCACGACGCGTGGAGTGCCGGAGCGGCAACCCTCCTGCCGGCTGACGCAAGTGACGAGGTGCGTCGGATCGCCGAGATCTGCGCTCCGGTGCTCGCAAACCGCAGGCCGCCGTACGCGCTGGCCGGGGGAGTCTGGGAGGCCCTGCGCGCGACGGGAGGACGAACCTACGCTGCGACGAACGAGGACATCGTCACGGCGCAGCGGCTGTTCGAGAACCTGGAGGGAGTGCCGATCGGCCCCGAGGCCGGTGCGGCCCTGTGCGGACTTGAGGAGGGTCTCGACCGCGGGTGGATTGGCCGCGACGACGCCGTGCTGCTTCACGTGACCGGAAACGGCGACGCCCTCCTTCGGCGCGACGTCTCCCTGCACCGGGTCGAGCCCTGGCTTCGGATCAAGTCGGCCGAGGACGTCCGAGAGGATCGCCGCCTGGAGCGGCGGTTTGCCGAGTAGCCGCGGCATCGGGCCCCGCCACCCGTCGGCCGCCGAATGCACACATCTTCCCCACAACGGGCGGGTACGGTTGCGCCATTGCCGCGGGACGTGTGCGCGGAAACGATGACCGGAGAGCGGTAGCGTGAGGGCTCAGGAAGGAGCCGGACTCACGCCCATTACTATGCAAGAGCGAACGCTGTCTAGAGTGGATTTCGTTGCGGCGCTCGCCGCGCCTCGGCGCGGCGAGTTGATTCTCGAGAAGGGTCTGCGGTTGCTTGCGAGGCCTTGGCGCCTCGCAAGGGAGCACGACCTCAACCCGTGGGTGTTCGTCGCCATGTCGGCGGTCGGCTACTCGATCAACGCCTGCGTCTTCCTGCCTTGGTTCCGTGCGGACGCGTGGCAGCTTGCTTTTCTCATCCTGCTCCGACTTGCGGCGCTCGTCGTCCCGACGTACATCCTCCTCAAGGGGAGGGGAATCGCCGCGGCATTCAACGTGTCGATCGTCGCGATGTTCGCCGCCAACACGGCATGGCACGTCTGCTACTACGTGTACTTCTAGGAGGTCGCTGTGGGACGCACAATCCAGTGGAACGAGCGAACGCAACTGCTGCGCGACGCGCTTTCGACGGGTGGGGCCTTCCTCGTCTCCGTGGACGCCTCGGGCCGACCGAACCCGATGACGATCGGATGGGCCCAGGTCGGTATCGTGTGGAGCCGCCCCATCCTCACCGTGTACGTGCGGAAGAGCCGCTACACGCACGCCTGCATCCGGGCGTCCAAGAGCTTCACGGTGAGTGTTCCCCGGCCGGGCCAGCTCACCAAGGAACTCGCTCTCTGTGGATCGAAGTCCGGCCGGGAGCTTGACAAGATGAAGGCCGCAGGACTCACGGCTCTTCCGGGGAGAAGCGTCGACACACCCGTGGTCGATGGTTGCGTTCTCTACTACGAATGCCGCATTGTCGCTCGCACTCAGGAGGAGCTTGTCGACTTCGAGGCCGGCGACGTCGTGGAGCGGTACTACCCCAAGGGGGACCCGCACCTCGCGGTCTGCGGCGAAATCCTGTCGGCGTACACCGTCGACAGGGCCTAGGTCGCCCTCGAGCTCTCGGTCTGGCTGTCCGCCCTAGCGACCCTCGGGCGTCCGGATCCTCCCCCCGACATGGGGCGCAACCGGGGACTTGGCTGTCAGGTACTCGGCCAGAACGTCGGACAGAAGCCATCCCGTGTCGACCCGATCGGTTCCGCCGGCGAACGCCGCGTAGCCGTCGCCGCCGTCGGCAA
>JBFYQP010000077.1:0-7650 GCA_041302745.1 Candidatus Bipolaricaulota bacterium | reverse complement strand
CCGCACGCAGATTCGCGTAGGGCGCGTCGAGGCCAAGACAAAAGCGGACAGCGGGACTCGAACCCGCGACCCTCAGCTTGGGAAGCTGATGCTCTACCAACTGAGCTATGCCCGCAAGGCGCGGTGATTATAGCATTCGCTCGGGGACCCGACAAACCCTACGCCGTGAGCACGTCGAGAGCCGGCAGCGACTTCCCTCTCAGGTACGCGAGGCACGCCCCCCCGCCCGTCGAGACGAAGGAGACGCGGTCCTCGAACCCGAGTTTTGCCACGGCCTCGCCGGTCTCTCCCCCCCCGATGACACTAAACGACGAGGATGCCGCAACGGCCTCTGCCACGCCTCGCGTCCCCGCGGCGAACGGAGCAAACTCAAACGCGCCCATGGGTCCCGCCCACACGACCGTTCCCGCCCTCGCGATGCGCTCTCCGAACACCCGAACGGTCTCCGGACCGATGTCGAAGCCTGTCCACCCCGCGGGAATGGCGTCTGCAAGGCAGACGCGGGTCTCGGCCCCGCTCGAGAGCGAGCGAGCGGCCACGACGTCCTTCGGGAGCACAATCTCGGTCCCTCTCTCGCCCGCTTTGCGGACGATCCCGCGGATGTCCTCGAAGAGGCTGGGATCCACAACCGAGTCCCCAACACTCGCGCCCGATGCGGCCAGGAACGTGAAGGCGACGCCTCCGCCGACGAGGATGCAGTCCACACGGCTCACGAGATCGCGTAGCGCGCCCAGCTTGTCGGACGCCTTCTTTCCCCCCACGATGGCGACGTAGGGGCGCGCCGGGTCGTAGAGAACCCGCGAGAGAGTGTCGATCTCCTTCTGCACCAAGAGCCCTGCATACGCAGGGCGCCGCTCGGCGATTCCGACCGTGGACGCGTGGGCCCGGTGAAGCGTGCCAAAGGCGTCGTCTACGTAGAGGTCGCCAAGCTCCGCCAGGGCGGCCGAGAAGGCCGGGTCGTTCTCTTCCTCCTCCGCATGGAATCGCAGGTTCTCGACCAAGAACACGTCGCCGGGCTTCCCCGCACGGATCGCTTCCGTGATCGCCGATCCGATGCACTCGTCGAGCTTCCGCACGGGGCGGCCGAGGAGTTCCTGAAGCCGACGCGCAATGGGGTTCAGTCGAAGCGACTCCACCACCGCGCCGTCCGGCCGGCCGAGGTGCGTCATCACGACGACGCGCGCCCCCCGGTCGAGCAGGTTGGAGAGCGTCGGCAGGGACGCGCGAATCCTCCCGTCGTCCTGGATCGTCTCTCCGTCCATCGGAACGTTGTAGTCGGCGCGAACGACCACGGTCTTCCCGCAAACGTCGGCATCCTGGATCCGTCGTACGGTCCTTGGCTCCTGACCCATCGTCTCCTCCTGTCCCCGTCACAATCGAATTGAATGCCCTACAGAAGCGGATTATAATCGGGTCGCATGAGCACTCAAGGCTACATCCTCCTTGCCGTGGGTCTGTTCATGGCCTTGGTCGTGACGGTCGCCGGCGTCCAGCAGTACCTTCTGGATGCTCACCCGACGACGAAGGTCGAAGGGCTGATTTGGCGAGTGGAGCGGGCTCTGTCGCAGGTCCGGGACCTGGAGGCGGTCGTCGAGTTCAGCGAGGAGGGCGCCGGGACCGAGCCGGTCCGGATGCTTGTTCGGCTGGTCAGCGGCCCTCCTCCGGCGGTCTCCGCGAAGTACTTGGCCCCTGCGGCGCTGCAAGACGAGATCTACACGGTGCAGAACGATCTGCTCAGCCACTACCTGCCGAGCGAGAACCTGCTCGTCGTCAAGCGCTGGGTCGGACTCCCCATCGCCGCCATCGGACTCTCCGGCTTCGACGTGTCGCGGATCAAGACCGAGTGGACCGAGGGTCGCGTCCAGATCGGCATTGTGAAGGAGGGCGGCGGCTTCCCGCTCGACGGCTTCCCGGCCGCCGTCGACGTGGGCGCGACGTTCGTCGCCGCCAAGAACGCGGAGCAGTACTCGTTCTCTCCCGGGATGGAGGAGGCCTCCTCCGCAGGCCCGAGCTTCAGCGCGGCCGACGCCCGGATGGGAGAGGCGTTCCAGACGGCCTACGTTCTCGAGGTTCGGACGACGGCCACGCGTCAGCTCGAACGCATGATCTGGATCGATCGTCGATCCTTCCTCATCCAGAAGGTCGTCTTCTACGTCAACGGAGAGCGCGAGCGTATGATTCGCGTGGACACGGTTACGCTGAACCAGGGACTGACCGCCGAGGAGGTCCTCGCGCTGCCGGAGAACCCGGAGATCGTGCGCGGCTAGCGGCCTACCGCGCGCACTGGACGCGACGCGATCAGTTGTTCTTCGCGGAGCCTTCTCCCCTCCGTCGCCGGAACTCCTTCAGGTCGAGGTCCTCTTCCACGAACTCCTGGAACTCGTCCTCCTCGGCAAACGGAGATTCGATTGCGGCGGCGTCGAAGACCGCATCGGCGATGAAGATCGGACATCCCGCCCGAAGCGACAAGGCGAGAGAGTCCGACGGTCGCGCGTCGAACTCGAGGAGGCCTCCCTCGGCGTCCTTCACGAAGATCGAGGCGAAGTACGTCCCATCCTTGACCTCCTTGATGACGACGCGCTCGACGCTGGCACGAAGGTCTTCCAACATCTCCTTCATCAGCGCGTGCGTGAGCGGCCGCGGGAAGTCCTCGCTCTGGAGGCCGAACGCAATCGAGATGGCCTCGGCATCTCCGATCCAGATCGGGAGAGCCTTCTGGGATTTCCGATCCTTGAGCAGAACGACGGGTGAGTTGTTGGACGGGTCGACCAACAGCGCCTTGATCACGACTTCGCGCATGCCCGCCAACCCTCCCTTCGACGATGTCGAGTCCATCGCTGGATTATAGCCGTCCCCCTTCGGCGCACAAAAAGGCCAGACGTCGTTGGACATGGAGAACCGCGCGGCTACACTTCCCCCGACGGGGGTGATCCGGGTGTGCGGAATCATCGGCTACATCGGCACCGAGGAGGCCGCTCCTCTCCTGCTCCAGAGCCTGAAGAGGCTCGAGTATCGAGGGTACGACTCGGCGGGCATCGCCCTGATTCGTGACGGGAAGCTCGTCCGCTTCCGCCGTGCGGGCAAGGTCCGAGATCTCGAGGAGGCCGTCCGCACGGAGGAGACGCACGCCACGATCGGCATCGGACACACCCGCTGGGCGACGCACGGCGCGCCCACCGACGAGAACGCCCACCCCCACCTCGATTGCTCCGCGAAGCTCGCGGTGATCCACAACGGGATCATCGAGAACTTCCTCGAACTCCGCACTCGACTCGCCGCGGACGGGCACACGTTCGCCTCCGACACGGACACCGAGGTGCTCGCACACCTGATCGAGGATCGGTGGAACGGAGATCTCCTCCTTGCCGTCCGCCAGGCCGTCAAGGAATGCTCGGGCGCGTTCGCCGTGGCGGTTCTCTGCGAGGACGTTCCCGACTGCATCGTCGTCGCGAAGCGAGGGAGTCCCCTCGTCGTCGGGCTCGGAGAGACCGGCGGATTCGTCAGCTCCGACATCCCGGCCCTCCTCGGCAAGGCAACCGACGTGCAATTCCTCCTCGACGACGAGGTCGCGGAGATCCGCGCCGACCGCTTCCGGATCGTCGGGCTCGACGGCAAGGAAGTCCACCGGCCCGCCCACAAGGTCTCGATCGATCCCGTGTCGATTCAGAAGGGCGGCTACAAGCACTTCATGCTGAAGGAAATCCACGAGCAGCCGCGATCGACGGGGGAGACAATCCGCGAGAAGCAGACCGCCGACGGCGCGAGCGTCGTCGTCCCGACGTGCGGCGCGGAGGTCGCGTCGTGCGACGCCGCGTACCTCATCGCGTGCGGGACCGCGTACCACGCCGCCCTCGTCGCCGAGTACTTGTGGGAGGAGCATCTCCCCATTCCCCTCCGCGCCGTGATCGCATCGGAATTCCGATCCCGTCGGATGCACGTCACCCCGAAGACGCTCGTCGTGGTCATCTCTCAGTCGGGCGAGACGATCGACACGCTGATGGCCCTGCGTCGGGCGCGGGAGGGCGGCGCCCGCATCCTGGCGCTCGTGAACGCGGAACGATCGGCGATCGATCGCGAGTCTGACGCCGCCGTCTACACGCGCGCAGGGATTGAGATCGGCGTCGCCGCGACGAAGACGTTCACGGCGCAGATCGCCGCCCTCGGGCTCCTCGGCCTGGCGCTGGGGCAGGAGCGCGGCACCGTCTCCCGCGAGACGGTTCGCGAGGAGCTCCGCCGGCTCGCGCTCCTTCCCGGGAAGATCACCGAGGCCCTCCGCCTCGAGCCGACCATCCTCGAACTGGCCGAGAGGCTCCACCACGCGAAGGACGTTCTCTTCCTCGCGCGCGGAGTCCTGTTCCCCGTGGCGCTGGAAGGGGCTCTCAAGCTGAAGGAGATCTCGTACATCCACGCCGAGGGATACCCGGCGGGGGAGATGAAGCACGGCCCGATCGCGCTGATCGATGAAGGGACGCCCGTGGTCATGCTCGTCTCGGGCGGGGTGGCGCGCGAGAAGATCCTGTCGAACATGGAAGAGGTCAAGGCGCGCCGCGGCCGCGTCGTCGCCGTGACGGATGTCCCGGACGATCCGACGATTCGCCGGCTCGCCGACGATATCCTCCCCGTGCCGACGTGCTCGGGAGTCTCCCTGCCGATCGTCTTCTCGATCCCGCTTCAGCTCCTCGCGTACCACATCGCGGTGTGCCGGGGCACGGATGTGGATCAGCCGCGCAACCTCGCCAAGACCGTCACCGTCGAGTAGCCGTCGATCGGGATCTTCGGCGTCGGGCGCGGCGGCGCCCAACGAGGCGTCGCCAGATTCGCGGGCGCGGAGCCTCGGCTCGACTCTCCTCGTAGATCTCGGCGAACCGCCTCGCGCAGTTCTGAAGAGACATCTCCTCGGCCGCCCGCCGTGCGCCCTCGCTCAGGCGAGCGCAGAGCGCGGAGTCGGAGAGAGTCGCGACGACGCTCTCGGCGAACTCGTCGACCGACTCCGACACGAGCAGCCCGCTCACGCCGTCCGCCACAACGTCCCGAACGCCCATCGCTCGAACGGCGACGACGGGGGCTCCACCCGCCATCGCCTCGGCGAGGACCAACCCTTGCGTCTCGGTCTTCGACGCAAACAGGAAGAGGTCGGTCTCCTTGTACAGGTCGGTCAGGCGTTGGCGGTCGAGGAAGCCCGGAAACCGGAGAGCATCGTGCAGTCCAAGACGATTGCCCTCCTCTTCCAGCCACGCGCGCAGGGGGCCGTCGCCCGCCCACGCCATGACGGCGTTCTCTGCCGTCTGGTGCACCTTGGCGAACGCCTCAAGGACGAAACGCAGGTTCTTTTCCTCCGCCATGCGCCCCGCGTACAGAAGAAGCGGAGCGCCGTCCGGAATCCCCATCGCCGGCCGAGGCTCCCACACCGCGGGCCGAGCGTACACGTTCATGTCCGGCCCGAACGGAAGGATCCGGATCGGACGACGGACCCCGAACCGCACCAGCTCGTCGTGGATCGACCGGGTCGGAACGGTGATCACCGAACACCGGTTGCAGAGCGCCGCCGAGTACCTCTCCGCGGCGCGCACCGAGGGACGAATCGGGCGAGGGATGTAGTGCCGGTACTGGCTCAAGTACGTGTGGTAGGTCTGGACGTGAGGCAGCCTGTGTCGATACGCCGCAGCGAACGCCGCGTACGCGAGGGAAAACGGGGTGTGGCTGTGGACGACGTCAAGGGCTCCGAAGCTCTTCGACGCCTCATGGCTGTACGGCACCGCCATCCGCGCCGTCTTGTACGCGAACACCCCTCCGGCGCGAAACCGGAAGGTTCTCGGCTCTTCCTCGTACGGCCGGTCGTATCGAGGGGCGTAGACGTACGTCTCGTGTCCCAGCCGCTCGAGCTCGGCGCGCAACTGGCTCACCGCCGTCGTCACCCCGGTGATCTCCGGCAAGTAGGCATCCGTGAACAGCCCGATCCGCATCATGTCACCACCCGATGGTACACGCACTTCCCGTCGACGAACGTCCACTCCACCGCCCGCCGCCCGATCTCGCCGGCGGCGTCGTCCCCCGCCGCGTCGAGCACCACAATGTCCGCTCTCTTGCCGACGTCGACCGTCCCGGCGTCCGCCTCGTCGTGAGCAAGGTAGGCGCCGCCGGCCGTGTACGCGTCCACCGCTTCCTCGATGGAGAGGCGCTGAACCTCGTGGGGCGCGCGCACGGCACAGCCTAGGCCGTAGAGCGGTGAGATCGGCATCCCGTCCGATCCGAACCCGAGCGCCATGCCGGCGTCGACAACCCAGCGGTGCGGGTCCGATCGGCTGTCTCGCGCGGAACCGAGCTCGCGCTCGTAGAGGCTTCCAGTCCCTGACCAGTTTCCAACGAAGTTCGGCTGCATGCACGCGCAGAGTCCCGCCTCCGCGGCTCGCGCGATCTGCTCCTTCGACGCGAGCTCGAAGTGCTCGACGCGGTGACGCAGCACGGCACGTGTCCCTACGGCCTCGTGAGCCACGACGAGTTGCTCGATCGCACGATCCCCGATCGCATGAGCGATCGTCTGCCATCCGGCCGCATCCGCGGCACGAATCAGCGCGGCGACCGCCGCGTCGTCCCGCAGAAGGGCTCCGCGGCCCCCGCTCTGGAACGGCTCGGACACGGCGGCATTTCGCGCCCCGATCGATCCGTCGAGGAAGAGCTTCACACCCCCCCACTTCGACCAATCGTTTCCCGCACCCGTCTCGCAACCCGTTGTGACGAGCCTCCCCAGCGACTCGATCGGCGGGTTGACGATCAAACGCAGCGCCAGTCCCTCCGCGGCCTCCAGAAAGACCTCCGGCTCCAAGCCGTCGCACATCGTGTGCGCCGAGACGATCCCCATCCGGTGACAGAGGCGGGCCGCCGCCCCAAGCGCTTCGTTCATCGTGGAGCGATCCGGTCGCACAGCCGCGACGGCGGCCATCGCGGCCTCTTCGCGAACGCGCCCGGCGTTCCCGTCTACGTCACCCGATCGGGCCGCCAGGATCGCGGCGACGGGTTCGCCTTGCAGGGCGCACGAGTTGGCGACCAATACGTGTCCGTCCACGCGAACCGCAAGAACGGGGTTCCGTGGCGCGACACGATCGAGCTCCCAGCGCGTCAGCGTCTCAGCCCCGGGCCAGCGGCTCTCGTCCCATCCGGTGGCGACGACCCACTCCCCGGGTCCGCGCCCCCGCGCCGCGGCCCGCACGGCCGCGATCGCTTCGTCTCTCGATCGCCCCGCCAGGTCGACGTGCCAGCCGATGTCGGCGAGTCCCGTCTGGGCAAGATGCACGTGCGCGTCCACGAAACCGGGGATCACCATGCCCCCACGCACGTCGACCGTCTCGTCGGTCGGGCCATCCAGCTCATCGCCCGTGCCGATCCACGCGATCCTCCCGCCTCGAAGGACGACCGCGTCGCAGTGGGGATGACCCCAGATCCCCCCGCCGCGCAGCGCAATGGATGAGCCGCAGCCCGCTGCCCTAGACGGTTGGATCATCCCGCTCCACGCTTCGGGCGACTCCATGCGCTGTTCCCCTTGCCCCGCATGTCGGTTGACCTTCCATGGTTCTTCCATCTTACTTTCCACTCACCTCCATGGATACCTCCGCGGTTTGAGATACGCTAGCGCCGTTCCCAACTTCTGGGAGA
>JBFYQP010000026.1:0-4567 GCA_041302745.1 Candidatus Bipolaricaulota bacterium | reverse complement strand
GCCGCCCTCACGCCTCCGTCGCTCCAGGTGCACGGTCTTGTCGCTAACGCCGTGCTTGCGGGCGATCTTGTGCGTGGGAATGCCTAACTCAATCTGCTCTACGGCGTACACGATCTTCGTCCTGGCGAAGCTCGATTGCTGCATCCGACCTCCTCTGTCGATTCCTCGGGAAGCAGGTCAGGAGGGAGGTAGGCCGCAACGACTACGCTGCCGCAGCGGGCATGAGTGAGTGGATCTCCTCCGCCTTCGGCCATGCGGGAGTTCCTAGATCGTCCGCCGAGGTGTAGGAGCGGGGTGGGCACACGACGCCCACCCCGCTCCTATTCTGGGCTGGTGAGGACTTGTACGAGTTTCGCATGACCGAAGAGCGTAACTGCCTAGCCGTCCGCTCAGCGGCGACCATAGAGCGGACGGCCGCAGCCCCGCAGGGTGGCCCAGATTACGACTCCTGCCCGGGTCGGACGGGGGCGAGACCGCCGGCTTGGGCATTGAAGGGGACTGCGTTCTCGCCCGGCGTGAGCGCGCCCTCTCGGGGGTTCCGCGCGCTCTCTCCTCGCCCCGATTCGGCAGCGCAGGGCGGGAGTTGAGACGCTCCTGACGGCGAAGTCCTCCGGCGCCGGTGCGCCGGCCATTGACAACTGCGCTCAGGAGTGGTACACACGAAGTGGCGGGGTTGGTTCGGGGGAGTCGTCCCTCTTCACTAGATGAAAAGCCAGGCCCCGCCTGTTTCTTTCGTATCCTTCGCGAACCGGTTCCCTGTTCCTGGGCGGCTGCCGAAGCCTGTTGTCGGATCGACTGGGTTGGGCAAAAGGTAGGGGCCGCCTTCCCCCTCTCCTTCTTGTTTCGTACATGCCAGATCCGGAGAACCTGGCCCCGATCCAGAACGAACGCGGAAGGCGACCCCGCTGTTGGTGAATCCAACCTAGTCCCGACGAAGCCGCAAGTCAACTGCCGACGTCCGAGCGAGAAGCGCGGACCTCTGTCCCCCCTCCCGACACGCACCTGTGGGACATCTCCTCGCCTCCTCAGACCAATCCTTGACGAGCGGCCGGCGAAGGCGTAGAGTATCCCATCCCACGGGGGGTGGGTAGAGGTGAAAGACATGAAGGAAGGGAGTTTGAGCCAGGATAGCGGACTGAAGTCCGATCTCCTGCGACGGCTGCGCACGGCATCGGGGCACCTCTCCGGGGTCATCCGGATGGTCGACGACGAGGCGTACTGCGTGGACGTCCTCAAGCAGATCGCGGCTGTTCAGTCCGCGCTGTCAAAGGTCGCGCAGGCGCTCACGGCGTCGCACATGAAGCACTGCGTGCGCGAAGCCATCCTCGCCGACGGCGGCGAGACCCGGATCGACGAGATGATGGAGACGCTTCGGTACCTGAAGCACTTCTAGGGGAGACGATGGCGAACGAAGAGCGAACCACGACGCTGCGGGTCGAGGGGATGCACTGCGCGGCGTGCGCCCAAGCGGTCGAGCAGGCGCTCCGAGCCGTGCCCGGGGTGAGCGCCGCCGTCGTCAACCCCATGACCGGGATCGCGCGGGTGGAAGCATTGACGGGCGTTGCCGAGGGGAGGCTTGCCGCCGCCGTGCGTCTGGCGGGGTATGGAATCGCGGAGGATGACGACGCCGGCGGTCGCGACGTGCTCGCCGCGCGGCGCCGCGCCGCCTTCGCGTGGCTGCTCGCGATCCCCATCGTCGTTTGGATGGTTCCGGAGATGTTCTTCGGGGTCGCGTGGCCGTCGCCCCTCGGCTACCACGCGGGCACCGTTCTCCTCGCGCTCCCAGTCATCTTCTGGGCGGGCGGCCCGACCCTCGTCGCCGGGCTGCGTGCGCTCGTCCGGCGCACGCCGACGATGGACACGTTGATTGCACTGGGTGCGCTCGCATCGCTCGCGACGGGGTTCGTCGCGGTCGCGGCGGAGATGGGCGCCGCGCCGTCCGTGCACGACTACGCCGGCGTGGCGGCCATGATCCTGGCGATTCACCTCACCGGGCGCTGGGTGGAGGCTCGGGCGAAGGGGCGAGCGTCGCAGGCGATCCGGCGGCTTCTCTCCCTCGGAGCGAAGACGGCCTCCGTAGTTCGGGATGGCCGGGAGATCGACCTTGCGATCGAGGACGTCGCGATCGGCGACGTGATGGTCGTGCGCCCCGGGGCCAAGGTGCCCACCGACGGGGTGGTCGTGAGCGGGGAGAGCCACGTCGACGAATCGATCGCCACGGGTGAGTCGATTCCGGTGCGGCGGGCGGCGGGGGACAAGGTCATCGGGGCGACCCTGAACGTCGAAGGACTGCTCCACGTGGAAGCCGGCGCGGTCGGGAAGGATACGTTCCTCGCCCAGATCATCCGCCTCGTCGAAGAGGCGCAGGGATCGAAGGTGCCGATCCAGGCGCTCGCCGACCGCGTGACGAGGGTCTTCGTGCCCGTCATCCTTGCGCTCGCCCTCGCGACGTTCGTCCTCTGGCTCGTCGCGCCGGGGGCGTTCGCCGGAATCACAGCCTGGGCAAGCGGCTTCCTCCCGTGGGTTCACGGGGATCTCTCGCCCTTCTCGAGGGCGCTCTTCGCGGCGGTCGCGGTGCTCGTCATTGCCTGTCCGTGCGCCTTGGGCCTTGCGACGCCGACCGCTCTCTCGGTGGGAAGCGGAAAGGGAGCGGAGAACGGGATCCTGTTTCGGAGCGGCGAGGCGATCCAGACGCTGCGGAAGGTCGACACGATCGTCTTCGACAAGACCGGAACGATCACCGAAGGGCGCCCGGAGGTGACGGACGCCGTCTCCTTCGGAGTCGGCGAGTCGGACCTTCTCCGCTTCGCAGGGAGCGTCGAGCGGGGCTCGGAGCACCCTCTCGGGCGAGCGGTCGTCGCCGCGTGCGAAGGGCGCGGCATCCGGCTCTCTCCCCTCGAGGGGTTCGTCGCGCTCCCCGGAAAGGGCGTTCGGGGGCGGGTCGACGGGCGAGACGTTCTCGTCGGCTCCGTCGCTTGGATTCGCGGCGAGGTCGGAGCCGGGGACTCGGCGGCCGGCTCGGCCGTCGACGCGCTCGAGGCGAACGGCAAGTCGGCGATCGTCGTTGCCGATTCGTCGGGCTGGCTTGGCGTCCTCGGAATCGCCGATAGGCCGAAGGCCGGTGCGGCCGCGGCGATCGCGGAACTCCGGGCGCTCGGGCTTGACGTCGTCCTTCTTACCGGAGACAACGAACGCGTGGCGCGCGCCGTGGGCCAAGCGGTCGGAATCGAGCGGGTCGAGGCCGGGGTGCTGCCCGAGGGGAAAGTCCGAGTGATCGAAGGACTGCAGGGCGAGGGTCGCGTCGTGGCGATGGTCGGGGACGGGATCAACGACGCGCCCGCGCTCCGCGCGGCGAACGTCGGGATCGCCCTCGGAACCGGGACGGACGTCGCCATCGAGACGGGCGACGTCACCCTCGTGTCCGGAGAGCCGGCGGCGGTCGCGCGCGCCGTGCGCCTCTCCCGCGCGACGTTCCGCAAGATCCGCCAGAACCTCTTCTGGGCGTTCTTCTACAACGTCGTGGCGATCCCGCTTGCGGTCGCGGGGTTGCTCCACCCGCTCGTCGCCGAGGCGGCGATGGCGCTCTCGTCGATCAACGTCGTCACGAACGCCGGCCGCCTCAGGAGGGTCCGCCTGGGGCCTTCGCCAGCTGGACGGCGAGGCGCGATTGCCGCCGTTCCCGGTCGACGGATATAATGGTGTCGTGTGCCAATAGCTGGCCGGGTCGGCTATTGGCACCGATCCTTTTCTCGGAGGTCTGGGGGATGAAGGTCACACTGACGGCCATCAAGGCGGACGTCGGCAGCATCGGAGGCCACCTGCGTCCGAGCGACGCGCTCCTCGACGCCGTGCGCGACGCGGTGCGGGAGGGCGGAAAGGGACGCGTGATCGACTTCGCCGTCACTCACACCGGCGACGACGTGGCCATCCTGATGTCGCACGAGCGGGGGACCGACGACTCGGTGATCCACAAGCTCGCGTGGGACGCGTTCCTCGCGGGTACGAGCGTCGCCAAGCGACAGGGCCTCTACGGCGCCGGACAGGATCTTCTGAAGGACGCGTTCTCCGGGAACGCGAAGGGGCTTGGCCCGGCCGTGGCCGAGATGACGTTCGAGGAGCGGCCGAACGAGCCGTTTCTCCTGTTCACGGCGGACAAGACCGAGCCGGGCGCGTACAACCTGCCACTCTACCTCGGGTTTGCCGACCCGATGTACAACGCCGGGCTGGCGCTCTCCTCCGTGGTCGGAGAGGGGTTCACCTTCACGATCATGGACGTCGATCACATCGAGGGCGACCGCGTCATCGAGCTTGTGACGCCCGAGGAAGTCTACGACCTGGTCGCGCTTCTCCGCGACAACGGCCGCTTTGTGATCGAGACGATTCGATCCCGTCACGATGGCGACATCGCCGCCGTCTGCTGCACGACGCGGCTGCGCAACATTGCAGGGAAGTACGTCGGGAAGGACGATCCGATCCTGCTCGTTCGGACGCAGAAGAGCTTCCCGGCGACGGGCGAGGTGCTCGCCCCGTACAACATCGCTCACCTAGTCTCCGGGTTCATGCGCGG
>JBFYQP010000014.1:0-3933 GCA_041302745.1 Candidatus Bipolaricaulota bacterium | reverse complement strand
AACAACCTGCTCGTTCTTGGCGTCAACCTGGGGAGATCCCCTGGGGAAGGAGAGCGGCCTGCGTTCTCCCCAAGCGATGTCCCCCGATCAACGGAGGTTCCCCGCCGGATGTACACCGAATGACGATCCTGCAAGAATCGATCGAAACGCCGACTCCGGAGTTGTCCCCCACTTCTCGATGGCCTACAACTACAACAGGTTATGGATAGAAGATTCGTAGAAGCTGTTTTGCAGCGCTGCGGCTTAGCCGACGAGTACGCGAAGCAAGAGGCCGTATTCCTCTGGCCTAAGGTCGTCGGCCGACTGGCCGCTTATGCCGAGGCGTTGTTCGTTCGCGAAGGGGTGTTGCACATTGTCGCGAACAATTCCTCTGCAACCCAAGAGCTGAACCTGCTCGCCTCGGAACTTCTGGCGAAACTAAACCGGGAACTGCACGGTGAGAAGCTTCATGGAATCCGCATCTCGACGGGAGACGTCCAGCGTCCGCAGTCCATACCGCGCAGAGTGTGTGACATCGAGTCGACCGCTAGCGAAGAGGCTCTGTTTGCAGACGTCGAAGATCCCAAGCTTCGTGCAGCATTTGCGGGAATTTACCGTCGCCAACGCGGTCGTGAGGTTACACTGGCGGAACGCGGCGGACGCCGATGTCCGCGCTGTGGTGTCGCCTACGTGGGGCGAGACGCGGTGTGTCCAGGCTGTCGGTACGATGCGATTGAAGAGTCTCTGCAAGAGAACTAGAATGGCGTCCTCATGACGCCCGTACGAAACACAACCATTCTCGCCATCTACTCGCCGGACGAACGCCGCGCCGTCATTGCGTGTGACGGCCAAGCCACGCTCGACACGACGGTGATCAAGAAGAACACGAGGAAGGTCTACCGGTTGAATGACGATCGGGTGCTGGTTGGGTTTGCCGGCGCCACGGCCGATTGCCTCGCTCTTCTCGACAAGTTCGAGGGGAAGCTGAAGAAGTACGACGGGAAGCTCAAGCGCTCCGCGGTGGAGTTGACGAAGGAGTGGCGGACCGATCGGATTCTTCGCCATCTCGAGGCCGTCATGGCGGTCACGAGCGAGGAAGGGGTCCTCATGATCTCCGGCGCCGGCGACGTGCTCGAGCCGGACGGGGGCATCCTCGGGATTGGGTCGGGGGGTGCGTACGCACTGGCGGCCGCGAAGGCGTTTGCGAGCATGGGGACTCTCAAGGTCGACGAGATCGCACGGCGGTCGCTCGAGATCGCCGCGGAGATCGACATCTATACCAACGACCAGATCGTGGTCGAAGGCATCAGCTGGTAGGTGACGGATGAGCGCATGGGCGGAAGTGCCCGACGACCAGATTGCCGGCCTCACGCCGGGACAGATCGTCGAGGAACTCGACAAGTACATCGTAGGCCAGAAGGATGCGAAGCGCGCCGTAGCCATCGCGCTCCGCAACCGGATGCGCCGTCAGTTCGTCGAAGAGGAGATGCGCTACGAGATCAAGCCGAAGAACATCCTCATGATCGGTGCGACCGGCGTGGGAAAGACCGAGATCTCCCGCCGGCTGGCGCGTCTGACCACCTGCCCGTTCATCAAAGTCGAAGCGACGAAGTTCACCGAGGTCGGCTACGTCGGCCGTGACGTCGAGTCGATGGTCCGCGACCTCGTTGACATGTCCGTCGACATGATCCGAGAAGAGGAGATCGATCGCGTCGAGGACGAGGCCGAGCGGCTGGTGACCGAGGAGATCCTGGACGCGCTCCTCCCCGCTCCCGCGGACGGCGATCCGACGCCCGAAGAGGCGCCCCACAAGACGCGCGACAAGCTGCGCGAGAAGCTCGACGCGGGAGATCTCGAGGAGCGGTACATCGAGATCACCGTCGAGGAACAGGTCCTGCCGCAGATCGAGGTCTTCTCGCAGGACGGCATGGACCAGATGGGGATCGACATGGGCGACGTCCTCTCGGGCCTCCTCCCGCCGAATCGAAAGAAGAAGAAGGTTCGCATCCGCGAGGCCCGCGGCATCCTGTTCGAGCAGGTTGTCGACCGGCTGATCAACATGGACGAAGTGCGGCAGGAGGGCCTGCGGCTCGCGGAGGAGATGGGGATCATCTTCATCGACGAGATCGACAAGATCGCCGCCGGCGGGCGCGAGGAGCAGGGAGGCCCCGGCGTGTCGCGCCAGGGTGTGCAGCGTGACCTCTTGCCGTTCCTCGAGGGCACGGCCGTGAGAACGCGCTATGGGACCGTCAGCACGGAGAACATCCTGTTCATCGCGGCCGGCGCGTTCAACATGTCGAAGCCGAGCGACCTCATTCCCGAGCTGCAGGGACGCTTGCCCATTCGCGTCGAGCTCGACAACCTCACCGCCTCCGACTTCCTGCGGATCCTCACGGAGCCGAAGGACGCGCTCACCAAGCAGTACGCGGCGCTCTTGGCGACGGAGGGCATCGTGCTCGAGTTTGCGCCCGACGCGATCGAAGCGCTCGCCACCATCGCCTATGAGCTGAACCAGACGACGGAGAACATCGGAGCGCGGCGGTTGACGACGGTGATGGAGAAGCTGATCGAGGAGATCTCGTTCGAGGCGGATCGCCGCCGCGGCGAGACCATCGTCATCGATCGGGCGTACGTGAACGCTCGCCTCGCCGGGATCGCCAAGGACCCCGATCTTTCTCGCTACATCCTGTAGCGTTCCGTTGTAGCGCGCGCGCGGTCCTGAGTAAGATGCTTCGCTTCGGAAGGAGGCTTTGGGGATGATTCGGATCACATTGCCTGACGGCTCTGTCCGTGAAGTGCAGGAGGGGACGACGATTCTCGAGATTGCCGAGGGGCTGGGCCCCCGGCTGGCTCGGTCGACCGCCTGCGCGCGGCTCGATGGGGAGCTTCGCGACGTGCGCGAGCGCCTGGCGAAGGACGGCACGCTGGTGCTCCTCACGGCCGGATCCCCGGAAGCGCTGGAGACGCTCCGCCACACGGCGACCCACGTCATGGCCCAGGCGGTGAAGCGCCTCCTCCCCGACGCAAAGCTCGGCATCGGTCCGGCGATCGAGGACGGGTTCTACTACGACTTCGACCTCCCGCGGTCCCTCACCGAGGACGACCTCGCGAAGATCTCGGACGAGATGAAGACGATCATCGCCGCCGACCTCCCCATCACGCGGCGCGAGGTCTCGAAGAAGGAGGCCCGCGCTCTCCTCGAGAAGCGCGGCGAGACCTACAAGCTCGAGCTCGTCGACGACCTCGAGGGCGACCTCGTGACCCTGTTCGAGCAGGGCGAGTTCGTCGACCTGTGCCGGGGCCCGCACCTGCGCTCGACCGGCGGCGTCAAGGCCGACGCATTCAAGCTCCTGTCGGTCGCCGGCGCCTATTGGCGGGGCGACGAGAAGCGGCCGATGCTGCAGCGCATCTACGGAACGGCGTTCGAGAAGGCCAAGGACCTGGCCGACCGCCTCTGGCGGCTCGAGGAGGCGGCGAAGCGCGACCACCGGAAGCTTGGGAAGGACCTCGACCTCTTCAGCATCCACGAGGAAGGTGGGGCCGGCCTCGTCTGCTGGCACCCGAAGGGCGCCCGACTGCGTCGGACGATCGAGGAGTTCTGGTACGCCGAGCACGACCGCGCCGGGTACGAGACGGTGACGACGCCCCACATCGGGAAGGCCGACCTCTGGTCGATCAGCGGCCACCTCGGCTTCTACCGCGAGAACATGTACTCGCCGATGGACATCGACGGCGTCGACTACTACATCAAACCGATGAATTGCCCGTACCAGATCCTGATCTACAAGACCCGCATGCACTCCTACCGCGAGCTTCCGATCCGGATGGCCGAACTCGGCACCGTCTACCGGTACGAGCGCTCAGGCGTGCTCCACGGCCTCTTGCGGGTGCGCGGGTTCACGATCGACGACGCCCACATCATCTGCCGGGCGGACCAGATCGACGGGGAGATCC
>JBFYQP010000012.1:0-4315 GCA_041302745.1 Candidatus Bipolaricaulota bacterium | reverse complement strand
GCAAGGCGGAGATCACGCCCAGCGGGATGCCTAAGGCGATCGCTAACACGAACGCGCACAGGGCCAGCTCGAACGTCGCTGGGAAGAACGCCTTGAGGTCGTCCCGCACCGGCCGGCCCGTCGTCGGAGACACCCCGAGATCGAAGTGCAGGATGACGTTCTTGAGGTACGTGTAGACCTGGATGTGGAGCGGGTCGTTCAGGTGGTAACGTTCCTCAAGCGCCTGAACCTGTTCGGCCCGCGCTCGCGGCCCGGCCCAGGCACGCGCCGGATCGGCCGGGATGACGTACGCGATCACAAAGATGAGCACCAGCACGCCCAGCAGGACAGGAACAAGCATCGCGGCTCGGCGCAGGATGTAGGTGCTAAGCTTCATCTCCTCTCCTCATCGAGCGAACAGATGAATCCGTCCAACGTAGGCGGAGTCAAGAGAGGGGGCCGGAGCGTGCCCCGGCCCCCATGGTCCGGACTACCTTCTTAGTCCTTGTACAGCGACGCGAAGTCGATCGGGAGGATCGGGTTGTAGTAGAAGCCCTTCACGGCGTTGCTCAGGACGATCACGTTCGAGCGCTGCGCCACATACACGAACGGCGCATCCTCAAACGACAAAGCCTGGATCTGGGCATACAGCGCGGCGCGCTTCGCCACGTCGGTCTCGGACTTGGCCTGGAGAATCAACGAGTCCATCACCGGGCTGCTGTAAGAGTTCCCCCAGATGGCGTCGACGTTGCCGTTCGCGGAGTTGAGGATCCCATCGACGTAGTTGTCCGGGTCCGCGTAGTCCGGCAGCCAACCCGTCATGATGCCGTCTGTATCGTGGTTGCGAACCGTCCGGTACATCATGGCGTACACGATCTCACGGATCCTGAGGTTGAAGCCGATCTGCCGGAGGCTGTCCTGCCACAGCAGGACCTCCTGCATCTTGACTTCCTCGCCGATCGGCGTGAGGACCTCCATTCCGAGCTCCACGCCGCCCTTTGAGCGATAGCCTACGCCGGGTTGGCCAGACCACGCCCAGCCCGCGGCGTCGAGGATCTGATTCGCCTTGATGATGCTGTACGAGTAGCGCCCCGCTGCGGCAGGGTCGACATACCCGAACATCCCCGCCGGGATGGGTCCGGTCGAGCGGACCGCGAGCCCGTTGTAGACGAACTCGAGCACGATCTCGTACGGGAATGCGTACGACACCGCCTGTCGAACTTCCTTCTCGGCCATCGTGCCTCGGCAGCCGAGCGAGATGAAGTCGATGTTGAAGGTCGCCGGCGTCGTAATCGTCAGGTTCGCGGCGCCTTCGAGGTCAGCAACGTTCGTCTCCGGGAACTGGTCGTGCACGTCGGCGTCCCCAGCAAGGAGCATGAGCACGCGAGTCCCGACCTCCGGGACGATCGGGCACTCGATCGTCTTCGTCAGCGCCTTGGTGCCCCAGTAGCCGTCGTAGCGCTCGAACGTCAGCCGCTCAGCGGGGATCCACGCGGCCAGCTTGTAGGGTCCCGAGCCAGCGCCGCCCTCGTTCTGGTTCATCCACGTGTTCTCTTGGTCGGCCACGATCCCGCCGTTGGCCTCGACGACCGCCGGGTTGACGATGGAGGCTACGCTGTGGGTGAGCACGCCAAGCGCAGCGGCGTACGGCATCGTCAAGTTGATCCGAACGGTGTACGCATCCACGGCCACCGTGCTCTCCAGAGTCATCATCTGGGAGAGCATCCAGGCGGGCGGCTGGTTCATTGTCAGGACGCGGTTGAACGAATAACGAACCGCCTCCGCCGTCACCGGCGAGCCGTCGTGGAACTTCGCGTCGCGGCGAAGGTGGAATGTGAGAACCGATCCACCGTCCGAGACCTCCCAGCTTTCTGCCAGCATCGGCGCGAACGTCGTCGCGTCAGTTCCCGAGTATGTCAGGAGCCGGTCGTAGACGTTATTGATCAGGGTTGACGATCGCATGTCGTAGGCCGTCGCTGGATCTGCTTCGCCAGGCTCGCCGTAGAACAGGTAGACGAGTTTGTCGTTTGCAGCTGCGGCCCCCATAGCCATCGAAGAGGTCAGAACAAGCGCCAACCCCAGAACCAACCAGTACGTGTACTTCCTCATGAGTTGCCTCCTTGTGGATGTCGAGTGAACAGAAGCCTCCGTTCTTGGTTCGTACGCCCACCTCCTTCACAGCCTCCGCGCGTCACGACAAACTGAATTGGCCCTTCATGGCGCGCAATGGCCTCACAACGCCCTTGCTTCAGAGAGCACGCATCGTAGAGAGGCACTGATGGACATTGTTAGGACATTATACTGCAGGACGGCGACTGTTCCAACAGTCCGGATTCTCGCGCCAGAGGTGGCACTTGAGACAACGCTGTGAGGAAGCGAAAAGGGACGGAGAGGAAGGCGCTCAGGTACGGCTCTTCGGCCCCTACCCACACCGTCCTGCTCAACAACTCCGCTCAGTAACGTCGTCGTAGGGCCAGTTCGGGCTACTGGGCATCTGGATTTCATCGGCGCGCTGACGTACAGGGAGCCTACCGGCATCGCGGACTGGGGCAATTGATACTCTCTTCCGTGAGCGAGGCAGAGGCGACACGAACGACGCGGAGATCGTCCGGTCCGCAGACGACGCAGACGTACCCAGCCAACATGCGATCGACCTCTTCGTCACCGGTATCGACGAGAAGCGGGCGCGTCGTGAGGCGGTTGAGCTTCTCCGGCGTGGCGATGACGAGGACGTTCTCAACTCCGACACATCGGAGGACGTTCGGACTGATCTGCTGGTTCCCACGGCCAAACAGAAACCCCTGGCCTCCGATCGGTGTGACGATGATCTGCGCTGGCCGCCCATCCAGCAATTCGAGCAGCTGTGCCTCATTGACATCCGATGCCAGCAACCTCCCTCGATGGATCACGTCGACGCCGACAAGCGTCTTCTCCGTTCCAAGCTCAGCGAGGATGGCGCGCGTCGTCGTCCCCGGCCCGACGATGTAGACGGTCTCCGCATCCATTCGGGCGACAACGTGCTTCGCGATCGCCACTGCGGCGGAGGCATCACTCTGAGAGCTGCTGGCCTTTGCTCCTTGCACCCGCCGCACATCGTTCGGAACGCGAAGGACGCCGTGGAGCATCGTACTGACGACGCCGCAGCGGAGGGCGGCCTCGTTGACATCTACTACCTCGGCCTCGTGCGTTCCCTGAGTCTTCCCCTCTAGGAAGCTACGAGCCAGCTCCCCTGCGACAGCAGGGCTGATGGCATACACAGCAGACTGAATCTTGACACCGATGGGTATGCCAAGGACGGCCAGATCTTGACCAACGGCAGCGGACACGTCTCGAGCCGTACCGTCACCCCCGGCGAACAGGAGAAGCTCGACCCCCAGACGCCGCATCTCGGACGCCGCGGCTCGCGTGTCGCTGGCCGTCGTCTTGGCCGGCACGATCGAGCCGATCACCAGAGGACTGAACCCCGAACGTCTCGCAGCCTCCTCTCCCATCTCCCCTGGGTATGTGACGAACGTGAACTCCCCAGCAAGCGGGCGGAGCCGCACGAGAGCCTCGATCGTCCGATGGAGCGCCCGCGGCACGGCGCCGAGTTCGAGCGCTCGCTGTTGGATCGCTGCTCCGTCGCTCCCTTTCAGCCCGACGCGCCCGCCGAGGCCCGCGACCGGATTGACGATCAGGCCAACGCGCCGTTCTCGCTCGGCTCCTCTTTCCGGCTCGCTCATGCTTCTGGCTGTTCGCGCTTCTTGAGGAAGGCCCGCCAGGTAATCGCCCACTGAGACGGATCGTCGAGTGACGCGGGGTCGACGCGGTGCACGGTGCTGTTGTGCGGCGCCGCAAGGAGCGTTGCCGGATCCTCCCGCGCCTCTTTGGCGACATGCTTCAAGATCGCCGCGTACTCGTCGATGTCGGTCTTGGAGAACGACTCGGTCGGCTCCAAAGTGCACGGCTCAGGGACGACGAACGGATGGTGGCTTGTCCAGTAATGGACGCCGAAATCAGCGGCCCGCAACCCGATGTCCTCGGACCGGACCCCCGTTTCGGCGCACAGCTCCTCCCAACTGTAGCGAACTTGCTCGATCCGATGCCGCCCCGCGGCGTACGGAGCGGTGACGCCAGCGATCTCGCGCATTCGCTTGAGGAGGTAGTTGTTGTTCAACACCGCGACCTTCGAAGCCTCCAGCAGGCCGTCCGCGCCGAGGCTCATCACGTAGGCGTAGGCCTTGAGGATGGCGCCAGCTACCCCATAGAAGGCGCGAAGCTTGCCGATGCTCTGAGGGCGATTCCCATCGAGCGTGTACCGTTCACCGTCGAAGGCAACGACCGGAGTGGGGAGGAA
>JBFYQP010000008.1:0-3125 GCA_041302745.1 Candidatus Bipolaricaulota bacterium | reverse complement strand
GTCCTGCGGACACCGACAGCGCCTGGGCGATGAACAGCACGAGGGCGAAGAGAACCACGAAGCGCAGGCGCCGGAGAAACTCCGTGGGGCGGTCCCCGGAGGCGACTGCGAGGCATCCCACGCCAAGGAGGATGGCCCCTTCGACGATCAGGCTCGGAACCGCAAGCACGACCCCGACGAGGGCAAGCAGGAGAACGAAGCTCGCCATGGGCGAAGAACGGTGGAGTCCTCCTCCAGTCATGACCAGGCCTCCGGGGTGAACGCGGCCTCTCCCAGGTCTCTCAGTCGGCCGAACACCTGGTCAGGAGGGCCGAGGAGGTGCGCCCCTTGATCCAAGTACAGGATCCGATCCGCCAGCGCCGCGGCGAGCGGGATGTCGTGCGTCACGAGGACGGCCGTTCCGCCGGCCGCGACGACCTCCCGCAGCCTCGCAATCATCCAGAGGACGTTCCTCCGGTCCTGCCCGATGAACGGCTCGTCGAGCAGCAGCAGGTTGGGCCGACGGGCGAGCGCCGTCGCCACCGTCAGCCGTCGTTGCTCGCCGAGGCTGAGGGACAAGGGGGCCACGTTCTCGAGGCCCGCGAGGCGCGCGTCGTGGAGTTCGGCGTCGACGCCCCCCTCGCCTCGCGGGCCTTCAAGCTCCATCTCCTTGCGCACCGTTCGCTCGAAGATCTGGTGGTGCGGGTGTTGGAAGACAAAGCCGGTCCGCGTTCCCGGAGCGCGGCCGATCGTGCCCTCCTGAGGAGCCGCCAGCCCGGCAAGCAAGCGAAGGAGCGAGGTCTTTCCGCCGCCGTTCGGGCCGATCACGACAAGAACCTCGCCTTCGTGCAGGGTGAACGAGATGTCCTTCCACAGCGGAGCGGTGTAGCCGAAGGAAACCCGATCGACCGTGACCCGCGGAGAGCCGGTCGTGGTCCCCGCCGGAGCGAGAGCCCACGCTCCGCGAAGGCCGACTTCGGCGTAGTCGATGCGCTCCCGCGCCGGGTAACGCTCGACCGTCTTCCCACGGTCGAGGAGAACCAGGCGCGGCGCGAGCGCGCGAAGCGCGTCGATCCTGTGTTCGATGATGACGAGCGTTCGCCTCTCGGCGCGGCAGAGGTGGGAGAGGGTCGCGAAAAGAGCTTGGACGCCGCGCGGATCGAGGTTCGCCGTGGGCTCGTCGAACAGGAGGACTCGTGGCTCCATCGCGAGGATCGACGCGATGGCGAGCCGCTGCTTCTCTCCGCCGGAGAGGGTCGTCGTGACGCGGTCGCGAAGGTGCGCGATCCCGAGTTCGGCCAGTCCCTGTTCCACACGCGCGCGCACTTCAGCCGCCGGAAGGCAGAGGTTCTCCGGCCCGAACGCGACTTCCTGCCACGCAGAGAGCGTGCAGATCTGTGCGTCTGGGTCTTGTTGGACCAGTCCGATGCGCGTTGCGAGCGCTTCGGCAGGGACGCCGCGGATGGAGTCGCCGCCGAGATCGATGTCGCCGGACACGGTCGCCGGGATCATCGACGGAACGAAACCTGCGAGCGTCCGGCAGAGGGTCGTTTTCCCGCATCCCGACGGCCCTGCAATGGCGACGACTTCCCCCTCCGCGATCGTCTCGGAGAAGCCGACGAGCGCGTCCGCCTCTCGATCCGGGTAGCGCACGGAGAGGTCGGAGATCGCGACGTCGAACCGGTCATTCGACGGCAATCCGCACCACCTGCTCCACCCAATACGCGCCGTCGTACCCGGGAGCGACAAGTCGAAGGTCGTCGCCGTCGAGGGTCAAGAGGATGTCCCGATGGCTCTCCAGGTCCGAGAGCGGGAGCCGTGCCTCGTATCCATCCGCCGCGACGACTCGCACGGTCGTCGCACTTCTGGATGGGCCGGCCCGCTCGAGAACAAGGTCGATCGGGATTCCCGTGTAGTCCGCTGGAGGAACGTAGGTCACGCTGCCGCGCAATTCGGTCCGCACGGTGTGCTCTTCCGCCTTCCACTCGCCGTAGACGAACTCGTAGGGCGCCTCCACCGCGCCCGCAATGGTTGCAGCGCCGGGCGTCGGAAACGGGTCGTAGACCTTGAGGTAGAAGTACACGCCCCCCGCCAGGAAGCCGAGGACGACGGCGAGCGTAGCGGCGTGACGCCACCCGACGAGGCGTCGCCCGCTCGGCACGACCGAGTCCGTAGGGCGAATCAGGCGCGATGCCACGAGCACCCGCTCGATGTCCCACGCCAGGTATCCGCCGAAGACGCCGCCGGAAACGAACGCCGCGGCAATCATGAGCGCGAGGAAACTGGCAGCCACGCCGGAGAAGTAGATTGCCTGGAACACCAACACGTTCGCGGCGCTGGCGAGCGCTCCCGCGAGCATCGTGACGAGAAGGTTGCGACGGCGGGTGATTCCGAGTCCGAGGTCGACGAACAGCCCCTCAACCGCCGAGACAAGCAGGATGACGACTCCGTGCGTCCCCCCCGTGAACAGCTCGACGACCCCCTTCGTGAGGCCGGTCAGCGTCCCGGCCCCGAATCGGCCGATGAGTGCGCGGGCGAGGAGCGGCCAGACGATGTGAAGCCCGGAGATCAGCTGGCCGGCCCCGAAGGGGACGCCGAACAGCCGATTGACGAGGTTGCCGAGGTATCCGATGTAGGTCGAGAGAACCCCGCCGACGGCGGAGAGGAGCGCCATCAGAACGATGTCGCGGACATCGAACCGGTGGCGCGTCTCCGAAGCGGCGGGGTTCACGTCGGACCTACGGCTTCACCAACGTGATCGACGCGAGGAACTTCACCGACTTCAGGCTCACCCCGTCCGGGAGCACCACGGAGTCATCGTAGACGAACCGCATGGCGCCGTCCTTGGACGCGTCGAGGAACGCTCCGTCCTTCTTGAACGCGACGATGAACAGGTCGTTGTGAGCGATCACGGAGAGCGGCACGGTCTGGCTGTACCCGTCACTCGCCGTGAGGACGACGTTGTACCCCAACGCCAGAAGCGCGTCGTTGAAGTCCGTGTCGTTGTAGTGAATCCCTTCCTCGATCGCCGGGAAGATGTCGTCGTCGATGTAGGCGATGAGCCGCCACAGCGGAAGCCCCGAGTAGGTGGCCGTCACGCCTTTCGTCGTCGAGGTGATCGTCGAGGTGTGGCACGGGCAGCCGAT
>JBFYQP010000208.1:0-3866 GCA_041302745.1 Candidatus Bipolaricaulota bacterium | reverse complement strand
TGCGGGGTGTGGTACAATGCCTTCTCATCTTGAGGGGGACGATTGTGACTAGACCGCTCCGGTGGCCCGTCGCGTTGGCCATCGCTTTCCTTGGTTTCGCCTTTTCCGTTTCGGGCGCCGAGGTCGTTTCGCGTCTTGCTCCTTCGCTGCGGGCGCTCTTGGCGAGCGAGACGGACGTTGCCGCGAAGGGCCTCGTGACGCTGTCCGATGTGGCCGAGGTCGAGGTGTCGCTGACCGGGGAGGTGCGGCTTCGGGTTCTTGTTCGAACGACGGAGCCGATTGCGGGGGAGACGTTCCTGGGCGCCCCCGTCGGTTTCTCGGGAAGCGATGTGTCCGCCCTGTCGGTCACGGTCGCGGAGCTCGAAGAGCTCGCGGGCGACGAGCGGGTCGTCTACGTCGAGCCTTCCTGGAAGACCCGGCCGGCACTCGACACGAGTGTGGCGGCGGCCGGCGGGACGGCGGTCCACGCCCTGACGCCCTCCGTGCTCGGCGAGGGAGTGGTCATCGGCTTCGTCGACACGGGAATCGACTACGAGCACCGCGACTTCCGCTTCGATTCGAACGGGGACGGGGTCGAGGAGTCGACGCGGATCCTCGCGATCTGGGATCAAACGTACGGCCTTGTCGGCGCGGAGTACGACGAGGACGACATCGAGTCGGACCTTGCGTTCGGGTACGGGCCGAGCGAGGGTCGGGTGCGGGAGAGGGACACGAGCGGCCACGGCACGCACGTGGCGAGCATCGCGGCCGGCGACGGGTCTTCGTCGTCGTACGGGTTCGTCGGGATGGCGCCCAAGGCGTGGATCGTCGCGGTGAAGACGAGCTTTTACACGGCCGACATCCTCGAGGGGGTCGAGTACATCCTCGACAAGGCCGAGGCGATCGGAGCGCCGGCGGTCGTCAACCTGAGCCTGGGCGGCCACGACGGGCCGCACGACGGGACGTCGCTCTTCGAGCGAGCGTTGACGTCGCTCGCGAACGGGGCGGGGCGCGTGATTGTGGTCTCGGCGGGAAACGAGGGGGATGACGCGATCCATGCCTCGGGAACGCTCCAGAGCGGGACGAAGACGTTCCAGATCACGCCGGCGGATTGGCAGATGGAGCTCGCGCTCTGGTATCCCGGCGACGCGGGATTCGCGGTCACGGTCACCTCGCCGTCGGGGGGGACGGCGACGGCGGCGGCCGGGGCGTCGAGCGGGTACGTCATCACGGCGGACGGCGTGGCCTACGTCGACAACGCCTCGGATGGGGTGAACGCAAACAACGGCGACCGCGAGGTCTACGTGCGGCTGAGCGGCGTGACGGCGGGCGAGGTCTGGAGCGTCACGGTGCGGCAGGTCTCCGGCAGCGGGTCGTTCGACGCGTGGGTGACGTCGTCGGGGTCGATCGTCAACGGGGACTCGGTGTCGACGGTCGACGAGCCCGGGAATGCCGAGGGCGTCATCACCGTGGGGGCGTGGACCACGAAGGCGACGTGGCCGTCACAGGTGGGAGCGCAGGACTTCTCGGCCTCCTACGAGCTGTCCGTTCTGTCGGACTTCTCGAGCCAGGGGCCGACGCGCGACGGGAGGACGAAGCCCGACCTCACGGCGCCGGGGGCCTGGATCTGCGCGGCGATGTCGACGAGCGCGACTGAGCTCGAGTACCTCGTTCACACGGACGGCGTCCACGTCATGAACCTCGGGACCAGCATGGCGGCGCCCCACGTCTCGGGCGCGGCGGCCCTGCTTCTCTCCCTTGACGGGACGCTGACCGGGGAGGAGGTCCTCGCGGCGCTGACGTCCACGGCGCGACGCGACGCGTCCACGGGGACAACGCCCAACGTCCGCTGGGGGTACGGGAAGCTGGACGTCGCGGCGGCCGTCGAGGGTCTGGGAACGGAAGAGCCGCCCGTCGTCGAGGTCGAGATCCCCGTGATCGCCCTGGAAGACAACCCCGTGTCGAGGGCGGCGGCGTTCGTCTACGCGCTTCCCGAGGGGACGACGGTCGCCGTGTTGCGCGTCTACACCGTCTCCGGGATCCTCGTCTTCGAGGAGGACCTCGACGCGGAGGACGACGCGTACTCGTGGGACCTCGTGTCGCGGCACGGCGAGCGCCTCGCCGCCGGCCTGTACCTGTACGTTCTCGTGACCGATCAGGGCACGTCCGAGGTCGGGAAGCTGGTGATCCGACCGTGAGGACGCTCGGCCGGACCCTCGTGCTCCTCAGCGTGAGCCTCGCCTGCGCCGGCCTCGGCGCGATCGCGACGGAAGGGATCGGCGACCTGTTCAACGTGGGGGTCTCGTCGCGGGCGCTCGGTCTGGGCGGCGCATTCACCGCCATCGCCGACGACGAGGCCGGAGTCCTCTACAACCCGGCGTGCCTCTCGGGCTACCGCGGGATCGGGCTTTCGTCCCTCTACGTGTCGGGGTTCGCGGGCGTCGGGCAGGGGGCGGTCGTCGTGGCGGTGCCGTACGCGGCGTTCGGCCTGCTCTTCCTCGATTCCGGGCTGATCGACGACGGCGAGGAGGGCTTCCGCTACGCCAGCCAGGGCGCGGTGCTCGGCGTGGGCGTGCCGGTGGGGCCGGTGTCGGTCGGGGTTCGCTGGCGATTCCTGCGCGTCTCGACGCCGTTTGAGGGGAGCGGATGGTCGCTCGACCCGGCGGTCGCCGTGGACGTGGAGTTCCTGCGCGTCGGGTTGTTGTGGGAGGGAGCGGCGTCGGCGCCGGTTGCCTACGACGACGGGAGCGAAGAGGACTGGGAAGGCGGGCTGCGGCTCGGCGTCGCGGCGACGCTGTCGCCGATGACGGACGTCGCGTGGACGGCGTCGTTCGATGCGATCGGCCTGCTCGGGTTGTCGCCCGGCATCGCGGTTGGGATCGAGGCCTGGGCCGGCGGCGTCGGCGCCCGCGTGGGATACGATGGGACGGGACTGACGTGCGGCCTGTCGGTACGGTTCGCCGGGCTCGAGGTGGACTGGGCGTACGCGGCGCGGGACGATCTCGGCGACAGCCACCGGATCACTCTTGCGTTGCGGTTCTAGCTGCGTGGTGACCATGACGAAACGATGGATTGGGGTGCTGGCGATCGCCGCGGCGGCTCTGCTCGCCGCGGCCGCTCTCGCGCAGGATGCCGGGCCGGCGTCGTTGGATGCCGAGAAGGAGTCGAGCTTCGCGGGGAGCTACAGCGGCCGCAAGACGTGGACGGTCAGCTACGGGTTCGGGGATGGCCTCGCGCTCGCTCTCCAGGGGCTCTCGTCGGGTTCGATCTCGCTCGAGCAGACCCTGGCCGTGGACGTCGAGGCGACCGCCCTCGGAGTGCTGCGCGTTGTCGCCCACTTCGACGATCAGGAAGACGACAGCCTGCAGTCCCTCTCCATCTACCTCGACACGGCGAAGCTCGACGGCGTGGCCGGGGACTTCATCGTGCCGGACATGGGGAGCTTCTCGACGTACTCCCGCAAGTTGAAGGGAGCGCGCCTCGACTACCACTGGGGGATCGCGACGATCACGGCGATTGCGTCGAAGCTGGAAGGCGAGACGAAGACGAAGACGTTCACCGGGGAGACGGCGGAGGTCACTGCGGTGTTCGCCAACACTGACGCCGACACGGGCGAGCCTGCGTCCTACCTCGTGAACCTGGACGGACTGGCATCCTTCTCGCTCCTCTCGCTCTACGTCGAGGAGCTCGACACGCCGAGGATGGTCCTCGACCTTTCGAGTGGACTGTCGAGCGTTCTGGCTCGGTTCGGAGTGACCGAGCTTGAGGACGCGTTCGAGGGGTACGAAGGGAAGGAGCTTCTGTCGTCGGAGTTCTCCGTCCTCGACGACGAGCCGCAATCGCTCATCCTGCGCATGGCGCCGGAGACGATCCTTCGCCGAACGGTC
>JBFYQP010000200.1:0-8058 GCA_041302745.1 Candidatus Bipolaricaulota bacterium | reverse complement strand
GGAAGTACGTCGGGAAGGACGATCCGATCCTGCTCGTTCGGACGCAGAAGAGCTTCCCGGCGACGGGCGAGGTGCTCGCCCCGTACAACATCGCTCACCTAGTCTCCGGGTTCATGCGCGGAAGCCACACCGGCCCCTTGATGCCGGTGAAGGCGGGGAGCACAGTATCGTTCTTCGACGGCCCGCCGATCGTCTCGTGCCTTGCCTTTTGCGTTCGCGAAGGGAAACTTACGGAGGCGGTGGACGCCTTCGACCATCCGTACTGGGACTGGGTGCGCAACAAGGCCGCCCAGAAGGCGACGTTCATCCGCGAGCAGGGCTTCTCCGGGCCGGCGATGCTCGGCTACCACGAGCTCGAGTACGGCGGAATCACCGAACGCATGGGGAAGCTCGACGCGAAGTTCCGCGTCCGGGAGAAGAAGGGGTAGGAGGCCATGGCTTCGATCGACCTCGCCGCACGCATCGAACGGGTGTTGTTCACCGAGGAGGCCATCGCTCGCCGGACGCACGAGCTGGCGGCACAGATCACCGCCGACTACACGACCGGAGGTCTCGCCCGCGATGTGAGCGGGCGACCGCTCTTCCTCGTTTGCATCCTGCGCGGGGCCTTGGTCTTCATGGCCGACCTGGCGCGCGCGATGCCGATGCCGGTCGAGTACGACCTGATCAGCGTCTCCTCGTACGGCAACGGGACGGCGCCCGGCGCCGTGCGCCTCGTGAAGGATCTGCAACGGCCGATCGAGGGGCGCGACATCCTGATCGTCGAGGACATCATCGACACCGGTTACACGATCGAGTACTTGCGGCGGAACTTCGAGGCGAGGGACCCCGCGTCGGTGCGCGTCTGCACGCTCGTCGACAAGGTCGCCCGACGCGAGATCCAGACGCAGGTCGACTACATCGGGTTCGAGCTCGAGAAGGACGCGTTCGTCGTGGGCTACGGGATGGACTACGCCGAGCTCTACCGGAACCTTCCGTACATCGGAGTGCTGAAGCCGGAGTACATCCGATGACGGACGCCGGTGCGTCCCTCACCCTCGGCATCGAAACGTCGTGCGATGAGACGTCGGCCGCGGTGCTCCGCGGCGAGACCGAGATCCTCTCGAACATCGTCTACACCCAGGCCGACCTCCATGCGCGATACGGCGGCGTCGTCCCCGAGGTCGCGTCGCGCAACCATGTGGTCAAACTGCCGTACATCGTGCGCGACGCGCTGGACGCCGCTCACGTCGAGGCGCGCGACCTGTCGCTCGTTGCGGCGACGTACGGACCGGGGCTCGTCGGACCACTCCTGGTCGGCGTGTCGCACGCCAAAGGGATGGCGTTCGCGCTCGGCGTTCCGTTCGTCGGCGTGAACCATCTCGAGGGACACCTGTTCGGGCACCGACTCCACCGCCCACTGTTCGAGCCGCCGTTCATGGGGCTCGTCGTCTCCGGCGGGCACACGGTGCTCGTCGACGTCACCCGCTACGGCGAGTACCAGGTTGTCGGCTCCACGGTCGACGACGCCGCCGGGGAGGCCCTCGACAAGATCGGCAAGATGGTCGGGATCGGGTACCCGGCCGGCGCGGAGATCGACCGCCTGGCGTCGGTCGGAAACCCAAAAGCCATACCCCTTCCGCGCCCCATGAGCGACTCGACGGGGTTCGACTTCAGCTTCTCGGGGCTCAAGACGGCGGTCCTCTACCACCTGCGGAAGAACCCCCGCGAGAAGCGGGAAGACATTGCGGCGTCGGTCCTCGCGAGCGTGGTCGACATCCTCACCAAGAAGGGGCTCGAGGCGACGTGGCGGTTCCACCGAACGAAGCTCGTCGTCGTTGGGGGCGTCGCGGCGAACCGGCACCTCCGGGAGCGTCTCGTAGAGGACGGCGCGAAGCGCGGGATTGAGGTCAGCTTCCCGCCCCTCTCTCTGTGCACCGACAACGCGGCGATGATCGCTGCGGCGGGGGCGTTCCGGCACTTCTCGCTCGGGGAATCGCATCCGCTCTCCTTGACGCCGAATGCCTCGCTGTCGTTCTGAAGCGGCGAGGGGAGGACGGGGAGAGCGACGAAGAAGGGCCGAAGGGGACTAGTCGCCGGGCGCCGGCGCGGTCGCGGGTTCCGCTGTATCCAAGGTGCGCTGGAGCGAGGCGATCGCGACCTCGATCATGTCGTCGGTCGGCTCGGCCGTGGTCAAGCGCTGCAGCCACAGCCCGGGCTGCGCCAGAACCCGAACCCACAAGTGATCGAAGTGCCTGCCCGTGAATCGGAGGAACTCGTACGAGACCCCGGCGACGACGGGAAGCAAGAGCAGGCGAGACAGGATCTTGAGCCACAGCGCGGGGTTTCCGGCGAGCGAGAACACGAGAATCGCGATGACGAAGACGGTCATCAGAAACGCGGTCCCGCAACGAGGGTGAAGCGAGGTGTGCTTGCGGGCGTTCTCCGCCGTCAGCGGTTCGTCGGCCTCGTACGTGTAGACGACCTTGTGTTCGGCGCCGTGATACTGGAACACGCGGTGGATGTCCTTCATGCGCGAGATGGCGACGAGGTAGATGAAGAGGAACGAAAGCCGGATCCCGCCTTCGGCGAGGTTGAACAGGATGGAGTTTCCGAGTCGCAGCGTCGGCACGGCGTTGGCGAGGACGAGGGGGAGCACCACGAACGCGCCGACGGCGATGACCATGGACACAGCGAACATGACGACCGTCCCGCCCTTGCTCATCTGCTCCTCTTCCGGGAACGCCAGCTGTGTGGAGAGGTTGAGCGCCCGCAGGCCGAGGGCGAGCATGTCGTACATCCGGAAGATTCCCCGGACGAACGGGACCCGGCCGATGCGCCGGAAACGAGCGCGGCTGGGGATGGACCGGACGAGGATCTGCCCGTCGGATTGACGACGAACGGCGACCGCGATCCGGTCGCCGTTCTGCATCATCACGCCTTCGATGACCGCTTGTCCGCCGACGGGCGGCTTCACTTCCCGGCCTTCTTGGTGGGCTGGGCGGGCTGAGAGGCCGCGTACTTGCGCTGGAACCGCTCGACTCGCCCCTCGGTGTCGACGAATCTCTCCTCGCCCGTGAAGAACGGATGGCACTTGGAGCAGATGTCAACATGCATGTCCTGCACGGTCGAGACGGTCTCGAACTCCGCGCCGCAGCCGCAATGCACGACCGCTTTCTTCATCTCCGGATGGATCCCCTGCTTCACGTCGGTGCCTCCGCTTGGTTAGCGCTTCGAGTACTGCTCGCTCTTGCGGGCTTTTCGCCGGTTGATCTTCTTTCGCTCGACCTCACGCGCGTCGCGCTCGAGGAGTCCGGCCTGCTTCAGCGGAGTGCGGTACTCGAGGGTCACGCCACAGAGGGCGCGAGCGATCCCGAGGCGCACGGCTTCCATCTGGCCGGTGAACCCGCCGCCGCGAACGCGGGCCTTCACGCTGTATCGGCCGACGGTCCCGGTGATGGTGAATGGCACTTGGAGCGTCTTCTCCAGGTGTTCCTGCGAGCGGAGGAACGCTGAAAAGTATTCCGCGGCAGGGCGATTGTTCACGATGACCGTCCCATCGCCCTCTACGAGGTAGATGCGAGCGGTGGCGCGCTTTCGGCGACCGATCGAATGGATGTACTTGCCAACCCGCTTGGGTAGTCGCTTGTCTCCCTGCTCCACGAAAGACTCTCCTTCTCAAAACCTCATGAGGTCCGCAAATGATACCGTCGCGGTTCGTGAATGATATCGCTCGCCGCAAGGGGTGTCAACGGCGTACCGAAGCGCGGTCGCCCGCCTCTCACCCCAGGAATCGGATGAGCTTCTGCACGCGCGGGGACTTCATCCGGTTCATCATCCACCCCTCGGCGACGCGCTTCGAGAGGAACGACATCGAGGGGAACGCGTGCTGGAGCATCATGATCTTGTGGATTCGGAGCCGGTTCTGAATGGCGAGTCCCCACTCGTTGATCATCTCGCTCGCCCCCTCGCCGATGATGCGGGTGCCGTAGATGCGCCCGGTGGGAGACACGTAGGCCCGGACGGCGCCGACGGCGTTCCCCTCCGCGATGGCGGCGCCGTAGTCTTCGTACTTGGCCTCGATCGTCTCGTACTCGACGTCGTTCGCCTTGAGGTCGCGCTCGAGCCAGCCGACGTGGGCGATCTGGGGCTCGGTGAACACGGCCCACGGCACGACGTAGCGGCGGAAGTTGCGGCGGAACGGCCGCGGAAGCATCGAGTTCAGGAGGGCGATCATCCCCTGGTGCATCGCCGCGTGGGACAGGAGGTACGCGCCGTTCGCGTCCCCGGGGGCGTAGATGTGGCGCTGGGTCGTGCGCAGGGCGCCGTCGACGCAGATCCCGTGCTCGTCGACCTCGACGCCGGCGTTCTCCAAGTGCAGTTCCGAGGCGTCGAACCGCCGCCCGGCGGCGACGAGGAGCTTGGCTCCACGCAGAGTCTCGTTGGCGTTCGTCCGGACGACCACGCCGCCGCTCGTCTCCGACACCTCGCTGATCCTGCGGTTGTTGTGCACCTCGATTCCCTCTGCGGCAAAGACGTCCTCGAGGAAACGGCCGGCGTCCCAGTCGCCGTTTGGGAGCAAGTGCTCATCCATGTGCACGACCGAGACGTGCGATCCGAGCCTGGAGAACGCCTGCGCCATCTCGCACCCGACGGCGCCGCCGCCGAGGATGATCAGGCTCTTGGGGACTTCGTCGAGCCCGAACACCGTCTCGTTCGTGAGGTACTTGACGCTCGAGAGCCCCGGGATCGGGGGGACGGCGGGGCGCGTCCCGGTGCAGACAAAGACGCGCTTGGCCGTGTGGCGGCGGCCGGCGACCTCCACGGTGTGCGAGTCGACGAACGACGCCGGGCCCTCGCGCAGCTTGAGATCGACCTTGGCGAACATCGCGCGGGTCTTCTTCTCGTCGATGAACCGGAGATGTTCGGCGATGTGCTCGAAGGGACGGACGGGCTCCGGCGGATTCACCCCGGCGAGCGCGAAGTCCGCGAGCCGCGAGACGGCGTGGCGGAGGTGGGCCGTTCGCAGAAGCGCCTTGCTCGGGATGCAGCCGACCGACATGCACTCGCCGCCCAGGCTCCGCTTCTCGATGCCGAGAACGCGCAAACCCATCTCGGCGGCCATGATCGAGACGGCCATGCCGGCGGGACCGAGGCCGATGACGCAGACGTCGTAGTCGTAGGACACAGGATTCTCCTCTCCGCGTTCGGAGCGGCGACGGGCTCCGCGAGCGCTCGCGCTCTAGAGCCGTGCAGTATAGCATGAAGGCTCGAGGCGCACCGGGGCCGCCCGGAGAGCGGATCGAGGAGGTCAGGAATGCGACGAAGCGATCGAGAGATCACGAGCCGAAGCGACATCGACCAGGTTCTCCATGCTGCACCTGTCTGCCACCTGTCCCTCTGCGACGGGGACCGGCCGTACGTCGTCCCGATGAGCTACGGGTACGACGGGGCGCGCCTCTACTTCCACTGTGCCCCCGAAGGGCGCAAGCTCGACGTCGTTCGGCGGAACCCGAACGCCTGCTTCGCGGTCGAGATCGGCGTCGACGTTGTGGCGCGCGACACGGCGTGCTCCTGGGGCGTGCACTTCCGGAGCGTCATCGGCACGGGAAGGCTTTCGATCGTGGCGGACCCCGAGGAGAAGCGGCGCGGCCTCGCGGCGCTGATGGCCCACTACGGCGGGCCCTCCGACGGGATCTCCGACGACGCCGTCCGTTCGGTGTGCGTGCTTCGGCTCGACGTGGCCGAGGTGTCCGGCAAGGCCGCGTAGGGGACGAAGGGCGCCCGTCCGGTTCGGGGAGCGCGCCGAGCGGCTCTGTGTTGACGTTTCCCCGCGGAGCCTCTATTGTCTCCACCGGACAGACAACCTGGCCGCAAGGCCGATCGCAGAACCCCGCTCGTCTACGCGTTTCGCGAGAGGCGGGGTTCCGCGAAAGGAGCGAGCATGGCAAGCGTTACCGACCTGGAAGCCCTCCTTCGCCCGCCGGCGATGGAGATGCCGCCGTACCCCCCGAAGGCCATCACCCTGGCGAGCGGTGAAGAGATGATCGTTCGCCAGGCGAGCCGCGAAGAGATGCCGATTCTGCTCCAGGCGATCTACCCGCTCCTGCTTGTCGAGAGGGACTACTACGACATCGTGGCGGCGCGGCTCTACTCGGAGCTCCTCGCGTACAAGCGGTACCGCGTGAAGGACGAATACGTCCTCGTCGGCCTGATCGACGGAGTCCTGGCCGGGCTCGTGAACGGCCGGCTCGTCGACGCGAAGGTCGGCATGAGCTACCACACGCTCACCCTTCGACGGGGGCTGCGCGTCGGCTCGCACCTCTTCGCGGCGAAGATGGAGTATCACATCGAGCACTGCGGTCAGGACGAGGTGCTGATCGTGGCGGAGAGCCCGATCGGCTTCCGCCGGTGGATGATCGAGTACCCGCTCGACAAGAAGTACGACGTGCAGCACGAGCTCGGCGGCGTGCCGTCGTGGGTGCTGACGCGGAAGACGTACCTGGACGCGAAGCCGCGCCTCGTCTCGGGGCGCCGTCCGGTTTCCGCGGAGGCGCTTGCCGGAGCGGCGGCCATCCGCCTTCCCGGAGAAGACACGGTTCGGCTCCAGGTCACCGGGGAGAAGGGAGGCAAGGCATGAGGCCCGTCTACGTCATCGGCGCGGGGATGACCCGGTTCGGACGGTCGGAGTGGCCCCTCGTCGACCTCGCGGCGACGGCCTCGCTGGCGGCGCTCCACCACGCGAACCTCGGGAAGATTCCGGTGAGCGCGGTGGTCGTCGCGAACATGGGAGCGGGCCGCATCAACCGCCAGACGGCGATCGCGAGCGCCCTCGTCGATCGGCTGTCGCTGTGGCCGGCGGCCGCCGAGGCCGTGGAGAACGGCCCTGCCTCGGGGGCGTCGGCCGTCAAGGTTGGATACCAGGCGATCGCGTCCGGGATGGCGGACGTCGTGCTCGTCACGGGCGTCGAGATGATGCGGGCCGTCGACGGCCTCGAGGCGACGGACTTCGTCGCCAGCCTCTCCCATCCGGAGGCGGAGTACATCTACGGCGTGACCCTGCCGTCGCTCGCCGGCCTCTTCGCCCGGCTCTTCATGGAGCGCTACGGCGTGGAGCGCAAGCACCTCGCGCTCGTCGCGATCAAGAACCACGACAACGCCATGAAGAACCCGTACGCGCACATCCACCAGCCGGTCACGATGGAGGGAATCCTCACGTCGCCCGAAGCGGTCGTGAACAACCCGCCGGTCGCGGAGCCGCTCCACATGTTCGACTGCTGCCCGGTGAGCGACGGCGCGGCGGCCCTCGTGCTCGCCTCGGAAGACGTCGCGGCGAAGCTCGGTGCGCCGCGGGTCCTCGTGGCGGGGATCGGCCAGGCGACCGACACGCACGCGGTCCACGAGAGGCAGGATCCGACCGACCTCAAGGCCGTGCGCCTCGCGAGCGCGGCCGCGTTCGACAAGGCCGGGGTCAAGCCCTCCGACATCGACGTCGCCGAGCTGCACGACGCGTTTACGATCCTCGAGATCGCCGAGAGCGAGGCCGCCGGCTTCTTCAAGGTCGGGCAAGCGCACAAGGCGGTCGAACGCGGCGAGACGAAACTCACCGGGAAGCTCCCGATCAACCCGTCGGGAGGGCTGAAGGCGAAGGGTCACCCGGTCGGCGCCACGGGGGTGGCGCAGCTCGTGGAGCTTGCGTGGCAGCTGCGCGGCGAGGCCGGCGGCCGTCAGATCGCCAAGGCGAAGACCGCGTACGCCTGCAACTTCGGCGGATTCGGCAACAACGTCGTGGCGACGGTGCTTCGGAAGGAGGAGCGATGAGCGAGAAGGTCTACGCGTTCCGCTGCATGACGTGCGGCCTCGTGAGCTACCCGAAGCATGCCGTGTGTCCGAAGTGCCGGGGCGAAACGTTCGAGCCGGTGGAGATCGCGGGGGAGGGCGCCGTGCTCACGTACACCGACGTCTACGCGCTCGCCGTCGACTACGAGACTCGATACCTCCGGCTCGCGATCGTCGAACTCGACGGCGGGATGAGGGTCACGGGCCAACTCCTCGACGAGCATCCGAAGATCGGCAAGC
>JBFYQP010000176.1:0-4162 GCA_041302745.1 Candidatus Bipolaricaulota bacterium | reverse complement strand
GCGACGATCGCCCTGCACAACGTCGTCATCGCCGCGGAGAGCATGGGCCTGGGAGGAGTCTACATCGGCATGGTCCTGTCCCAGGACCTGCGCAAGTCGCTCGGCGTTCCTGACTACGTCGTTCCCGCCGGCCTCGTCGCGCTCGGGTACCCCGACGAGACGCCCGATCTCGCTCCGCGCCTACCGCTCGAGGCCGTCGTCCATCGAAACGGATACCACATCCCCTCGGATGATGACATCCGCGCGTGGTACAGGGTCCACGACGAGCGCTGGGCGAACCGCTTCGCGAACGAGTGGTCGGAGGAGCGTCGCCGGAAGTCCATCGAGCGCGGCGTCACGAACTGCGCTCAGCAGTGGACCGTCGGCCACTACACCGCCGACTTCATCCACGGCGAGTCGCAGGCGCTGCTCCGCAACCTCCGCGCCGCCGGCTTCCGCCTCGAAGAGGACTAAGCGCGTTCCGACGACTGCTTCGTGACCCGGCGGGCCTTCTCGCGGTTTCCGCACCACTCCATGCTGCACCAGCGGCGGCGGCGCGTTCGACTGGTGTCGAGGAAGAGGCGGTCGCAGTCCGCGGCCTGACACTCGCGGACCCAGTGAAGGTCTTCCGAGGTCAAGAGCTCGGCGGCCGAGACCGCAATGGGCCACAGCATCGGATCGAGCGCCGACTCGCACCCTCGCCATCCCCAGCCGAAGCTCGCCGGATCTCCGACCACTTGCCGACGGCACAAGGCGGACGAAAGCTCGAAGTTGAGCGTCGCGAGGGCGCGCGGATCGGGGCTCTTCTTTGCGGCGACCGCCGAGAAGACGTCGTAGATCGCTTCGCGCAGAGTCACCGCACGCTCGAGGACGACGGCCGCTTCCGCGGCCCGCTGCTTGCCTTCCTTCAGGAGCTCGGCGGTTCGATCCGCCGACAGAACTCCCGCCAGCCCCGACCACTCCACAAGACAGGAGTAGGACTCGAGAATCTCGCATGGGCGCGCCGTCGCCCGACGCCAGACCGAGTTCGAGAAGTCGAGGGCGACGTGCCCGCCGATCAACTTCAGCGTGCCGGCATCCTCCTCGGACCTGACCATTCGGGCTCGCCCCCTTTCCGCTCTATACGAGTTAGGTCCCAATCGTCTCAGGGACCTTCTCAGTCTACCCCCAGCCGATTCCGCCGCAAACCGCATTTCGCGTGCTCCGGCTGCGCTCTTGCGTGATCTGCTGGCCGCCGGTTCATCTGTTCTCTCTGTGGATGGACTCCGTCCACTCACCTTCGTGATGCTCTTGACAGGTTAGCTTGATCCGAGTACGCTCGCCGCACGACGGTCAGAGGCGCGAGAGAAAGACAGGTCCGTTTCGAAGCGCGGGCTGGAAGGGGCTCAAGAGTGAGCCTTCGGGACGGCGCCCGACGCGAGCTAGCCGGAGAAGGAGCAAGGAGCATGGCAAAGCAGGAGTTTGCAGGTACCGTCCTCGCGCCGCTGCCACTCGTGTTGGTCGGCGCCAACGTAAGCGGCCGGCCGAACTACCTCACAATTGGGTACATCGCGCCGCTCGAGTTCGGAAAGCAGGTTGTCTTCCCCATCAATCGCACGCGGTACACGAGTCAGGGGATCCTCGAGAACGGGACGTTCAGCGTCAACATCCCGTCCGTCGGTCTCCTTCCCCTGGTCAAGCGCTGCGGATCCACGTCCGGACGGGACGTCGACAAGTCCGCTCTGTTTGACACCTTCTACGGCGAACTGAAGACGGCGCCGATGATCCGCGAGTGCCCGATGAACATGGAGTGCGAGGTCCTCGAGATCGTGACTACCAAACAGAGCCACAACGTGGTTGGCCGGATCGTGAAGTCGTACGTCAACGAGGAGCTGCTCGTTGACGGCAACGTCGCCGTGCAGGACGCCGGACTCATGTCGTTCACGGCCGCGGGGGATCTCAATGTCTACGCGCTGGGGCCACTCGTCGAGACCCTGCACAAGCACTCACGGGGGAAGCAATGAAGAAACCGTACGCCGGCAACGTCCTGAGCCCACTACCCGTCGTCCTCGTCGGTGCCAACGTCGAAGGGCGGCCGAACTACCTTGTCGTCGGGTACGTCGCGCCCTTCGATTTCGGCCGCAGCATCTTCTTCTCGATCTTCAAGAAGCGCTACACCGCAGGCGGCATCCTTGCGAATCGCACGTTCAGCGTCAACGTCCCGTCCGCCGACCTCCTCGGCCGGATCGAGATCTGCGGCTCGAAGTCCGGGCGCGACTTCGACAAGTCGACGCTCTTCGAGACGTTCTACGGCAAGCTCGGAACCGCGCCGATGATCCGGGAATGCCCGCTGTCCATGGAGTGCGAGGTCACCGACCTGATCGACAGAGAGCAGAACCTCGGCATCATCGGCCGCGTGGTGCAGTCCCACGTCGATAACGAGCTTCTGCGAGACGAGAAGACGATCGACATGGTCACAGCCGACCTCCTCGTCTGGACCGTCGGCGGAGACTCCGGCTACTACCGGCTCGGCGAGCGAGTCAAAGAGCCGAAGGCCTCGTAGAAGGTCGACACCGTAGGAGGACCGAGATGGACCTTGAAGCAGCAAAGGATACGTACCATCGGATTCGCATCGCGCGTGCCGTCGAGAACTTCAACCGCAAGGGTTTCGACGCCCGCCACTTCCAGACGGGTGCTGAAGCGGTCGAGCACTTCTTCTCCCAGGTCGACAAGAAGGACAGCGTCGGGCACGGCGGCTCGGACACCTTGCGGCAGCTCGGCGTCCTCGACCGCTTGCGGACCGGAGGCTACAACTTCCTCGACCGCTACGTCTTCGGCCCGTCCTACGACGAACAGCTCGAGATCCGGCGGAAGAACCTGTGCGCCGACGCCTTCGTCGCATCGTCGAACGCCGTCTCGATCGGCGGCGCGCTCGTCAACATCGACGGGGACGGGAACCGCGTCGCGGCGCTCGCCTTCGGCCCGCGACACGTCCACCTGTTCATCGGTCGGAACAAGCTTTGCGACGACCTCGAAAGCGCGATGCATCGAGCGAGGCACTTCGCGTCTGCGGCTCTGGCAATCCAGTGGGGAGCGAACACCCCGTGTGCGAAAACCGCATTCTGCCACGACTGCGCCTCGCCCCACCGCGTCTGCAGCTACGTGTCGATCGTCGAGCACTGCGCCCCGGTGGGTCGCATCAAGCTCTACTTCATCAACGAGGACCTCGGGATGTAGCGGGCTTGCGGGGGGAGAGCAGAATCGTTGCCCGGTGGAACAGCGGTCTGCGGCTGCAGCCGCCGATCTACGGCGCCGCGGACCAGAACAGGTCGACGTTCGCGGCGTTTTGCGTCTCGGCTTCGGCGACGACGGCGGCCTCTGGAAGCCCCAGGAGCGCAGCCATGTCGGTGACGGTCGCAGCGAGGTTCGGGAAGACGTTGGCGACGGCCAGGGTGGAGTGAGCGCTCGCAAGAGAAGCGCCGCTCGCCTTCAGATCAAGAACGCTCTCCCAGAGCGCGCGGATATAGCCGGCGCGATTCGCCACCTCATCGTGACTCAGGAAGCCCCTGTGACCCCACACGACGGTGTCAAAGCCCTTCTCCAGCACGAGGTCGAGCGCACGGCACCAGTGTCCGACGTCGATGTGACCGGCCAGCTCGGGATCGACGGCCAGACTCAAGTACCGGTTCGACATCGCGTCGCCGACGGCGAGGATTCCCTCCGTCTCGAAGTGGACGAAGGTGTCGCTCTCGGAGTGCCCGGGGCCGAGAAACCAGCACGTGACCGTCGTGTCTCCGGCATCGAGCGTCCAGGTCTCGGCGAACGTCAGAGTCGGAACGCGGGGAGCCCATGCCCCGGAGCGGTAGTCGGCGACCTCGACCTCGTACTTCGCAATCTGCGCCCGGATCTCGGCCGCCCGGCCGGATGAGGGGTCGATCCCGGCGAGCTCCGTCTCGAGGCGACGGATCGCGCTCTCGTTCCAGGCAAGAAGCCCTGCCCTGGCACCCCGCAGGTCGCGCACGATGTCCCGCACGATCCTGCCGCAGTTCTCCTGCGCAACCACGGTGACGCCGGGGAACGCGCTTGAGCCGCCGATGTGGTCGACGTCGTCGTGCGTCAGGATGAGGTAGGTGAAGTCGCTGCGCCCGAAGTGCTCGGAGATCAGCCGGCGGCACTCCTCGGCCAGCGTCGGGCACGGCTGGCT
>JBFYQP010000154.1:0-4974 GCA_041302745.1 Candidatus Bipolaricaulota bacterium | reverse complement strand
TACTACGAGCAGCCTTTTCAACGCGACCTCCTTGGTCTTCCTGATTCCACCGGAGTTCCCGGTGCCCGCACGTTCGAGTTCCATTCTACAGTGGACCGCGCTCAGTGACAAACATCACAGTGGAGCCCTCGGTGACGCAAGATTCAATTGAGGACTGAAAAGCAGCATCTTCGGCCAGGCTGCCAATCTGCCTGACAGCTTGGCTCGCCCGCGCATCTCACGACGCAAGAGAAGCGCCGTGAGGATCGAGAGAAGCACGAGGTTGACTCCCCGAAGCGTGGCCTCAAGGAGGGGCAAGAGAGAAACCGCCGAGACGGTTTGGGCGACTTACGATGTCGACGCGGAGGACGACGGGAGCGCGGCTAAGGGCTTGCGACGTCCGCCGCTCCCCGCGTACGACCTTTCCACGACCCGCTACGGCCGGTGTGATGCCGCCACGCCGAGGACACCACCATCGCGGTGTAGAAGGATCCCGCGATGGGAAGGAGGATCGCAGGCCAACGCCCGGCGTCGTGATGGTCGAGAATCGGCAGGAAGCTTGCAGCCAAGAGGCCCCATGAGATCCCACCGATGACGGCGAGCCACGCAGCCCCGGGCACGCCGAGCGCTGCAGCGACGAGGCCTCCCAGCGTGGCGGACGGGGGCACGGCGTACAGAAGCAGCATTCCGAGGACCGTCCCGGCGAGGAAGAGCGGTGAATACCGGAGCTGGTCGTACGCCGACCGGGCCACCATGTCCCAGACGCTGCGAAGGCTTCCGTACGGGCGGACGCTCCGCACACTCGACGTGAAGCCCAGCCAGGCTCGCCCGCCATGGCGCTTGATGAGGCGGCCGAGGGCGCAGTCGTCAATCAGTGCGGATCGAATCGCCTCGATGCCTCCCGCCTGCTCGAGGACCCGACGCCGGACGAGCACGCAGCCGCCGGCCGCCCCCGCGGTCCGCCGGCGCGGGTTGCCGACGAAACGGAACGGGTAGAGCTTTGCGAAGAAGTACACGAACGCAGGGATAAGGAGTCGATCCCAGCGGGAGTCCACGCGAAGGCGTGCCATGACGGAGACGAGGTCGAGGCCTTCCGACTCCGCTTTGTCGACCAGCGCGTGGAGAACGCCTGCGTCGTGAGCGATGTCTGCGTCGGTGAACCAGAGGTAGTCGGAGTCGTCCGGCGCTCCCCGCCGGCTCCCTTGCGCGAGTGCCCAGACCTTGCCTGCCCAGCCCATGGGCAAGGGCTCGCCGCGGAGGACCGTCAATCGGTCGGAGCATCCGGCCGCCTCGACGGCCGCCTGGGCTACGGCGGACGTCGCATCGGTGCTCTGATCGTCGACCAGGGTCACATGGAATGCACCTCCGTACTCCTGAGCGACCACGGTCGGCAAGGTCTCGGGAAGGATGTCGGCCTCGTTTCGAGCGGGGATCACGGCGGCCACGGACGGGGCCTGTCCGGGCGCGGACAGGGTCCGTTCCTGCCGGAACGGTGTCCGTCCGGGCGCGGACCCTCCCGGGGCGGCGTCGAGTCTCGGGGCCACGCGCCAGAATCCTCCCCGGAAGAAGAGGAGCCCGATCCACAGGACCAAACAGACGCTTGCCACAGCCCACGCGGCCGTCATGTCAACGGATCTTCCTCCTCGATTTTGGGTCCGGGCACCTGGTTCCCTCCGGTTGTAGCGAGCCGCCGCTCAGCTTGTCTTCCCGCCTGTCTTCGGAGGCTCTCCGCGGCGGGAAGCGCGAACGTGGTAGACGGCGGCCGCCGCAAGCCCCGCAAGCGTGACCGCGAGCATCCAGAGAGGGAACTGGAACGGCAGACCCGGTTCACGCCAGACGCTCTTCGTCCACCAGCCGCCGCCGGGCACCGGTTCGTCCTCGACCGAGCCTGAGCTCTTGATGCGCACGCCGCGAGATTCGTCGACCCAGCGAGCCGTCGAGGCTCCGGACGTGTCGGAAGTCTCGACGAGAAGGCGCGAATCGAGAGCGGACACGGTGACCACATCGCCGGTCGATACGGCGAAGTCGGCGTCTCGACCGAGCACTCGAATGCCGGGGCGGGCAGCGTACCACGGGCCGCTTGCCGGAGCCGTTGTCAGAACCACTTCGAAGTCGCCCCCGGACGTGCCGGGCAGCCGACGGAACCGCGCCTTACCGGCCACGAGCTGAATGCGCAGAACATTCGGCGAACTCGATCGGACGATGGCCTCGCTGTCCTCGTCGAGTCCGAGGGTTCCCCACTGCCCTTGCGATGTGTACATCCCTACGGCGGCGTAGCTTGCCTTGCCCGTGCGAAGGCCGAAGGACGGTCGCAGGGACAGGGGGTACTGCGTAACGCTCGTCCACGTTCCCACCCAGACCTGAGGTGAGATCTCGACGGCTCCTCCTCCCTTCCAAAGCTCGAGGCGCGTATCGTCCATGTCGGCGCGCGGGAGGGGCCGCTCTAGAAGGCTCGTGATCTTCGTCTGAACGTCGGCCAGGGATGCCATGGCCATGTCGCGCAGAGCCAGCGCCTCCGAGTGGCGAACCCCGTCGAAGATGAAGTCCGGTGCGCCGTTTAGGTGCGCGGAGGCCGTGCTGACGAATCCGTCGTCCTCCGCCGCGCCCAACCCGATGTCTCCTCCTGCCTGAAGCTCCGTCCTCCGCCCGAGGAGGTTCGCGTACTGCACGTCGGGGTTCATGTGCGTGCCTGTGGCTTCTCCGGCGTTCAAGCGACGGAGAAAGTCGGAATCCTCGCCAAGCTCCTGAGCCGCGACGGGGTGTTGATCGAGCCACGACGTGAGGAATGCTTGCGGGCGCTCGAGCCACGAGGCCCCGTGGTTCGGGGCTGCGATGAGGAGAAGCTTCCGCACCGTCGTCCGCACATCGAGGGGCTCCTCGACCGCATGGCGTGCGACGAGACCGGCGAGGCTGTGCGCCACGACGTCGGCTTTCGACGCCTTGATGCCGAGGAGTGCATAGGCGCGCAGGCGCTCGGCAATTGCCCTGCGCAGCAGCTCGGCCTGTTCCTCCAGCGAGCCGGTCACCGTGGGCGCCGCGAATGCGGGGGCAAGGGCCGGGTCAAACTTGTCGTTGCGCGCGTACTCCGCGAAGGCTGTCCACGCCGCTTGATCCGCGGCGAACGCATACGTGACAACGACCGGCGGACGGCAGACGAAGACCTCGACCATCGTGCTCGCGCTGTTCCCCTCTCGATCGACGTACTCGAAGGCGAGGGGGACGACGGCCGCCCATACGGGGGCCGCTTCGCCGTTGAGGGAGCGGGACAAGACCTCCGTCTCGAGGTCGGTTGGGGGTACGTACGTGAGCGTTCCCCGCCCCTCCGCGTCCAGTGAGACCGACCGAGCGGCTCCGCTCGTCCCGCGGAGGTTCCCGAGCTTCGGCGCTTGGACGACGATCGTCTCAAGGCGAATGCCGCGAGCCACGAGAGAAAGCGCAAGGGTCGACGTGCCGTCTGCCGCGATTCCCGTGTAGCGACCTCCTTCCGGCCGTGCCTCAGGCGTGACGGAGAGCTCCACCCGCTGCAGCGTCAGATTCACCCGCTTGGCCACCGGCGTTCCCCCGGTTCCGAACGCCGAGAGCCGATAGGAGCCATGGACGTCCGTCGCGACCACGACATCCCAGTCCCGGAAGCGAATCTGCGCGTTTTGGACGGGCACGCCCAGCTCATCGGCGACCACGCCGCTCACCGAAACGAGCGACACGTCCTCGCTCGTAAGGTCGAGCGCTTGCGATGCGGTGGTGTGTCCCGGCGCCGCGGCCACGACGACCAGTTCGATCGGCTTGCGGCGATCCTCGGGGGCAACGCTGGAAGGAGGAGCGGTGATCCGCGTCGCGAGGTTGCCCAGCGAGCGGCAGTACTCGGTCTTGTAGTTCTCGCAGTACGCGAGCGCGTCGGAGAGGACGGTTCGGGCCTGTCCCCTTCTCGCCGCCTTGATCGAGTCCTCGTATTCCGGGGACGGAGTCGATCCAGGGCTCGACGAGAGTGACAGGCCGGCAACGATCCGGACTTCCCCCGTCGGGGTCTTGTACCGAACGGCCGATGCGGCGTCGAAGTACGTCACGCCGCTTCCTCCGGGGGACACGACCACTTGGCTCACGAGAGCGTAGCCGTGGTCAAGCGCCTCGGTCTTCTCAAGCACGTATCCCAGGCAGAGGTTCCGGCGCGTGTAGCCGGCGTCGCACCCCCAGCGATCGACGCCGAGGAGTTCCCCAACCGTCCCTTTCTCCGGGCGTTGTCCGCAGGCCCGCGCTGCTTCCACTTCCAGGGCGGCCGCAAGGATCTCCGGAGTCTGCTCCTCCGTTTGGCGCAGGAGGTTGTCGAGGAACTGCTCCGCTGCATCCTCTGCCGTCTGGATCTCCGAGCAGCTCACGAAGACGGGAACCTGGTAGAAGCCTGCAGAACCTTCGGCGCCTCCGCAATCGAGCTTCGCCTCGTCCGCGCGTCCTGGAAGGACGCAGAGCCCAAACGCAATCAGAACGAGCGCCACTCCACAGGATCGCTTCACCCTTCGTACATCCATCGTGGGCTCATTCTACCGCGAGCGAGCCCGCCGCCCACTCGTCGTGGCTCCATGCTCGGCCCACCGCACTCCGTCCGTTTGCGGCACCGTTCGCGTTTGCCGCTCGGCCTGCCGCACTCCGTCCGTTTGTGGCATCGTTCGCGTTTCGCGCGCGCCCCGCGCCGCACTCCGTCCATTTGCGGCCCGCACTCCGTCCATTTGCGGCCCGCCCTCCGTCCGTTTGCGGCACCGTGCCACGCCCCGCGCCGCACTCCGTCCGTTTGCGGCCCGCACTCCGTCCGTTTGCGGCACCGTCCCGCGCCCCGCGCCGCACTCCGTCAATTTGCGGCCCGCACTCCGTCCGTTTGCGGCGCCGTCCGCGTTTGGCGCGCGCCCCGCCGCCCCGCCGTGGGCGATTGCCGCCGGCCCGCGACTGCTCGTATGATGGGCGCAGTTTCTGGGGGGGATGAGTCATGAAGCGGATTCACGTGGG
>JBFYQP010000134.1:0-11927 GCA_041302745.1 Candidatus Bipolaricaulota bacterium | reverse complement strand
CCCGTGTTTGTCACCGAGTACGTGTACGTCACGGTCGAACCGACGACAAACGGACCGCTCGACGCCGTCTTCACCAGGTCAATCGCCGGGGACACCCACGTTTTCACGCCGCTGTCCGGCGCCGCCGTCACGGTGACCTCGGCGACAACCCCGTCCCAGTTCGCCGTCACCGTCGAGGCGCCCCCCACCACTGACGTGACGTCGACCGTCGCGTAGCCGCCGACCGTCGGGGTTTCGTTCGACAGAGAGCCAACACCGACGAGCGCGAACTCGATGTCCTCGCCCGTCGGCAGCGTCTCGTAGCTCCCGTTCCCGTCACTGTCGATCTCGAGCAGTACCGTGAACGTGTGCGTGTCGCCGATCGCGTTCGTCGCGCTGGGCGGCGTCAACGTCAGCCGCGCCGCTGGCTGGAAGCCGTAGTAGTGGGAGTCATCGAGATCGCTGTACTCGACGCCGCCGTACCAGACGCTGGCAGTGCCCGTGTTCCCGTACTGGCCGGCGATTGCCGAGCCCGTCTCGGTCAGCGTCGCCGACTCCCCGGGCGCCAGCGACGCGATGGAGCCGATCGGTCCCACGACGTCGTCGGTCACTGCGATATTCGTCAGCGTAACGTTGCCCGTGTTCGTCACAACGTACGCCCACGTGACGGTGAGACCCGCAGCCACGTACGGCCCGGGAGCATCGTCCGCGTCCTCGCCGTTCGTCGCCTTCTCGATGTCGATCGACGGGACAACGACGGGTATCAGGGTCACGGTGTCCTGGTCGTCCTCTCCGGGCACGCCATTCCCCGGCGTCGAGTCGGGGTCGTAGAGGTCGGACGCCGAGACTTCCGCAGTGTTCTCGTAGTCGCCCGCCTCGCGCACCGTGGCTGTCAGCCGCAGCGTCTCCGTCGCCCCGACATACACCGTGCCAACCTGCCACACACCGGTCGCATCGCTATAGGTTCCCTGGCTCGCGAGAGCCGACACAAAGTCCACGCCGCTCGGAAGCAGGTCGTCGACCGCTACGCCGGCCGCGTCGCTCGGGCCGTCGTTGGTCACGCTGATCGTGAACGTGACCTCGTCGCCGATCCCCGGCGTCGAGTCGTCAACGTCCTTCGTCAACTCGAGGTCTGCGATCCGGCACGACGGGCCGGTCGTCGGGAAGACACACACCTTCTGTCCGGGCTTCACGGCGACCTGAATCGCGGACTCGACCGCCGATGTCGCCTCGGGCCAGTACCCGTACAGGGAGAACGAGAAGGTCTCCGTCTCCCCCGCTTCCACCTGCGTCTCATCGAACTTGATCCCGTACACCCCCGTGATCGGGTCGGTTCCAACGCTCCACGGGGAGTACGACGTCCAAGCCACGTCCCCCACCGTGATGCAGTCCCCGAACCCGACAACGACGTGGCTCACGGCCGGGCTCGAGTAGGCGGTTACGGCGTATGTGAATGTCGTCGTCGAGCCGTTGTAGGAGCTGCCCAGGTACGTGACCGAGTAGTTGGCGCAGTCCGGCTCGAGGACCGTCAGAATCGCCGCGCTCGACTCAACATCGCCGCAGTCGCCGGAGACGACGACCGTGTAGGAGCCCTCATCGGCCGCGTCAACCGCGGTCAGCGTCAGGGTGCTCGTCGTCGCGCCGGAGATGCCCGCCCCGTTGCTGAGGGCGACGCCGTCCTTGTACCACTGGTAGAAGAGGTTCGCCCCGGACGCGGTCACGCTGAAAACAGCGTCCTCGGTCTCATAGACGGTGACCGACGCCGGCTGGCTCGTGATCTGCGGCAACGTGCAGACGAGAGTCAACCGCCCCACGAGGTACGCCACGTTGTCTTGGCGCTCTTCGGTGATGAACTCGAGCGCCGGGCTCGTGCCCGTCGGCGTCAGGACGAAGCCGAGGATCTCGAGCTCGTAGAGTGAGTCGCCGACCCAGAACGTCTCGTCGCCTGTGGATGCCGGGAAGATCACTCGGTCGTCGCACGGCGTCGACGAAATCTGGAAGCTCGGGCAGTCCCGCAAGTATCGCTCGTTCGGCGTCTCCTGGAACGTCATCGAGTACTCGAACACGGGGTCGGGGCTCACCGCAGGATTCGTGAAGTGGAGCGTCACCTCAAGGTCCATCGCCGTTGGCGTCGACCCCTGAATAGGCTTGTTGTGATGGATAAACGTGCCGATGACGAAGAGAGCGCCGGAGTTGAACGAGACTCCCGTGGTCCCGTTGAACTCAAACCCACTCTGCCCATACCCGGTCGACGTGCCCCAGTAGATGGCGCTCGTGTTGAGTCCCGACACCGAGATGTCGCAGTAAGTCCAAATCCCCGTCGCGTAGCCTAGTTGGAAGTCCGCGCCGGCCGCCAGGAGGCCGACTGCAAGGCAGACTACCCCGGCGAGCAATGCCACGAAGGCAGACCGGCCCGCCCGGAAGCTGCGGCTTGCTCGTCCGCGAACCTCACTCTTCTTCATGCTCCCGATGCCTTCGACGTTCATTGATCTTGTCGCCGTCCGTTCGTTACGCATTGCTCACCTCCGTCTGCTTCGTGCTCCGCTGTGCGCCCGCGCCTACTTCCTGGCTCGCGGGGGCGCGCATCGGTTCCTCTAGTACACCTCGAGCTCTTCGGGGAGCTCGACCGTCATCACATTGACTACGTTCACGCCGTTCTCGGCGACGTCGAACTCCATGTACTTGACCTCGAACGGGAGGTAGAACATCCAGATCGCGATCTCGTAACGCCCGGGATCGAGCGTGAGCTCGATCGGGCTCGCCGGATGGGAAAGCGTGACCACGGGCAGCTCGCTCAACCGGGTGCCGAGCGTCGGATCGATGCTGTAGATCCTCACTTCGGTGCACGTGCTCAAATACCCGGTGTCCTCGTCGGATAGGAGCACGTTGAAAACCCGCACGCCGTCTTGCCCGGCCGTCACGAGCGCCATCGCGAACACAACAAGCAACAGAATGAAATTCGTCTTCGTTTTCATTCCCGCCCTCCTCGATGCTGCGCACTCTTGAGCGGAAACGGCGGCACGGAGGCAGCTTGGTCTATCTAGGGATCTGGATTCGATCGAGCGCCGTCTGCCCACGTTTCGCCTCTCCTCGGTTCTGAGGCCGGCAGCCCAGCGCCCTGCGTGAGGTCTGTGGCTTTGCGTCCTGCCCTCGCGGGCAGTTTGCCCTTTTCAGCCCTGTTTTCGAACGCTACCCTTCTGCGTCGTCGGCCTGACGCCCACGACCCTGGATCGACAGCGCACGCTCAACGGCTTCTGGGGTCACAAACTCTTCTTCGAGCAGTATATCCCCGAGAAGCTTGTCGGTGAACCTCGTCTGCTGCAGCTCAAGACCCTTGGCCAAGTCGGCGTGCGTCACGACCCCGAGGTCGATGAGGATCTCTCCGAGCTTCTTCTCGGCCTCGAAGTACTGCTCGAGCACCGAGAGGATGACGGCACTGCGACTCTTGCGTTCGCGGCGCCCCTTGGCGTCGGCCTGCTTGAGCAGGTAGGCGTCTTCGTCGCTGTAGTAGATCGTCGTTTGCATCTTTGGTCTCCCCTTCCTGATCCCCGCCCGAGAAACGCAAAAGCCGGGTCCCAGTCTGCCTGGTAACCCGGCCGCCTCATCATGTCCTCTGAGGCCCGCGGCTTTGCGCCCCTACCTCGCGATAGGTTTGCCCTTTTCAGGATGTTGACCTAAGTGCGCCAACTATATACACGGTATGTTCGAATGTCAAGTATCTGCGCAACGCCAGCAGGCAAGGGCATCTTGCGTTTCGCGAGCGCGGCTTAGCCATCCTGATCTGCCTTGTCGAGCCTCCGGTCCCCGCTTGGGGCCCGCTCCGCGCTGCCCGTATACTGATCCGACATGCCGAAGTCGACCGAGTCCCCTATGATGAGGCAGTACCTGCGATTCAAGGCAGAGCACCCGGACGCGATCCTCTTCTTCCACCTCGGCGACTTCTACGAGGCGTTCTTCGACGACGCCGAGATCCTCGCTCGCGAACTCGACATCGTGCTCACCTCTCGCAACGGTCATCCGATGGCCGGGGTGCCGATTCGTCGGGGCGAGGCGTACGTGAACCAGCTCCTGCGGCGCGGATACAAGGTCGCCGTGTGCCGGCAGATGGAGGACCCGAAGACCGCGAAGGGCCTCGTGAGACGCGACGTGGTCCGCGTTGTGACGCCGGGAACCGCGCTCGACGACGCCGTCCTCGACGCCGGGGTCAACAACTACCTGGCGGCGCTGCGCCTGGCGGGCCACGAAGGCTTTGGGATCGCGTTCCTCGACCTCTCGACGGGGGAGTTCTCGTGCACGATCGCCGACGGAACGCCCTCCTTGCGCGGAGAAATGGAGCGACGCGACCCGAGCGAGGTCCTCGTCTCGGAGACCGATGACCTGGCGCCCCTCGCCGCCCTGCTGGACGGCCGGCTCGTCACCCGCGTTCCCGAGGCGACGTTCGCGGTTCGGAGGACTCGCGCCGAGGACCAGGGAGTCGACGAACGGGCGCTTCAGGCCGCGGCGGCGGTCACAGCCTACGTCGAGCGGACCCAGCAGTCGTCTCCATCCCACCTACGCCCGGTCCGCCCCTACCGGATCGCCGATCACATGGATCTCGACCCGTTCACCATCAGCAGCCTGGAGCTCGTCCGCCCGGCGCGGGAGGGTCAGGAGAAGGGCACGCTCCTTCACGCGCTCGACCGCACCGTCACGGGGATGGGAAGGCGCCGTCTCCGGCGCCTGATCCTCGCCCCGCTCACGGATCGGACGGCGATCGAAGAGCGATTGGACGCAGTGCAGGCACTCACGAGCGGAGCGCTCGTCCGCGACGAGCTGCGCGAGGCGGTGGTCCGGATCCACGACCTCGAGCGGCTGATCGGCAAGCTGGGAAGCGGCCGCCTCCGGCCCCAGGACCTCTTGCTCCTCTTGCGCTCTCTCGAGGCCATCCCGCGGATCGGGCAGACCCTCGCCGAGGAGTCGCTCCAGAGCTCGGCGTCGACGCTGCTGACTTCGATCCGCGGCAGGCTGGGTTCGCCGGAGCTCGAGGTGCTTCGCGCGCGGTTCGCCGCGATGCTGGTCGATCAGCCGCCCGTCGACGTTCGAGACGGAGGCTTCATCCGTCCTGGGTACTCGTCCGACCTCGACCTGCTGCGCGAGGAGTCGAGGGCGATGCGCGAACGACTCGCGCACCTCGAGGGAACCGAGCGGGAGCGCACGGGGATCCCCTCCTTGAAGGTGGGGTACAACCGGGTCTTCGGCTACTACCTCGAGGTAACCCGCCCCCACCTGGACAAGGTGCCCCCCGAGTACGTCCGGCGCCAGACCCTGGCGAACGCCGAGCGCTTTGTCACCGACGAATTGCGTGGGATCGAAGGCCGGATCGCCAACTCCGAGGAGCGCGCCCAAGCGCTCGAAGCCGAGCTCTACGACCAGGCCGTAGGCGTGCTTCGCGGCGCGATCCCGCAGCTCCAGGAGTCCGCCGACGCGCTGGCCGAACTTGACGTGCTCCTCTCTCTCGCCGACGTCGCCCACCGGTACCAGTACGTCCGCCCGACGTTCCACGCTCGTCACGCCGTGGAAATCCGCGCCGGGCGGCATCCGGTCGTCGAACGAATTGAGGAGTTCGTCCCGAACGACCTCGATCTCCCCGAGGGCCGCGACCTTGTCATCCTGACGGGGCCCAACATGGCGGGGAAGTCGGTGTTCCTCCGCCAGGCCGCCCTCGTCTCCCTGATGGCGCAGATGGGCTCGTTCGTGCCGGCCAAGAGCGCCGCCCTTCCGATCGTCGACCGCGTGTTCGCCCGAGTCGGGGCAAGCGACATGCTCTCCTCGGGGATCAGCACGTTCATGATGGAGATGCTGGAGGTGGCCGCGATCCTTGAGCGCGCCACGTCGCAGAGCCTGATCATCCTGGACGAGATGGGACGCGGGACGAGCACGTTCGACGGCGTGTCCATCGCCTGGGCCGTGGCGGAGGAGCTGGCGCACCGCGTCCGTGCGAAGACGCTCTTCGCCACCCACTACCAGGAGCTGACGCGGCTCGCCGAAGAGATCCCGAACGTTGTCAATCTCCACGTCCTTGTCAAGGAGGTCGGCAAGGACGTGGTGTTCCTCCACCGCGTCGAGCCCGGAACCGCAGAGGGGAGCTACGGCGTCCACGTCGCCCGGCTTGCCGGCCTCCCGACCCACGTCACGGACGCTGCAGACCGAATCCTCGCGGACCTGCTCTCCGAGGCGCCGCTCAGTCGACTGGCCCGGAAGGAGCCGCCCGCCGAGCCCCTCCCCTTGTTCGGGACCGAAGACGACCCCGTCCTTCGAGCGCTCAGGAAGCTTGACACCGATCGCATGACGCCGCTTGAGGCGCTCCAGCGGCTCGCCGATCTGAAGCGGCAAGCGGGCGAGCGGCACGCCGCCGAGCGAGGCGCCGAATGACCGCAGGCGAGGAGCGCCTGCACGTTCCGGTTCTCCCACGCGACGTCGTCCGGCTCCTTCGGCCACGCCCCGGGACCCTCCTCGTCGACGGCACCGTCGGCCTGGGCGGGCACGCCGAGGCGATCCTCGAGGCGGAGCCGGAGGTTCGCGTCGTGGGGATCGACCGGGACGAGGCGGCGCTCGAGCATGCCCGAGGAAGGCTCGACCGATTCGGGGACCGCGTCGCGCTCTTGCACGGCGCGTTCGGAGACCTGGACCGACTCCTCGATCGGCACGGCGTCGGCGCCGTTGACGGCCTGCTGCTGGATCTCGGCGTCTCGTCTCTCCAGCTCGACGACGACGCCCGCGGCTTCAGCTTCCGCGCCGACGGCCCCCTCGACATGCGGATGGATCGATCTCGCGGCGCGACGGCGGCCGAGTGGCTCGCCTTGGTCTCCCCGGAGGAACTGGAGCGCGCCTTGCAGGACTACGGCGAGGAGCGCTACGCGCGGGCCATCGCTCGGGCCGTCGTGCGGGAGAGGCTCGCTCGCCCGATCGAGACGACCGCCCGCCTGCGGGACGTCGTCCACCACGCCGTCCCGCGCGTCTACTTCGCTCAGCGGATCGACCCGGCGACGCGGACGTTCCAAGCGATCCGCATCGCCCTCAATGAGGAGCTTGTACAGCTCTCCCTCGGCCTGCGCCGAGGCTTCGCTCGGCTCTCCAAGGGCGGCACGCTCGCCGTGATCAGCTTCCACTCGCTCGAGGATCGCATGGTGAAGGGCTACTTCCGCGACCTCGCCGCGACGTGCGTCTGTCCGCCCGACTTCCCCGTCTGTACGTGCGGCAAACGGGTGGAGGCCGAGATTCTCACCCCGAAGCCCATCGTGGCGGCGGAAGACGAGGTGGCGGCCAACCCCCGCGCGCGGAGCGCGAAGCTCCGCGCGTGCCGCAGAGTCATCGAGTTCGGCCGGTAGCGCGACACGTGTCCCTGCGGAGGCGAGTCCCCTACCCTATCCTTGTTGAAGACATGTCTCGCCGACGACGAATGTGGACGCCCGCGCAGGCCTTTGCGCCTGTGAAGCGAACGAGCCGAAGCCGAATGCGGCTCCGCCCGCGCCGGACGACAACGTGGCTCCCGTCGCAAGGCGGCGCGCCGGTGCAACGCAGAGGAATCGGTCTCCGGGGACTCCGCCTCCCGACGTTTCGGCGACGGCGCGGAGCCAGCTGGGCGCCCGCCCAAGGCCCGAAGACGAAGATGCGGAGAAGGCTCAGCCTGAAAGACCTGCGCCTCCCAATCCCCGCCGACATGGCCATCGCGCTGGCCGTGGCCGTTCTGGTCGGCGGCCTCTCCTTCCTGTACATCCATCAGGGCACGATGCTCCGGGCCCTCACGGCGGACCGCGAGGCGCTCCAGGAGAACCTCACCGAGCTGGAGGAGATCAACCACACCCTGAGGCTCGAGATCGCTGAAGCCTTCTCGCTTCCCCGCGTCTCGAAGTACGCCACGGAGCACCTGGGCATGATCCAGCCGAGCACGACACGCTATGTACGCATTCCGCCGAGCCGCGACGAGTGACGGAGAGACCTGGCGCCGAGGACGCTTGCTCGCGGGCTTCTTGATGGTCGGGTGCGCCGTCATCGGGATTCGCTTGCTTCAGCTCCAAGTCATCGAACATGGCAGCTGGTCGCGCGCCGCCGCGGCGATGCAGGAGAAGACCGTCGACGTCTGGCCGCGGCGCGGCGCCATCTATGACCGCAACGGCACGGTCCTCGCCTTCGACGTCAAGGCCATGTCGATCGCGATCGACAGCTACAACATGACCCGTCCGGCCAAGCTCGTGGAGATCCTCAGCAAGGAGCTCCGGATGTCGGCCGCCGAGGTGTCGAGCCGCGTGTACCGCTCCAGCTACTTCACGTGGATCGATCGGCAAGTCGACCTGGAGACCGCGCGACGCATCAAGACCCAGGCCGAAGACGCGGGGGCCTACGGGCTGATCTTCCTCGACGCTTGGAAGCGGTTCTACCCTCAAGGGCGTCTCGCCTCGAACCTGATCGGATTCGTCGGCGCGGACGGCGAGGGGCTTGAAGGACTCGAGCTGACCCACGACGAGGATCTACGGGGAACCCCAACCCGCATGCGGATCGTCGCCGGCGCCGACGGCCGCACGTACTCCTCCGACGTGATCGAGGAGGGAAAGCCGGGTCGCGACCTGCACCTCACGATCAACGCCGGCCTCCAGTTCGTCTGCGAGGACGAGATCCAGAGCGGCGTCGCCCGTCTCCAGGCCGCCGCCGGGATGGTCGTCGTGCTCGATCCCAAGACGGGCGAGATCCTCGCGATGGCGCAGGACAAGACGTACAACCTCAATCAGTTCTCGACGTCGACCCCCGCGCAGCGCCGGAACCTTGCGGTCAACTTCATGTATGAGCCAGGCTCCGTGTTCAAGGTCTTCGCAGGACTGGCCGCCCTCGAGGCCGGGACCGTCACGCCCGGAGACAAGTTCAACGGCAACGACGGCATCAAGGTGGGCGGACACACGGTCCACAACGCCGACAACTGGTCGTACGGAACCGTCACGTTTGCCCGGGTCATCGCGGATTCCGTGAACACCGCGATGGTCCGCGTCGCCCTCGACCTCGGCAAGGACCGTCTTTACAAGGCCCTGGTCGACCTGGGGTTCGGCGCGCCGTCCGGCGTCGATCTCCCGGGCGAAGCAAAGGGCATCCTCCGCGACGCGAAGCAGTGGACGGACCTCGATCTCGCCTCGACCTCGTACGGCCAGTCGATCGCCGTTACGTCCATCCAGCTGGCCCGCGGCCTCGCCGTCGTGGCGAACGGCGGCGTCCTCGTCACCCCGCACGTGATCCAGCCGGATCAGGAGTCGGGACGCAAGAAGAGAACGCCCGTGCCGCCTACCGTCCTGTCGGCACAGACGTGCGCGACGATGAAGGACTTGATGGTCGGCGTCGTCAAGAGCGGGACGGGAACGCACGCCGCCGTCGACGGCTTTTCCGTCGCCGGGAAGACCGGGACTGCGCAGAAGGCCGTCGCCGGCAAGGGGTACGACTCGGGGGTGTACACGTCCCTGTTCGCCGGAATCATCCCCGCGGAGGACCCCGGCTACGTCATCCTCGTCGTTCTCGATGAGGTCGGTACGGGACCCGTCGGCGGCGGGTCGACGGCGGGCCCGATCTTCAGCAACGTAGCGTCCCGGTGGGTTCGGATGGGCGAGCTCTTGCCCGTCGCAGGCCCGTAGCCGCTATCGGCGCAGGTGGATGGCCAGCATCGACAGATCGGCGTGCGACACACCGGGGACGCGGGTTGCCTGGCCGAACGACCGCGGGCGGACTCGCTGCAAGAGGTGACGCCCCTCGAACGACAGCGTGGTCATCGCATCGTAGTCGAGGTCCTCGGGAATCCGCAGCCCGTCGAGCCGCTTGAGCTTCTCGATCTCCTGCTCGTGCTGGATGAGGTACCCCGCGTACTTCCCCTCGATCTCCACTTCCTGGCGAACGTCCAGAGGAAGGCCGTCGACAGGCACGAGGTCGGCCAGCCGCACCTCCGGCCGGCGCAGGAGCTCGAACAAGCTGGCCCCGTTCGACTCAAGCGGCCGGCTGCCGCGCTCGGCGAGGCGGGCGCTGCGCGGATCGCTGGGTCCGATTCGCGTGGCTCGCAGCATCGCGAGCAGTTCGTCGATCCGCCCACGACGTAGAGCAACCCGTGCGCAGTCCTCGTCCGAAACGAGGCCGATCGCGCGGCCGCGCTCGGCGAGCCGTAGGTCGGCGTTTCGCTCGCGCAAGCGGATCCGGTGCTCGACACGCGACGGGAGCATCCGGTACGGCTCCGTGACCCCCTTCGTCACGAGGTCGTCGATTAAGACGCCGATCACGGCCTCGCCGCGAGTAACGAAGAACGGCTCGCGGTCCCGCACCTGGTGCGCCGCATTGATGCCCGCGACGAGCCCGAGCGCCGCAGCCTCCTCGTACCCCGTCGTCCCAATCAGCTGGCCGGCGAGGTACAGGCCGGCGATTCCGCGCACTTCGAGGGACGCTGATAGGTGCAGAGGATCGACGAAGTCGTACTCGATGTTGTAGCCGTAGCGGACGATGTGCGCCGACTCGAGGCCTTCGATCGAGTGGACGACTCGATCCTGCAGCTCCGGCGAGAACGCGGTGTAGATCCCTTGAAGGTAGACCTCGGCGTTGTCGCGCCCTTCGGGCTCGAGGAAGACCTTGTGCCGCTCCCGGCTCGGGAACTTCACGATCTTGCTCTCGAGCGATGGGCAGTGTCGCGGTCCCGTCCCGCTCATCAGCCCGTTGTAGATCGCGCTCTCTTTCAGGTTCGATTCGATGATCCTGTGCGTCTCCGCGTTCGTGTGCGTCACGTACACGGGGTGGTCATCGGGGAGAACGTGCGCCCTGGATCCAAAGGAGAAACAGAGCGGCACGTCGCTCGTCGACTGGCGTTCGAGGCGAGAGACATCGAGGGTGCGTCGGTGGACGCGCGGCGGGGTCCCCGTCTTCAGCCGCTCCATACGAAGCCCGAGTCGACGCAGCGATGCGGCGAGTCCAATCGACGGCGGCTCGCCCGCTCGGCCGGCGGGGTACGAGACATCCCCAAGGAGGACTCGCCCGTTGAGGAACGTCCCCGCCGCGATGACGACCGCGCGGGCCCCGAGATCCAGTCCTTCACGGAGGCGAACGCCGCAGACCTTCCCATCGCGGACCGCGAGATCCTCGACCTCGCCCTCGATCAGGTCGAGCCCTTCTGCCGATTCGAGGACCCTCTTCCAGACCTCCTTGTACGCCGATCGGTCCACCTGCGCGCGGCGCACCTGCATGGCCGGCCCTTTGCTCGTGTTGAGGAGTCGAATGTGGATCATCGTCTCGTCGGTGATCCGCGCCATGGCTCCCCCCAGCGCGTCGACTTCGCACACGAGCTGAGACTTCCCAGGCCCGCCGATGGATGGATTGCACGGCATCCGGCCGATCTCCCCGAGGTTGGTCGTGACGAGCGCCGTGGAGACGCCGAGACGGCTCGCGGCGAGCGCTGCCTCGCATCCGGCGTGACCGGCGCCGATCACAACGACGTCATACTGTCTCATCGTGGGAAATCCGCCTTCCTTCGCACTCATCCACGGCGCACGTCGGCGGAGCCCGCCGAGGCGACGTCGTCCACTGCCGTTCCCGCACGGCGCGGAGCGCCGAGGGCGGGCTGGATGGTAGGAAGCCAGTCCTGGAAAGTCAATCGTGCACGCGCGAGCGCGGACCGGCTATACTCGCCGCGGAGGGGAGACGATGCGCGTGCACCTCATCGCCGGCAATTGGAAGATGAACAAGACCCCGTCCGAGACCGAGGTCTTCCTCGCTCGCTTCCTTCCGCTCGTCTCGCAGGCAGAGTCCGAGATCGTCCTGCTTCCGGCCTTCCCAAGCCTCGATCGTGCCGGTCGCCTCCTCTGCAAGACGAACGTTCGTCTCGGAGCTCAGGATCTGCACGCCGAGCCACGCGGCGCGTTTACCGGAGCCGTCTCGGCCGAGATGCTCGTCGACTGCGG
>JBFYQP010000121.1:0-3521 GCA_041302745.1 Candidatus Bipolaricaulota bacterium | reverse complement strand
GACACGACGATGGGCTTCGACGTGGGGTACGTGAACGACCGGTTCCCGTATGACGACAACGACCGCACCCCCCGCCGCAATCAAGTGAACGTGTTCGGCTTCGGGTCGGACTACGTCCTCGTCGGGAACGAGGCCGGGTTCTCCGTGCTCTCCGAGGGGTCCTGGCGCGCGTACGACACGTCGGACGGCCTCGCGGGACGTTCAGTTCGCGCGATCGCGATGTCGGAGGAGTACGCATTCCTCGGGACGAGCGCCGGGCTGACCGCCGTCGGGCTCGACGGGGTGTCTCCGTTCGACCGGCGGACGCAGTGGTCGAGCTATCAGGACGACGATGGGCTTCCTGACTCCTCCGTGCACGCGGTGCTGTTGGACGGCACGACGCTCTACGTCGGCACAGACGCCGGGGTGGTCACCGTCGCGGTGGCCGACCTCGAGGACGAGAGCGCGTGGACGACGATCGCGGTCTTGGGCGCGGTTGGCGTCACGGCGCTGGCGTTGGATGGGGATCTGCTCTACGTAGGGACGGCGGACGGGTTGGGCGTGGTCGACCTCGGGGACGCGAAGTACTCGCCGATCGCGGGCACGTCCGGCATGACGTACGCCCTGTACGCGGATGAGCGAGGCGTCGTCTACGCGGCATCGGATCTCGGCCTCCGCGCGTACGTCGACGGAGTCGAAGTCGAGCGGATCGCCTCGGAGGAGCCCGTCTACGCCGTCGCCGCGCACGACGGCGAGATCTACTACGGAACCGGCGACGGTCTCGTCCGTGGAGTGGGCGGTGTGGTGCTCCACGCAGGCTGGGTCGTGACGGCCCTTGCGAGCGACGGAGAGGTGCTGTGGGCCGGGACCGAGGCGGACGCTACCTATGCCCTGTGGGTTTGGTCGATGGGCGACGAAGACGTGGCGTACGACGGGGAGACGATGGAAATCGAGGGCGCGAACCCGTACCTGTACGACGACCCCGAGAGCGCGGACCACACGTCGACCGGCTGGGTTGTGAGCGGGTCGTTCGATCATTCGACCGAGGGATTCTCGCTCGCAGGAACCGTGGATCGGAGGCAGGAAGGCTATCGGGCGATCGGGAGCTCATCGCGCAGCGACGACGGGGGCTGGACGCTCGACGGTTCGGTCGCCCTGGGGCCGAACGCGAGGCTTGGCGTGTCCCACAGCTACGAGATCGAAGACCTGACGGCGACCAACCGAAGCTCGACGCTCGAGAACGACCTGTCGTTCTCCGGCGACTTCGGTCCGACGATCACGTTCAAGCTTCATCAGGAAAGCGAGGACTCGAAGCCGGCCCTGCGCGGGGCGGAGATGGACCGCGTCTCGTACACGCTGTCCGTCGGCGACAAGCTCTTCGGGGACGTCCTGAAGGCGTCGATCAGCTGGAACGAGGGATTCGTGTGGAACGAGGCGGACGACATGAGCCGAAGCTCGGGTTTGGCGGCAACCGCCGTCGTCGACGTCCTCGAGAACTGGACGTCGACGTTCTCCTGGAGTCGGCCGGTGTACACGTCCGGCGACGACTGGTCGGGAAGCCGGCGGTTCGCGTGGGGCGTCGACGGGGCGGCGACGCTCGGCGGGGTTGAAATGCTGACGGAGTATGACTTCACGCGGTCCCGATCGCTGCCCGACGGCGACGCGGCGACCCAGCACGCCGGACGCGTTCGGCTGGCACTCGACGCCTTCACCTGGCAGGGCTGCAAGGTGACCCCGAACCTCGACCTGTCTGGAGACTGGGAGAGCGACGAGCTGGCCCTCTACGCGAAGCTGACCCTCCGCACGGCCTGGACGGCCCTGTCGGGCCGCACGACGCTCACGGCCGACGTCCAGGGCTTCCGGGCGAACGTCGAGCGGTGGACGGAGAAGGTGCTTTCAACGTGGAGCTACTCCGGGATCGCCTCGATGCGTCCGACGCTGACGTACTCCGCCACTCGAAGCGTCGTGAACCGCAGGAACGACGAGGGCGACGTGCTCGAGACCGACGAGACGGTCACCCACTCGCTCACGGGGCGTACGACCTGGAGCTCGCCGGCGGGGGACTCGGACACGCTGGCCGCCACGCTCCGTTGGGAAGTCGGCGAGGCGGACGAGGTCTCGGCCACGCTGGACAACTCGTATCAACGGGACATCACGAAATGGATCTCGAGCCTCGCCGCACCGCAGTCGTCGAGCGAGGTTGTCGCAGCAAGCCCCTACCCGACCGTCGCGGTCGGCACCGACCTGTCCGCGGACTGGTCCTACAAAGACGGGGAGTCGGACGCCGGCTGGACAGTGTCCGGGGACGCGACGATGCTCTTCTCGAAGATGTGGAGCGCGTCCCTCTTCGCGGCGTACTCCGGCGGGTTCACCGCGTCGGGGACGTGGTACCACGGCGCGTGGTTTTCGCTGACCGTGGCGATCGACTTCTAGAGGGCGCTAGCCGCCGCCGATCGGCGGAAGGAACGCCACGGCGTCCCCGTCGGCGAGTTCGGTCGAGCCGCCCGTAAGGAAGCGCGCGTTGCGGCCGTTGACGAGCACATTCAGGTAGCCTTCCGAAAGGCCGCGCCGGAGCGCGTCCGCGAGGGCGGGCTGCGTCGCGTCGAGGAGGGACAAGAGGCCGTCGACGGTCGTTCCCGGCCGAATCGGCACACGGAGGTTCGAGCGGTCCGCGCGGTCGCGCAGCCCTCCGAACACTTTCACCGTGACGCTCGGGGCGGCGTGCGGGGACGGGGTCTCTTCCGGACAGGCGTTCATGATCGTCCCGGTATACCCGCTGGGTGATGGGGATGCAACCGCCTATTGCCGGGGCGGGGCGTGCCGCTATAATCCGCAACATCCTCTGGAAGCGTGGAAGCAGGCGGCGGTGGACAAGTCACGAGTTCTGATCTGTAGCGCATGGCCGTATGCCTCGGGGACTCCCCACCTGGGGAACCTCGTGAGTTCGCTCCTTTCGGGCGACGTGTTCACCCGCTACTACCGACTGCGCGGCAAAGACGTTGTCTACGTGTCGGGGACCGACGCGCACGGCACGAAGATTGAGTTCGAGGCGCGGAAGCTCGGCATCACCCCGCTCGAACTCGCGACGCGAACCCACGAGGCGATCTGCGAGATCTTGAGAGCGTTCGGCATCGTCTTCGACAACTACACGACGACCGAGTGCGAGACGCACAAGCGGTTCGTCCACGACATCTACCTCGACATGGAGAAGAGTGGGTACATCAAGACCCAACTCGAGTCGCGCGCCTACTGCAAGCCGTGCCAGCGGTTCCTTGCCGATCGATTCATCAGCGGGACGTGCCCGCGTTGCGGCTTCGCGAGCGCGCTCGGCGACCAGTGCGACTCGTGCGGGTCGATCCTCGAGCCGGAGGAGCTGGTTTCGCCGACGTGCAGCTTCTGCGGCCACAGCGACATCGAGTTCCGCGAGACGAAGCACTGGTACCTCGACCTTCCGAAGCTGGCGCGGGCGTTGACGTCCTACGTGACGTCGCGCGGATTCCAAGGAAACGTCCACCTCTTCACCCAGCAGATGATCGACGACG
>JBFYQP010000120.1:0-2815 GCA_041302745.1 Candidatus Bipolaricaulota bacterium | reverse complement strand
CGGGAAGAGCGTCGTGCAGACGTACCGGGAGGTGCTTGGATGAAGGGGCTCAAGGCTCTTCTCTGGCTCGAGTTCCGGCGCAGCGGCGTCAGGGCCGCGATCCTGGTCGGGTCGCTCGCGTTCTGGGCGTGGGGCCTCTTCCAGGTTCGCCTCGTCGAGACGGCCGAGCAGCTCGAGGTGCGCGCCATCCTCTTGGTGCTGGCGTCGGCGATCGGGGCGGTCGTTCTCGCGTTGATGATCGGGCGCATCCGTTCGGAGACGCGGGGCGGGCAGTTCCAGGTCCTCCTTCTAATGCCCCCGTCCGGCTACGTGCACATCGCGGCCCGCTACGGGTTTGCCCTGGCGACGGCGGCAGTCTACTACGTGGCCATCGGCGGGCTGGCCTGGTGGACGATCGCGATGGCGGGAATCCCGCTCGGCGCGGGAAGCGTTGCTCAGTTGACCCTTGCCATGCCGTTGTACGGACTCGGAGTGACGGTCATGCCGCTTCTCGCGTGGACCCTCTTGCTCATGGTCTTCATCGCGGCGTACCGTGTGTCGGGCCCCGGGTGGATCCCCGGGACGGTGATGGTCCTCGGGACGCCGTTTGCGTTGCGTTGGTTGATTGAGGGGATCGTGCGTGTCTCGTACCGGCTTCCGGGCTGGCACCTGTTCGGTGAGCTGGAGGGAGCGATCGGGCGGGCGGCGGAGCAGTCCAACGGGGAGTTCGATCCGATCGCCGTGCTGCCCCAAGAACCTCTGTGGATCATGCTTGCCGTGACGCTCATCCTCCTGGCGATCGCCGGCCGGATCTGGCAGGAGGTGGAGGGATGACCCAAGCGTTCTTGATCGTTGTACGAGTCCTTCTCGTGGCACTGGTTGGGTTCTGGGCGTATCGGCTCTGGACCGGAACGAGGAGCTGGACGACGCGCCTGGTGGGCGCCTTCTTCTCCGCGACGCTCTTGTGGCAGGTCCTGGCGGGTACACTCTAGCGGTCTTCACAAGTACAGCGAGGGTGCGAATGAACGAGTCTTGGGGAGCTCTCTGGATTCCGTGGATCCTCTTCCTTGCCGGCGCGATCGCTATCGCGTCCATGAGTGTCGCAAAGCTCTGGGCTCGACGCCACGAGCGAACGACGAACTCGCTCATCACCCACGGGCTGATGGCGATCCTGTCGGTTGCCGCCATCGCCGGTCTCTCCCAGGGACGGTTCGGGGCGTTTGGCTTCACCGTCGGGACGTTCCGGTGGAGCTTCCTCTTGCTCTTGTGGGCCATCCCGTCGGCCCTGCTGGCGCTGCCGCAGCTTGTGGGGCGGCGGGCGGAGCCACTGGGCGCGCCGTTTGGGCTCTCTCCGGGGCAGACCGTGGTTCGAGTCTGGATTGTCGCGAGTCTTGCAGAGGAGATCCTCACGCGCGGGCTGGTCCAGAGCTCTCTCGGGGCCTTGTCGAACATCGGGTTCTCGGTCGGAGGGCACTTCCTCAGCCTTCCGGTGCTCACCGGTGCGGCCGCGTTCTCTGCGATGCACCTCGTCCTGTTGAAGCGGATGGGGGCGAAGGCCGCTCCGGTTCTCGTCGTCACGTTCGTTCTCGGATGCATCGCGGGCGTCTACCGCGAGACGACGGGAAGCTTGATCCCCGCGGTACTGGTGCACATGCTGTTCAACGTAGGCGGAGCCGTTCCGGTCTGGGTTGTGGCCGCCATTCGGGCGCGTCGCGCCCCCCAGACGCCCGGAGCAGGGGGCCGCGAGGAGAGTGCATGATGGCTCGCAGTGTTCTCAGAAGATTGATGGTGCTGTGCGCACTCGCGCTCGTTCTGGCGGGCGCGGCGGGGTGCGACGTCGATGGCCTTTTCGGGCCCCGGGTCGAGAGCACGGCCGTTCGGACCGTGTCGTTCGCGGCCAGCCCCAACCTGTTCGTGGATGCCGAGAGCGCCAACGGGGCGATCGCCGCACGCCTGGTGGAAGGGCAGACTGCCGTTCAAGTACGGATAACGCTTCGATCGCGTGGGACGACGCTCGAGGAGGCCAACGCCCGTCTCGCGAGGATTGTCGTTCGCGCCGAGCAGGAAGGCGATCGCATCGTCCTTCGATACGTCGCCGCCGAACAGGACGACGACGTTCGCCGGTCGAGCGGCGTGGCGTTCGACGTGACGTTGCCCGGAGCCGCCAGTGTGCGGGCGGAGACGTCGAACGGCGCGATTCGCGTCGCCGGGATGCGAGGTCCCCTCGATCTGGTCACGTCCAACGGAGAGATCGTCGTCGAGCAGTGCGCCGGCGCCGTGAAGGCTCGGACCTCGAACGGGCAGATTCTCATCCAAGGGGGAGAGGGCGCGCTTGCCCTGCGGACGTCGAACGGACGGATTCGGATGGACGGGGTTGCGGCCGTCGTCGACGCGGAGACGTCGAACGGAGAGATCGCCTTCTCCGGACGTCTCTTGAGCGGCCAGCACCGCATGGAGACGAGCAATGGGCGCATTGCGGTCCGCGTTCCGACCGGCGCGTCCGTTCGAGTCGTCGCGCGCACGAGCAACGCGGCGATTTCCTCCAGCCTGCCGCTCACGGGTGACGTGACAGGGCGAACGTGGGATGCGACCCAGAACCCGCCTGCGGAAGCCACGCTGACGGTCGAAACGTCGAATGGGGCGATCGACTTTGCCCCCCTGCCCTAGGGGCCCCTGCCCCAGGCTGGGCCCCTGCCCTAGGCAGGCGCCGACTGCGGGGATGGCTTGAAGGGTGAGTGCGCGCTCGATCCTGGGACGATGAGTTCGGGCGCAGCGTGATCCCCGTTACCGACGCCGGCGACGGCTCGGGGCACAATGGGGGGCTGGTAAGCCTCTA
>JBFYQP010000071.1:0-4838 GCA_041302745.1 Candidatus Bipolaricaulota bacterium | reverse complement strand
CGAAAGACCGAGAAGCAGGCGGCGCGTCTTCGCGCTCTCTGCACGGGCGAGTTCGCGTCGTCGGTGAGCCAATCGCGGCGGGGTCACCCAAACCCGTGGCCGAGGCTGCGGGAGACAGGCGAAGTCGTGAGCTGCCCGCCGAGACGGGACCGGCGGGAAGCCCAGTCTCCTCGCTATTTGGAGGGATCGCGGATACGATGACGCTGTTGTTGGTTCTTCTGCAGCCGTTTTACCTCGAGGGCGCGTACCTTCACCTTCTATCTAGAACCTCCCTGCTCAGATCAAGCCCCAACATCAAGGAGCGAGATTGACATGGCAGAGCGAGAGAATGGCACCGTCAAGTGGTTCAACGAGATCAAGGGGTTCGGCTTCATCACGAGAGACGGAGGCGGAGACGCGTTCGTTCACTTCAACTCCATCCGCGGCACAGGCTTCAGGACGCTGGGCGCGGGGCAGAAAGTGGAGTTCGTCGTGGAAGAGGATCAGCGAGGCCCGAAGGCGCTTGACGTGTCCTCGAATGAACTTGCGCGAGTCGCCTCGATCCACAGCATTCCGGACGACGGCAACGCCGCAGCCCCTGCGGTCGCGTTGGCAGTGGGCATGGCTGAGTAGAAGAGCCAGGGCAATCTGACATCAACGGCGGCGTGGGTGAGAAGCCTGCGCCGCCTCTTTCTTTTCGCAGGGTCGGAAGACGAGCCGTGAGAGTGAAAGCCCGCCCACCCCAGCGCTTGCCGGTCGATGGCGAAGCGCCGGGCAATCGTGCCGATGGCCGCGGAGCCGCGAAGGGTCAGTCCCCGCGGATCGGCGCCCGCGTGATCTCGGCGTCGCGCACGATGCCTTCGAAGAGGGGGATCTGGAGGGCGATGCGCTCGGCGAACAGCTTCTGCCCGGTCTTGGTCTTGAGCGGGCTCTTGTCGCGGTACTTGTAGAGCCGCGTCAGGCGCTCGCGGAGCATGTCGGCCATCTTGCCGACGTCGTCCTTCTCGGTCATGCACCAGAGGACGATGCGAAGGGCGCTGAACCGGTCGACGTTGTCGGCGTCGCTGACGACGTCATCGACGGGGCCGTAGGGGAGGCCGTCGTCGGACTTCCCGTCGACGTGTACGGCGATCGCGTGGCAGATCGCGTTCGTCTCCTCGGTGGTGAACCCGGCGTCGAGGAGGACGGGGCGTACGATCTCGGCCCCCATCCGCCCGTGGTTGTCCCACCAGTCCTCGTGCTCGCCGGGGATGAAGTACGCGACGTCGTGGAGGAGACAGGCGGTCACGCAGAGCTCGCGGTCGAGCCCCTCCGCATCCGCGATGAGGCCTCCGTAGTGGGCGACGCGCAGGGTGTGCTCGTAGCGATAGTCGGCGGTGAACACCGGGTCGGACTGCTTCTCTGCCGCGGCCTTTCGATGGAGTTCCTCGACGTACTCGACGATCCGGGTGATCCGGGCTGCTTCTCTCTTCTCGGCCAAGCCGCTCTCCTTGCGAACTGGCGGCCCTCGTCGGGCCGCCGACCAGGCTCGTATGATGCCGCCCGGCGGACGCAGGCTCAACCGAGGTGCGAGTGTGAGATGGCGCAAAGGATGGGAATCTCACGTTGCCGGGGGTGTCGCGTGGGGATAGCATCCGCAACATGATCGGGACGTGGATCAACGTCGGGGCGGTTCTCGCGGGCTCTCTCATCGGCGTGCTCGTCGGGCGGAGGATCCCGGAGCCGATCACCCGGACGGCGATGGTCGCAACCGGACTCATCACCTTCGTACTCGGGACGAAGCTGGCGCTCGGCTCCGAGCAGCTCCTCGTCCTCCTCCTCGCCCTTCTCTTTGGAGGAGGACTCGGAACGTGGCTTCGCCTGGAGGACCGTCTCGAACAGCTCGGGAATGCAAGCGAGAGGCTCTTTCCGGCGTCGATGCGCGGACGGCTCACGCAGGGGTTTGTGGCGGCGACGCTCCTCTTCTGCGTTGGGCCGATGGCGATCCTCGGCGCCATCCGCGACGGCGTGTACGGCGACTGGCAGGTCCTCGGCCTGAAGTCGATCATGGACGGGATGATGTCGATCGGCTTCGTGGCCGCCCTCGGCCCCGGGGTCGCCCTCTCGGCGGCGAGCCTCCTCGTTTACCAGGGAGGGATCACCCTCGCCGCACACTGGTTCATCGCACCGACGGCCGGGGCGGCTCTTGCTCCCTCTCTTCCCTTGACCGAGTTCAACGCGGCGGGCGGAGCGGTGCTCGTCGTGCTTTCGTTCAAGCTCCTCGGTTTGCGCGACCTCAAGGTGGGGAACCTGCTGCCCGCGCTCGCCCTCGCGCCGCTCTTCGCTTACCTGTACGGGCTTCTGGCCTAGGCTCTCTCTTACGGGCAGAGCGAGGCGACGTCCAGGTCGGCGATCGACACGACGGTCATCCCCTGCTGCGCCCAGAGCCTGTTCATGCGTTCCGCTTCGACTCCGCCGTCGCCGCTGGCGTGTGCGTTCGAGAGGATGACGACCTCGTAGCCGAGCGCCCGCGCTCCCGCGACGGTGGCGCTGACGCACGACTGGCTGGCGAGGCCGCAGATGAGGAGCCGCGTAACGCCAAGCCCATCCAGGAGCGCCTTGAGCGCCGTCCCGGCGAACGCGTTGCCGCGGGTCTTCGTCGAGATGGAGTCGCCTTCCTTCGGCGCGATCGCGTCGGGGAACCCGAGGAGTCTCTCGCCCGCGGTGCTCCGGGAGACGTCCTGGACGTAGATCACAGGGATCCCCGCAGGGCGGACGCGCTCGAGCACGTTCACGACGGCGTCCGTGATCCAGACGCCGTCGGTTGTTCGCAGATCGCCGAACATCCAGATCCGCTGGACGTCGATGATGAGAAGCGCCGTCGTGCAGGAGGGCGTCTGGGTTCCCTGCGCTCCGACGGCGAACGGCAACGCGAGGACGAGGAGCGTCCCCGCGACGAGACCAAGGTTCCGCTTCATGGCGCCACCTCACGCGTCGCAGGATGCCGACCGTCCCGCGGCATCCTACAGCATCGGCAGGTAGCGGTCGATCTCGTACGCGTGAACTTGCGAGCGGTACAGGTCCCACTCGATCTTCTTGTTCTCGATGAACTTCGCGAAGATGTGGTCCCCGAGGGCGCGCCGGACCAGCGTGCTCGGCTCCATGCAGGCGATCGCTTCGTTCAGGCTGCCGGGGAGGGTGTCGATTCCCCGCTCGGTCCTTTCCGCTTCGTCCATCGCGTAGACGTCGGCCTCGATCGGCGGCGGGAGGGGGTACTTGCCGTCGATCCCGTCGAGGCCCGCGTGGAGCATGACGGCGAACGCAAGGTAGGGGTTGCAGGCGGCGTCGGGGGCGCGGAACTCGATCCGCGTCGCCGCCTCGCGCCCGGGCTGAAGCCTCGGCACGCGGATCATGTTGCTCCGGTTGTGGCACGACCACGTGATGTAGACCGGCGCCTCATACCCGGGGACGAGGCGCTTGAACGAGTTCACCCACTGCGCACACACGCCGGTGATCTCTCGGGCGTGATACATGATCCCGGCGATGTAGCCCCGCGCCATCGCGGACAGGTGGATCGGGTCGTTGGCGTCAAAGAACGCGTTCCCGCCGTCGTGGCGGGCGAGCGACATGTGGGTGTGCATCCCCGACCCGTTGTGGACCTTGAACGGCTTCGGCATGAACGTGGCGTGGACCCCGTGTCGCCGCGCGACCTCCTTGATGATGTACCGGCACGTCATGAGGTTGTCGGCCATCCGCAGGGCCTCGCAGTGGCGAAGGTCGATCTCCTCCTGGCTGGGCGCCGCCTCGTGGTGCGCCTTCTCTGCGGCGATCCCCATCTTCTGGATCGAAAGCACCGTCTCGCGTCGGATGTCGAGGGCGCAGTCAAGGGGCGAGAGGTCGAAGTAGCCGGCCGAGTCGAGCAGTTCGGGGCTCCGGTCGGAGCGGAGATAGAAGTACTCGAGCTCGGGACCGACGAGGAGCGTTAGGTCCCGCTCCGCGACCCGTGCGAGGGCCCGCTTGAGCGCAAACCGCGGGTCTCCTTCGTACGGCTCTCCGCCCGGCTTGACGACGTCGCAGATCAGCCGGGCGACGTGGTCCCACGGGAAGATCGCGAACGTCGTCGGGTCCGGAACCGCGAGCATGTCGCTCTCGTCGATGCGCGCGAATCCGTGGATCGAGGATCCGTCGAATCCGATTCCTTCGTCGAGCGCCTTGTCCAAGTAGCTTGCGGGAATCTCGATGCTCTTCAGCTGCCCGAGCAGGTCGGTGAACCAGAGCTGAACGAACCGTATATCTTCTTCGCCAACCCGCCGCAGTACCTCGTCCCTCATCGTTTCCGCCATGGGTATCCCTCGGTTTCCTCTAGGAGATAGAGCAGTGTAGAGACGGGGGCGTTGCCTCACAAGGACGCGGGACGTGTCTTTCGCGCAGCCCTTCTGTCGGGTGTTCGGCGGGGTTTCAAGCAGGTGGGGCAAGACCCGCGATCGACGCGAGAGAAAGAGAAAGGGCCTCGGGCAGGCGCCCGAGGCCCCAGCACAGTCTACGGGCCAGAGCTACATGTGCTTCTGGCACTCCGCGAGGAGCTTCTTCGCGTTCTCCTGGGAGTACGCGTTCATCATCGGGTACTTCGCGCCGATCGGCTCGGCAATGACGGCTTGGAGGATGGCGGCCGCCTCGGCCCACATCTTCTTCTCCATGTAGTAGAACTCCGCGAGGAACGTCCGGTTCTCGAAGTACTCGCTGGCGTTCGCGATCGCCGGCTGGCAGTCGCCGCACGCGCTGCAGGCGGGGTCGGTGATCACGCGGCAGAGGTAGTAGAGCGCCTTGTTGAGATCCTGGCCGATGGGGAGCCCGGAGTAGTAGGCGCCGAGCGACCGGAA
>JBFYQP010000060.1:0-3099 GCA_041302745.1 Candidatus Bipolaricaulota bacterium | reverse complement strand
TCTTGGCGACGATGTCCTTCAGGTTCTTCCCGGCCTTGAAGGCGGGAACGACCTTGGCCGGGGTCTTGATGCGCTGCCCGGTCTGCGGGTTCATCCGCGTCGTCGCCTTGCGCTTCCGGGTTTCGAACTTGCCGAACCCGGTGATGATGACCGGCTCATTCCTCGACAGCGCCTGCGTGACAACGTCCACGACGCCGTCCAACGCCGCCCGCGCGTCCTTCTTGGTGAGACCGGTCCCCTTCGCCAGCTTCTCGACGAGCTCTGCCTTGTTCACGTCGTACCCCCTTGGTATGAGAGTCTGAGGGTCAGTATAGCAACGAAGGTGTCGCTTGCCAAGTCTGTATCGCAGTGTACTCGGGGCTTTCCACATCCACAGCCAAGGTAACGCTGTAGTTATCTGCCCTTGAGTGCGCGCCGACGGAAACGTCCACTCGATCCGGGGAATCGAGGTCACCCGACCGAGGTCGCGGCAGGGGGTCTGGGCCCGAGTCGGGGACGCGTCGCCCCGAGCGCGCCACGACCGTGACTGGAACGGGAGAAGAGCGGCCGGCTACTTGAGCGCCGTGGCGAACGCGGACTCGAGGATGTCCATCCCCTCGTCGATCTGCTCGTCCGTGATGACGAGCGAGACGAGGACTCGGAGCACGTTGCCGTTCAGTCCGGCCGTCGGGAAGATCGCTCCCGTCCGCGTGGCGAGCGTGGCGATTCGCCCCGTTAGTTCCTTGGCCGGCTCCTTGGTCGCCCGGTCCTTGACCAGCTCCATGGCGACCATGGCGCCGAGGCCGCGGACGTCGCCGACGACGTCGAATCGATCGGCGATGCGGCGGAATCCTCCTCGGATCCGATCCCCGACGTGGACGGCGCGTTCGAGGAGGTGGTCCTCGTCGATCGCGTTCAGCACCTCGATCGCGGCGCGGCAGGCGAGCGGGTTGCCGGCGTACGTGCCGCCGATAGCGCTCGGGATCGGGGCGTCCATGATCTCGGCGCGCCCGACGACGCCCGAGAGCGGGAGCCCCGACGCGAGCGACTTCGCAACGCACACCAGATCCGGCTTGACGTTGAAGTGCTCGAACGCGAAGAACTTGCCCGTCCGGCCGATGCCGGACTGCACCTCGTCAAAGGCGAGGACGAACCCGTACTTGTCCGCGAGGGCTCGCATGGCGGGCAGGAACCACGGCGGGGGGACGAGGAATCCGCCCTCGCCGACGACGGGCTCAACCACCATGACGGCGACTTCCGAGGGATCGACAAGCGCCAAGAAGGTCGCCTCGATCTCCTCGGCCGTCAGCTTCTTGCGGTACTCATACGGGTACGGGAGCCGGTACACGTCCGACGCGAACGGGCCGAACCCGGTCTTGTACGGCCGTGCCTTGTGGGTCATGGTCATCGTCAACAGCGTGCGCCCATGGAACGCGTTCTCGAAGACGAGGATGGCTTTGCGCTTCGTGTACGCGCGGGCGATCTTGACGGCGTTCTCGACGGCCTCGGCGCCGCTGTTGAAGAACGCGGCCTTCTTGTCGCCGTCGATCGCCGTGCGCTCGCACAGCATCCGCGCGAGGTCGACGAACGGCGCGTACGGGACCGCCGTGAAGTCGGTGTGCAGGAAGTCGTCGAGCTGATCGCGAAGCGCGGCGACGATCCGCTGGTTTCGCTGACCGACGGCGAGGCAGCCCCAGCCTCCGGAGAAGTCGATGAAGCGGTTCCCGTCAAGGTCCTCGATCAGTGCCCCCTCGCTGCGCCGGATGATGAACGGCGCGTACGTGTCAAGCGGCGCCGCGACGTACTTCGCCTTGTCGGCGAACACGGCGGCCGATTTCGGACCGGGGAGATCCGTCTGAATACGAGTGAACCGGCGTTCGACCATGGCTCCTCCTGGGGTCGCGTCGATGGATCGTGCGGAATCGTACCGGATGGACGGCGGGGGCTCCAACGCGCACAGCGCTAGTCGACCAGGACAATGCGCCCGGGCGGCACGAGCGTGACGCGGCAGTCCAGGCCGTCGTAGTGGCCTCCGGCGCGCTCGATCTCCCGCACCTTGGCCTTGTAGCGGCTCGAGATGTGGAAGCAGACGAGTTCCTTCTTGACCCGCGCCTCGCGCGCCACCTGGATCGCCTCGGCCAGCGTCGCGTGCTTGTACTCCTTGCGATCCTCTTCGTCGAGGAAGGTCGTGTCGTGGCAGAGGACTTCGGTGTCGGCGACGTACGCGGGGCGGAGGGCGACGGAGTCCCCTCCGTAGGAGAAGAGCTTCTGGTCGTAGTGCTCGGTGACGGCCCCCTTCCCCTGCGCCCGGACGCGGGCGACGATCTCCGCCTGCGTCGCGCCGGCGAGGTCCTGCCGAAGGCGATGGCGGGTCTCGACGACGTTGTAGCCGAGCGACTTCTCGTTGTGAACGTGCACCGTGGGAAACGCTTCGACGTACCGTGGGGTCTGGCCGCCCACCAGCTCGACGCGGTCGCCGGCCTCGAGCGGAACCCACTCGAGCGGGTAGGAGAGGCGCCGGTTCGTGCGGGCGAGGAAGGCCATCATCTCCGTCACGAGGTAGTTGCCCTTCGGGTAGTAGATGGACAACTCCTTCTCCTTGTCGCCCATCGCGTTGTTGCGGATGTTGACGAGGCCGACGAGGCCGGCGATGTGGTCGGCGTGCCCGTGAGACAGGAAGACGCGGCGCACGGCGAACGCCTTGTTGCCGAGGACCGAGCTTGCGCCCTCGCCGGCGTCGAACAAGAGGCGGTCGGGGCTGTAGAACAGCCAGGTCGAGTACAAGGCCTTCGAGTACAAGAGCACGTGCATCGGAGGGTCCTCCCACCCCGGTGACGAGAAATGCGTAGAGCTCCGCGCCGGCGCGCCGGCCATTATACCGTGCGGTGGCGCGCGGAGAAACCCTGTGGGGATGAGAAAACGCAGCGGTGTGTTGCCGAAAACCCGTGTGTGTTCTAGAATCGCTCCAGAAACGGAGGGGACACGGATGCTGGACATTCGAGAGCTTCGAGAGAAACCGGCGGAGCTGGAGGCGCGGCTGAGGACGCGGGACGCATCGATCGACCTCGGCCCGATCCTCCGTCTTGACGAGCGTCGGCGGCGTCTGATCGGCGAGGTGGA
>JBFYQP010000056.1:0-6108 GCA_041302745.1 Candidatus Bipolaricaulota bacterium | reverse complement strand
GCCGCGAGCACGGGATGGGGACGCTCGCGGGCGTGCAGGGGAGTGCGTTCGCCATTGGGCAGATGCTCGGTCCGCTCGGAAGCGGCTCCGTGGTGGATGCGTTCGGCCTTGCGTCGGTGTTCCCATTCGGCACGCTTGTCGGGTGCGCCGGAACCGGCCTCGTGATCGTCTGGATCCGCCGCTGGGCGAAGAAAGACCCTGAGGCCGCGGGTGTGCCCAGGAAGCGGGCACACCTAGAAAGCGGGCGTGCGTAAAGAGAGTCACGCCTAGGAAGCGGGTGTGCCCAGAAAGCGGGCACACCTAGAAGACGGGCGTGCGTAGACCGCGGCACGCCTAGGAAGCGGGCATACCTAAAAAGCGGGCGTGCGTAGAGAGAGTCACGCCTAGGAGGCGGGCGTGTGTAGACCGTGGCACACCCAACGTGGGTGGCAAGACGCCTCCAGGGTGTCTACTCCGGGCTCCGCCGCTGGGAGCCGATGTCGACAGCCCTTACGTCCGGGTGGCGGTAGCGTCCTCGGCGCGCTGTGGGGCGGTTCCGAACCTGGATCGCCGCGACGGGGCAGAGGTTGATGCAGCCGAAGCACTGCTCGCAGCGGTGATTCCATTGGGGGCGGCCGCCGGAGAGCACGATGTTCTCCTTCGGACAGACGCGCACGCAGAGGCCGCACGCCGTGCAAGCGTCCGTGACGACGAATCGCGTGTCCTGTCGACGGCACGTGCGTGCGAACGAACGCCCCATCACGAGGTAAGCCAACGCGCCGAGGGGCACGGCGACCCCGACTCCGAGCCGCTTCTCGCGCCGCGCCGCCGCGCCGGCGATCTCGGCAAGGACGCGTTCCGCCCGTGACAGGATCTCTCTCTGTCTCTCGGGCCGGGGAATGTCGAGGATCGCGATGTAGTTGTCCGGCATCTTCACCGAGAAGACGGCGTCGAGAGGCCGCCCAGCCCTGCGGAAGAGCCGCCTCGCCTGGACCGGCGCCCAGCCGGCGAACCCGCCCGGGGTGAGAACGAGGAAGCTGTACGTTGCGGCTCGGGCGTCGAGGCGCGCGAGGAACTCCTGCACGATCAGCGGCAGGCCCTCGAAGTAGACGGGGCAGACGACGCCGACGACGCCCTCGGGTCGCGCGACGCCGTCCTGGGACGCGATGGGGACAAGGCACGCTCCATCGAACGCTGCGGAGAGCCGCCGAGCGACGGCGAGGGAGTTTCCGGTCCCCGAGAACCAGTAGATGGTTGCGGCGTCGGTCATTTGGCGGCCGCTCCTCGGTCGGGCGAAAGCCGGAGGAACCTCCGACGCCTCGGCGTGGGGAAGACGGCCTCGTAGTGGGCCTGAAGTCGCGTGACGATCTCTCCCGGGGCGCTGTCCGGGCCCGCCAGGTCGCTCAGCCGAACGGGGTTCCCAAAACGAATCCGGATCGGGGTGAGTCCCGGCAAACCTTCCGAGGGGTGAGGTTTTCCCGCGCGGCGGAACAAGGCGTAGACGTGGCGGTTCGTGCTCCCTTCCTCTCGCATGGGAACGAGGGCCACCCGACCGCCTTCGCCGCGGGCCAGAGCGGCGGCGACGACGCCGACTCCCGGGTACCAACGAGGGTTTCCGCGCCCGCCTCCGTTCGGGAAGATGACGACGCACCCGCCGCTGCGCACGTGGTCGACGCCCTGCATGAGTCTGCGCTGGTTCACGGACTTCGGCTCCTCGCGAGTCCGTCCCCGCTCCAGGAGGCCGGTAAGCCAGTAGGCGATCATCCGTCGCGTGCCGCCGCGCCGCCACTCCGTGAAGCGGCGCGGCGCCGACGCCTCGAGCGGAAGCATGTAGGTCCGAAGCGCGGGAATAAGCCGCCCCACGTAGCTCAGCATGAAGAACCGCACGTCCGGCCGGTCGACGGCCGCTCCGACGAGAAACGGTGTGAACAGGGTCGGGTGGTTCCCGTAGAGAATGGCGGGGGATTGGGCGAGGGCCTGCCGCGTTGCTTCGGGGATCTCGAACTCGTAGGGCAAGCCCAGGCGATCGGCGGCGGCGCGACAGCCGGAGGAGAGCCCCCCCTCGCGGATCCCGCGGTCCACCTCCCCGGCGAACCGGATGATCCCCGACATTGGGTAGAACCGCTCGACTGCCGCGAGGAGAGCGCGGAATCCGCGCGTCCGCCAGCGCACGTCGGCGAACGCCGATTCGAGCGCTCCCTCGCCGCCGCGCACGTAGGCCTTGCGAACCCGCCGCAGGGCCCGCCGCGAGGACATGGGGCGGCGATGCGCACGACGTTGGGTCGGGCCGCCTTCAAGCGGCGAGCGGTCCTCCTTCCTGTTCAGTGTGGATCACCCCGCGCAACCTTACCCAGAGAGCTCGCCGTCGTGAAGTGCCGCCGCTTCGTCGCGTACCGTGCGTCCCGAAGCGCGGCTAGAACCCATACGCTCTTGGATCGAACCTCCCGAGGTTCGCAGGGTCAAACGTGCCCTCCGGCAGCCCGCCGGCGGGTCGGCGCATTCCGGACAAGGTGATGGTCGAGACGTCTCCGGTCTCGAGGTCGCGTCCGATCATGATCTCGGGGATCCTGTGGCTCTCGAACGTGCCGAGGCTCTCGACGACGATCTCCTTCGTCTGGACGCCCGCAGCGTCGTACCCCTCGAGTCGCAGGAACATGTCCTCCTCTTTGTCGACCCAGAGGAGCAGGCGTGCGTAGTCGGCGTCGGCGCCGGCCTTCGGGGTGAGCTCAAGGACCCACACGGGGCGCTCCTCACTCCCGACGACAAGCGTTTCCTCGCGCAGGATCGTTGCGGAGTAGTCGTCGCGCATGTCCTTGGAGCCTGCGATGTCCGCATACGTGAACGTGCTCCCGGCGAAGTTGCCGGACTGGTCTTCGTCCGACACGAGTTCCTTGGTCAGGTCAAACGACGAGATGTAGAGCCACATACGGCTCTTCCCGCCCTTCGCCTCGGGCGTCGACAGCAGGAAGATCATTCCTTCGTCGTCGCCGCCCACGAAGTACATGAGCGCGTAGCTCGTCTCGTCTGCGTCCGCGGGGCGGCCCGTGTCGAGCACGGTCTCCGCCGCGACGGCGAGGTTGTAGTCCGTCGTGATGCCGGACGCGTACTGATTGAGGACGACGATCGAGAGCAGGATTCCTTGTCCGCTGTCGGCGCCGCCGATGCTGAACGTGTCCTCCATGCGGTTGAGGATGTCGTCTCCGGTGACGGCGAACGCCGCCGTCGCGGCGCAGACGACGATGGCGATTGCGGCGGCCGCCTTGAGGGCCGTGCGGATGTTTTTCATGCAAGTCTCCTTAGGTCTTCTTGGTTCTTGACTCCCAGGCGCGGCGCAGCCGGCTCCACGGGGGAGTCGTCACGAATCGGGGCCGCAGCGTTGCAAGGACGGCGGGGAGGATCGTCAGCGCGGCCGTGCCGCTCGCCGCCATCGCGAGGCCGAGGAGGCCTCCAAAGCTGCGGAACGCCATGAACTTCGAAACGCAGAGGACGAGGAATCCGGCTCCGACGGCGGCGGCGTTGAACAGGATGGCGCGTCCCGCCGTGCGGGCCGTTCGCTCCGCGGAGCGAACTCGATCGCCGTCGACGCGCATCTCGCTCCGGTAGCGGGAGACGAAGTGGATCGCGTAGTCAATGCCCGTCCCCATCGTGATGCTCGCAATCGTCGCGGAGGCGATGTTGAGGGTCACGCCCGACAGGGCCATGACGGCAAACACCGCGAGCAGCGTGAAGGCGAGCGGGATCAGGCTGATGAGTCCGGCGAGGAGCGACCCCATGATCGCGGCCACGATCAGCCAGACGATGAGGGCCGACGAGTAGATGTTCGAGATCAGGCTTCGGATGAGCTGGCGCGACATCGAGTCGAAGAACTGCGTCGGGCCAACCATCTCCGCCTTCACGTCGCCGGCGAAATGCTCGCCGAGGTAGGCGCGAACGTCGCGAACGAGCTTCGCCTTCGTCTCGCCGTCGGCGCGCGGGTAGTAGCCGGCGATCTCCCCGGCCGAGAAGTCGGGGAGGGCCACTGTTCCGAAGTCGCCGCCCTGGAACGAGAAGAGGGCGAGAAGCTGCGACACCTGCTTGCGTTCGGACGGGACCGCGTAGAAGACCGGATCGTCGGCGTGGAAGCGGAGGTTCAGCTCCCTGACAAGGCCCGTGACCGACGACGTCTTCGTGACGCCGAGCGTACCCAGGTACGCCTCGAGGTCGATCATCTCTTGGAGGAGTTCCGGGTCCTTGAGCCCGTCCTTCCGCCCGGTGTCGATCTCGATCATGAGTTGCTCGCTCCCCGAGAAGTGCCGGTCGAAGTCGGTCATTCCGAGGATCGCCGGGTGCTCCTCGCCGAGGAACGCGGCCATCGAGGAGTCTGTCTTCATGAGCGGAATGGCGATCGCAAGTCCGGCGACCACGACGATCACGGCGAGGAGGAATGGGCGCGGCCGTCGCGCGACCCCGCCCACGGCGGCCCCCAGTCCTCGTGCCAGTAGCCCGTTCGCGCCGGCCTCCGCGCGGGCCTTCAGGCGCAGCTTCGGCGCAGGCAGAACGGCAAGAAGGGCCGGGACAACGAGCAGCGCGAGGACGAGGGCGAGCGCCACGCCGATGGCGGCGATGATCCCGAACTGCCGGAACAGGGGCATGTAGCAGGTGAGAAGCGACAGGAAGCCTCCGACCGTGGTTAGGCCGGCCATCACGACGGCTCCGCTGATCGCCGTTGCCGACTCGATCACCGCCTCGCGGCGGGGTTTCCCGAGGGCGATCTCCTCGCCGTAGCGGTGCATGATGTGGATCCCGTAGGCGATTCCGATCGCGAGGAGAAGGACCGGAAGGACGAAGGTGATGATCGAGACCCTGATCCCGAGGAGCCCCATCGGCCCGAAGGTCCACACGACGGAGAGTCCGACGACGAGGAGGGGGATCCACACCCCGCGGAGCGTTCGCGACGTCAGGAAGAGGACGAGGCACATCACGGCGAGGATGATCGGAATGAGGACGACGAGATCGCCCTGGATTGACTCCGTGAGCGACAGCATCATGTACGACTCTCCGCTGATCGAGAACCGCTCGGGGGGTGTTCCAACCTCCTTTACAACCTCTCGGATCGCCTTGGCCACGTCGTAGTCGGAGGCGTGGCGCTCCACGCGGACGAGGATTGCCGCCGCTGATCCGTCCTCGGCGATGAGAAGCCCACGGATCGACTCCATCGATAGGATCCGCTCCCGGTATGCGGCGATGGCTTCCGGGGTCGTGGGGGCACGGCCGTCGGGGGCGGCGGGACCCACGTCGAGGGCCGCCGCCGAACTGGTGATGACGTCCTGGCTGAGCGGCCCCTGGATCTTCTCGACGCCGGGCACTTCGGCGAGCCGCGCTTCCAGCTCCTCGATCTTCCCGAGGGTTGTCGCGTTGAAGACGCCGTCCGGCGCGATGACGGCGACCATCAACAGGGTCTGCGAGCCGTAGCGGTCCTCGGCGTTCTTCATCAGCTGGTACGCCGGGTCTTTGGAGTTCATGTAGCTCGCGAAGTCCACGTTCGTCTCGAGCGAGAAGAGGGGGACGGCGAGGGCGAGGGTGATGAGGCCGATCGCGCCGACGACCCACCACGCGTGGTCGACGATCCAGGTGAAGGCGCGGCGCATCACTGGAGCCACCCCTCCTGGACGTAGCAGGACGCCGTCAGCGCCGCCCACAGGTCGTCGAGCGGACCCACGGCGAACGCGACCCCGGCGAACGCGCGGTCGATCCCGCCGCGGAGAAGCTCGACCGCCTGCGCGGCGAGCGGGTTCTCGCGCGGATTGCCCGCGACGAGGATCCAGATGCGCGTGGCGGTTCCGTCATCGATGCCCCGCGGCACGATGAGGATGAGGTCGAACGGCGTCTCTGGGCGCGGCAGGTTCCGCAGCGGGTCGGCGAACGGACCGAGGTCCTCGGCGAGGATCACGGTGACGTCCGCTGCGCCGCTCTTGCGGATTCCTCCGGCCAGACCCATGACACGCATCGTCGAGGCGAGGGTCTTCGTTCCGTCAACGACGAGTACGCGGTACGGTGACGCGGACGAGGAGTCGGCGACCGCGGCGAGGCTCCCCCCGACGACGAGGCCGAGGAAGAGCGCAACGAGGATGGAGCGCTTCATCTTCATGC
>JBFYQP010000022.1:0-9867 GCA_041302745.1 Candidatus Bipolaricaulota bacterium | reverse complement strand
GTTTGATCAGCGTGTCCTCGAGGAGGAAGGCCTCGGCCTCCGTCTTCGTTCGGATGACCTCGAAGTCGGCGATCTCCGCAACCAGGGCTCTTGTCCGCGGCGCCAGGCCCTCGGGCGACTGAAAGTAGGAACGAACACGGTTTCGCAGCGCCGCGGCCTTTCCGACGTAGAGGACGCCTCCGTCGACGTCCTTCATGACGTAGACGCCCGGCGAGGCGGGGAGTTCCGAGAGCTTCTGTTCGAGAGGACTCGTCATGCCTTCTGCATGGTAGCGACTGACCCGGAGGCGCTCAAAGACGGACCGCTCGGAAGAAGGCGCCGACCCCACGCCGTGGAAGGACGCCACGGTGCCGGTATAATGACGTTCCAAACCCCACTTGGGGGCGTAGCTCTAATCGGGAGAGCGTCCGCCTTGCACGCGGAAGGTTGGCGGTTCGAATCCGCTCGCCTCCACAGCAGCAGCGTAGCTGTGTGTCGATCGGCGGTTCTGCGTACGAGCCTCGCGGAGGAACGACCCGGGCGGACGCCTGATCACAACGAATGGCCTGTTCAAGCCGCCGCCTCCGAGGACGTGGGTAGCCAGCGCGCTACGGAAAGCGCGCCGAGGCTCGCGATCGACCGCAGGACCCTCCGCTGCTCAGGAAGCAGGCTCGCCGCGCTCTTTCGGAGGCCGATGACCCCGACGATCGTCTCTGCCGACGTCATGGGGACGAAGTAGTAGGACGTGCTCGGGAGCGTTTCGGATCCCGCCCCCGCTTCCTCGCCATGGCTGAGAACCCACTCCGCGACGGCCATCTCCTCTCTTGTCAGCTCCAGACTCTCCTCAGTTCGAGCCTGCAGTTCGAGCCTGCCTTGGGGCGTCACGAAGAGGACGACCGCGGGCGCCGGAGCGGCCTGCGCGGCGTACCGGATCACCGTCCCCGCAATGTGGTTCCACGCGCTCTCGCGAGCCGCGCTTCCACGACCGCCTACCGGCGAGGCCGCGTCTCCGGCAGTCAGCAGCTCCTTGGCCATTTCCTCAAGCAAGGAGCTCCGCTCGGCGCGCTCTCGCAAGGCGGCTGCCTGACGCCTCGAGACCTGAATGAGCTGGCCGACAACGATCGATGTCATCAGGAACACCAAAGCGCCGACAAGATCGGATGCCTGCTTGATTGCGAACGCGTACTTCGGTTCGACAAACAGGAAGTCGAACGCCACGAAGCTTAGGATCGCGGTCCAGACGGATGGGCCCAGTCCGAAGGACAGGGCGATCATAAGCGTCGAGAGGAGATAGATCGCATAGAGCGAGGTGGGGTTGGCGTACGGCTCGACGAGAAGGTTCAGACCTGTCGCCACGGCCAGGACGAACAGCGCCGTGACGTAGCCTCGCAGGGGCGCGGGGCGGCGGCCCGTCGACAGTCGTGACCCGACGTGATCGAAACCGGCGGTCACGACGACGAGATCGAACTCGCTCTGACTGCTCAGCAACCGGCGGGCGAGGTCGCCTCGGAGTGCGCCGAAGAGCGCCGTTCGACGGGGTCTTCCGACCAGAATCTGGGTTACGTTGTTCTCCCGGGCAAACTGGAGCAGCGCGGGAACGACGTCGGGACCCGAGAGCGTGACGGTCCGCGCGCCGAACCGCTCTGCGAGGTTCAGGGCCTCTGCAAGATGCGCCTGTCGGGAGGCCGACTGCGGTCCCAGCACGGGTACGGAGACGTGTACAGCGAACCAGTCCGCGTTGCGGGCCCTTGCCATACGGTACGCTTTTCGGACCAGTTCCTGTGCGTTGGCGGTCGCGGCGAGGCACACCATGAGCTTCTCCTCAGCCGGCCACGGAACGTCGACCGCCCGCGCGCGCCGGTAGGTCAGAAGCTCCGCATCCATCTTGCGCGCAACGATGTTGAGGGCGATTTCGCGCAAGGCGACGAGGTGGCCGCGTTGGAAGAAGGCCTCCGTCGCCCGCCGCGCCTCCTCGGGGACGTACACCTTTCCTTCCTGAAGCCGCTCGAACAGCGTTTCGAGAGGAACGTCGATGAGCTGGATCTCTTCGGCCTCGTCGATGATCCAGTCCGGAACGGTCTCTTTCATGCGCACGCCGGTGATGCGTGCGACGACGTCGTTCTGGCTCTCCAGGTGCTGGACGTTCAGCGTCGAATAGACGTCGATTCCCGCCTTCAGGATCTCGGCGACATCCTGGTAGCGCTTGGGGTGGCGGCACCACGGGGCGTTGGTGTGCGCGAGCTCGTCGACCAGGACGACCTCGGGCTTACGGGCCAGGATCGCGTCGAGGTCCAGCTCGCTCAGGGCGATCCCTTTGTAGTTCCCGGCCGCGCGGGGAAGCACCTCGAGGCCTTCCAGCAGGGTCGCGGTCTCGGAACGTCCGTGCGTCTCCACCACGCCGACCACGACGTCGTCTCCCCGTCGCCGGCGAACCCGCGCTTCCGTAAGCATGGAGTAGGTCTTGCCCACTCCGGGCGAGTAGCCGAGGAAGACCTTCAGCTTTCCGCGAGCGGACTCCGCTCGCTCCACCTCGCGGAGCAGGGCGTCAGGGTCGGGTCGGCCGCTCTCCCGAGAACTTGGTTCCATGATCTCCCTCGCCTCGACAGTCACACTGACGACAGCATTTCAGAGTTCGCCGTCCAAGGCAAGGTTGAGCAAGAGCACATTCACGCGGCGCTCGCCAAACCCTCCGAGAAAGGGGCCGACGGATCTACGCACGACCAGCTCCCGTACGACGGCGGCGTCGATGCCGCGCGCCGCCGCGACCCGACCGACCTGCAACAGGGCTCCCTCGAGACTGATCTCCGGGTCGAGTCCGCTGGCGGAGGCGAGAACCAAGTCGGCGGGGATCGGAGCGCCGGCTGGAACTTCGTTCTCTCGGCGAATGGCGGCGACCCTGTCGCGAACGCCCCGGAGGTGGATCGGATTCGTCGGTCCTAGGTTGGACGCGCCCGACGCCATGGCGTCGTAGTTTGAGAACGACGGGCGTCCATGGAAATAACCGGCGGACGTGAACGACTGGCCGATGAGCGCCGACCCGATCACGCGATCCCCGACGACGACGAGGCTCCCGTTCGCCCGTCGCGGGAATGCGAGCTGGCCGACTCCGGTCACTAGAAGCGGGTAGGCGAGACCGAGCAGGAGGGTGAAGACCAGGAGCACGGAGAGAGCCGTTCGTACCTCTTTCATGTCCCCTCCTTCACACGAGGTGCAGCGCCGCGAGAAGCATGTCGAGCAGCTTGATGCCGAGGAACGGCAACAGCAGCCCCCCCGCCCCATAGACGAGAAGATTCCATCGCAAGACCGCCGACGCGGAACGCGCTCGGAAGTGGACCCCGCGCAACGCGAGCGGGATCAGCGCGGGGATGATCAGGGCGTTGAAGACAACAGCGGCCAGGACCGCACTCTCCGGCGTGGTGAGACGCATGATGTTCAGCACGCCGAGCTCGGGGTACGCCGCGGCAAAGATCGCTGGGACGATCGCGAAGTACTTCGCCATGTCGTTCGCGACACTGAAGGTGGTCAGCGCCCCGCGCGTGATCAGGATCTCCTTTCCTACCTCGACGATGTCGAGCAGCTTCGTGGGGTTCGAGTCCAGGTCGATCATGTTGGCTGCCTCGCGCGCCGCCTGGGTCCCGGCGTTCATCGCCACCGCAACGTCTGCCTGCGCCAGGGCGGGGGCGTCGTTCGTTCCGTCGCCGATCATGGCGACGAGATGCCCGTCTCCCTGGTACTTGCGGATCAACCCAAGCTTGGCGTCGGGCTTGGCCTCTGCGATGAAGTCGTCAAGGCCGGCCTCGGCGGCAATCGAGGCCGCCGTCAGTGGGTTGTCGCCGGTGATCATGACCGAACGAATTCCCATCTTGCGGAGTTCGGCCAGTCGGGTCTTGATTCCTTGCTTCAGGACGTCCTTCAGGCGCACGACGCCGAGGACGCGAGCGTTGTCAGCCACAACCATTGGGGTGTCGCCGTTGCGGGCGACCGACTCGACGACCGCCTTCACAGCCTCGGGGAAGTACCCGCCAAGTCCGCGGACCAGGTCCTCCATCGCATCGATCGCGCCCTTACGGACCCGCCGCGAGCCGACGTCTACGCCGCTCATCCTCGTTGTGGCGGAGAAAGGGATGAAGACGGCTTGTTCGGGGGCACGGATGTCCCGACCCCTGATGCCGAGTTCGCTCTTGCACAGGAGAACGATGCTGCGCCCTTCCGGAGTCTCATCGGGGAGCGAGGAGAGCAGAGCGGCGTCGACCAGTTCTTCCCTCGTCACGCCCGGAGCGGGAAGCAGCTCCGTGGCCATCCGGTTCCCAAGCGTGATCGTGCCTGTCTTGTCCAGCACGACCGTGTCGACGTCTCCCGCCGCCTCGACAGCCCGACCGCTCAGGGCGATGACGTTGCGTTGCACGAGACGATCCATCCCGGCGATGCCGATCGCGGGGAGAAGACCGCCGATCGTGGTTGGCATCAGGCAGACAAGCAGCGACACGAGGACCGGCACGGTCGTCGCGACGCCCATGTAGTGCGCCATCGCAGGAATGCAGAGAACGACGACGAGGAAGAGGACCGTCAGGCCGACCAGAAGAATCTGGAGAGCCACCTCGTTGGGTGTCATCTGACGCCGTGCGCCTTCGACCATGGCGATCATGTGATCGAGGAACGTCTCGCCCGGGTCCGCGGTGATCCTCACCGTGAGTTGCCCGGAGAGGACGCGGGAGCCTCCGGTCACTCCGCTGCGGTCGCCGCCGGCCTCACGGACGACGGGGGCCGACTCCCCCGTGATGGCGGATTCGTCGACAAGAGCCGTTCCCGCAACGATCTCCCCATCGCCCGGGATGGTCTCCCCGTCGGCCACGAGAATGATGTCCCCCTTGCGCAGCGCGTCGGCGGAGACGGTCTCGATGTGTCCGTCGGCGAGCCGACGCCGCGCGGCAAGGTCTCTTCTTGACCGCCTGAGTGACTCGGCACGCGCCGCCCCTTGAGCCTCCGCCAGGGCCTCGGCGGAGCCGGCGAACAGAACCGTGAACCAGAGCCATAGGCTCACTTGAAGCCCAAGAGAGACGGCCTTTCCTTGAGCCGCACCGACCACGGTCAGGACGGACGTGAGGACGGCGCCGCACTCGGTGATCAGCATCACGGGGTTGCGCACGAGCTTGCGCGGGTCCAGCTTGCCGAGCGACCCCCATGCAGCCCGCATCAGGAGAACGCGGTCGAAGGTTGGGCGACGCTGTGTCGAAGCCTGGCTGCGCTGCGTCATGCCGCTCCTCCTGCTCGGAGCAGCAAGTGCTCGAGAATCGGACCGAGCGAGAACGCCGGGAAGTACGTGAGAGCGCCGACGAGCAGAACCACTCCGATGACGACGATGACGAACAGCGCTCCGGTTGTGGGGAAGGTCGCGATACTGGATGGGACCGTCTTCTTGCGCGCGACCCCTGCGCCGATCGCGAGCCCCGGCAAGAGCGTGGCGAAGCGGCCGACGAGCATGGCCAGGCCGAGAGTGAGGTTGTAGAAAGGGGTGTTCGCCGAAAGGCCCCCCATCGCCGAGCCGTTGTTCGCGGCCGCCGACGTGTAGGCGTAGAGGATCTCCGTGAGCCCCCGAGCGGAAGGGTTGCCGAGGGCGGCTGTCCCCGCCGGAACAACGAGGGCCGTCGCCGCGCCGACCAAGAGGGCGACCGGCGGCAAGAGGATCCCGACGACGGCCATGACCATCTCGCGAGCGCCGAGTTTCTTTCCGAGGAACTCGGGCGTGCGTCCGATCATGAGCCCGGCAATGAACATCGCCAGGACCACGTAGAAGAGCATTCCGACGAGTCCGACTCCGACGCCCCCGAAGATGACTTCCCCGATGCCCATGTTGAAGAGCTGTGCCAGTCCCGAGAGGGGCAGCGCGCTGTCGTGGGCGGAGTTGACGGCTCCCGTCGACGTCGCGGTCGTCGACTGGGACCAAAGAGCGGTCGCCGGGACTCCAATTCGCATCTCCTTGCCCTCAAGGTTTGCGCCGCCCGAGACTCCCGCCTCCGAGAGCCGGGGACTGCCGGAGAGTTCCGCCCAGAATGAGAGGCCGAGGCCAAGCGCGAAGAGCACGAACATAGCCGCCAGCAGCGCCCTTCCCTGCCTTCGATTGCCCACCATGAGACCGAACGCGAGGACGAGCGCGGTCGGAACAAGCAGGAGGGCGAAGTTCTCAAGGAAGTTCGAGAGGCCGGTCGGGTTTTCGAAGGGGTGTGCGGAGTTCGCGTTGTAGTACCCCCCGCCGTTCGTCCCCAGTTCCTTGATCGCTTCCTGGGATGCGACCGGCCCCACGGGGATGACTTGGGTTGCACCCTCAAGCGTCCGGGCTTCGACGGGGGCGCGCAACGTCTGGACGACACCCTGGGATACCAGGATCACCGAGAGAAGGAGTGCGAGGGGAAGAAGGATGTAGACGACCGATCGCACGAGATCGACCCAGAAGCTGCCGATTGTTGAGGATTCCCTGCGGGTGAAACCTCGCACCATGGCGATCGCTACAGCCATGCCGACGGCGGCGGAAAGGAAGTTTTGGACGGCAAGGCCGAGCATCTGAGTCAGGACGCTCATCGTGGTCCCGCCTGCGTACGCTTGCCAATTCGTGTTCGTGCTGAACGAGATGGCCGTGTTGATCGCGGTGTCCCAGCGCACCCCGCGCAGGCCCCCCGGATTCAGTGGGAGGACGCCCTGGAAGACCTGGATCAAGAAAAGGGCGAAGCACCCCGCCCCCGTGAAGGCCACGACGCACAGCGCGTAGGTCTTGGCCGACATCTCCCCGTTCTCGTCGATCCGGCAGAGTCGGTGGATGAGCTTCTCAACCGGGCGAAGACCCCGAGAGAGGAACGTTCTCTCTCCGCGAAAGACGCGGGCCATGTAGGCGGCGAGCAGAGCCGCCGCCGGAAGCAGGAGAACAAGAAGCTCGACTGTCGATACGACCGCTTGGGTCATGGACCTTGCCAGGAAGAGAGGTTCGATCGGCTCCGCGACGGCGTCTGCCCGGGCCACGAAACACGTCTGGAAGCCCGCCCGTACTGCAGACGCCGATCTCTCTTGGAAGCACCTCCCGCGGCGACTCCGCGCCGACCGACGCGCGAAGGACCGAGTCTAGTTTCGGGAGGGGACCGATGTCAATAGGGAACGCGAACGCAAGGCAGCCGTCTATCGCGATGTGCCGCCCCTCCGGAAGGCGATCGGAGGCCTATCGGCTGCGGATGCTGGTCGTGCCAGAGGCAGGTGAAACAGGCGCCGTGGCCGATAGGTCAACCATGATCCTCCGGGAGGGATCGGATGGGGAAGTTCCAACTAACCGTGCAGAACCAACCGGGCAGCTTCGCGAAGGTCGCGGCCGCGCTCGCGAACGCCAGAACCAACGTCGAGGTTGCCGCAGGCATGGGCGGCCGAGGGGAGTGACTGATTCGTTCTGTCGCCGATGAACCGGAGGAGACCCGACGGGTCCTTCGTGCGCTTGCCGTGTCCTTCGAGGAGAAGGAGGTCCTGGATGTCGACATCGCAGGCCATCCGCGGGGACTCGCCGACGTGTTGGACCTCCTTGCGGCCGCCGATGTGAACGTAGAGTCCGTGTGCGCGGCGGTCGGCCGGCACAGACTCGTTCTCGCCGTGGATAAGATCGAGCAGGCCCGACAGGCACTGCAGATTCGCCCGTGGTGTTCCGACGCCTCCTCCAGCGCCGTCCGTCACTCCTTCCCCCTCCGCGAGGAGTCATCGGCAGCGGCCCCAGTTGCTGTTGCCGAGCGCCTGCGAGCCAGTTGACACCTGACCTTCGCGGCAGTAGGATGCTCGGCACAGAAGGATCGACTTCCAAGGGGCCCACCGATGGGTGGGCTCGTTCCCTTCTCTGGGCAAGCAAGGAGCAACGGTACGCGCGCGAGCACGGCGAGTACGTAGTCTGCATGTCTCTCGATCAATCCCAGCGTCCCTACACGCTATCCATTCCTGATGTCTATCGCGCCGTCGGCACATCCCCGGAGGGATTGGCGACGGCGGAGGCCCAGGCGCGACTCGCGCAGCACGGCCCCAACGCGATTCAGACGATCAAAGGGAAGCCGATGTGGCGGAAGTTCCTCGCCAACTTCACTCACCTGATGGCCCTTCTCCTCTGGGTGGGCGGGGTGATGGCGTTCATCGGGAAGATGCCGCAGCTTGGGTGGGCGATCTGGGCCGTCATCGTCATCAACGCCATCTTCTCGTTCTGGCAGGAGTTCCGTGCCGAGAAGGCGGCCGACGCGCTCAAGAAGCTCCTGCCCCAGTTCGCCCGGGTCATGCGCAATGGGACCGAGACGAGAATCCCGGCCGAGGAGCTCGTCCCCGGAGACGTGATCCTCCTCGCCGAGGGCGACCACATCAGCGCCGACGCGCGCCTTGTTGAAGAGAACGAGATGCGGGTCGACCTGTCGACCCTGAATGGCGAGTCGAACCCGGCGCGGCGCACCGCGGAGGCGTCTCTGCGGGACGGGCTTTCCGCGATGGAGCGCCCGAACCTCGTCTTCGCCGGGACGACCGTCAGCGCGGGAACCGGGAAGGCCGTCGTCTTCTCGACAGGCATGGGCACGGAATTCGGCAAGATCGCGCGCCTGACCCAGACCGTCGGCGAAGACCTCTCCCCGCTCCAGAAGGAAGTCAACCGCGTGACGAAGATCGTCACGGCGATGGCGATGGGGATCGGCGTCGTGCTCTTTCTCTTGTCGGTCTTCGTCATCCGGCGGCCGATGGCCGAGGGGTTCATCTTCTCGGTGGGAATGGTCGTCGCGTTCGTTCCGGAAGGACTCCTTCCTACCGTCACGCTCTCGCTCGCCATGGGCGTGCAGCGGATGGCGAAGCGAAACGCGCTGATCAAGAAGCTGTCTTCCGTGGAGACGCTCGGTTCCTGTACGGTGATTTGCACCGACAAGACGGGGACGCTGACGCAAAACGAGATGACCGTCCGCGAGGCGTGGGTCGCCGGCCGCCGCCTGACCGTCAGCGGCGTCGGCTACGAGCCGGTGGGCGAGTTCAAACCCGCGGGAGCCGGGCAGGACGTCTCGCCGGAAGACCTGCACGAGCTTCTCTTTGCGGCGACGCTCTGCAACAACGCGAAACTCGTCCCTCCGAGCGAGGGCCACGGATGGAGCATCCTCGGCGACCCGACCGAGGCAGCGCTCGTCGTGGCAGCGGCGAAGGGCGGCGTGTCGGCGGCCGCCGCGGTCCGCGAGGCCCCGCGCTTGCGCGAGCTTCCGTTCGACTCGGTGCGAAAGCGGATGAGCACGATCCACCCGCGCGCCGGCACGGAGACCGCTTTCGTCAAGGGCGCCCCCAAGGAAGTGCTCGGACTGTGCTCGTCGATCCTCGTGGACGGGCGGGCCGAGCCCATGACCGACGCACGACGCGACGAGATCCTTGCGGCGAACGACACCTATGCGCGCGGGGCGCTGCGCGTCCTTGCCATCGCTCGGCGTGCCCTGCCGGAGCGGCCGAACGGGTACACGGTGAACTGGGTCGAGCAGGATCTCACCTTCCTCGGGTTGATGGCGATGCAGGACCCGCCGCGCCCCGAGGTGGCTGCCGCGGTCGACAAGTGCCGGCGGGCCGGGATTCGCATCATCATGATCACGGGCGACTACGGCCTGACGGCGGAGTCGATCGCCCGTCGTGTCGGCATCGTCGGCGAAGGGGCGCGGCTTGTGGCGGGAGGCGAGCTCGACGAGATGACGGACGCGGACCTCGTCGAGGTGCTCAAACAGCCGGTCATCTTCGCGCGGTCCGCCCCGGAGCACAAACTGCGCGTCGTGTCGGCGCTGAAGGACATGGGCGAGATCGTGGCCGTCACCGGCGACGGCGTGAACGACGCGCCGGCGCTCAAGAAGGCGCACATTGGCGTTGCGATGG
>JBFYQP010000013.1:0-13635 GCA_041302745.1 Candidatus Bipolaricaulota bacterium | reverse complement strand
CGAGGTCGAGCCGCTCGGCGGTGACGTCGCCGAGGATTCGGACGGCGAGCCCGGGACCGGGGAACGGGTGGCGGAGACGGATGACGTCCGGAAGGCCGAGGAGCTTGGCGAGCTGTCGCACCTCGTCCTTAAACAGCGTTCGCAGCGGCTCCAGGAGCTCGAAGCCGAGGTCGGCCGGCAATCCCCCGACGTTGTGGTGGCTCTTGATGTTCGCGGCGCCTTCGCCGCCCGCCGACTCGATGACGTCGGGGTAAAGGGTTCCTTGGGCGAGGAAGCGGAACGGGCCGCGCCGCTCGGCCTCCCGACGAAAGACGGCGACGAACTCCCGCCCGATGATCTTCCGTTTCGCCTCCGGATCGACGATCCCAGCCAAGGCGGCCAGGAACTGGGCCGACGCGTCGACGGTCGCAAGGCGGACGCCAAGAGGGCGGAGCGCCGCCTCGACGCTTTCGCGCTCGTGCAGACGGAGCATCCCGTGATCCACGAAGATCGCGGCGTGGTCGACCCCGGCGCGGGCGAGCAGGAGGGCAAGGGTCGATGAGTCGACGCCGCCCGAAAGGCCGAGGAGGACGCGGTCCGTGCCTACGCGATCCCGGACGTCGGCGAGGAGCCGTTCGAGCGTCTGCTCCGGGGTCCAGTCGAGGGGGACGCCGGCCAGCCGGAGGAAGCTCCGAAGCATCGCGAGACCGTCAGGGGTGTGGATAACCTCAGGATGGAACTGGACGCCGACCATTCGGCCGTCCGGCGAAGCGACGGCGGCGTAGGGGTTGGCTGGCGTTGCGGCGATCGACGTCCAGTTCTGGGGGAGCGCGGCAACGGCGGTCGAGTGGCTCATCCAGACGGGGATTTCGGGGCCGAGCCCCGCGAACAGCGGGCCGTCCGCGCGGACGAGGTGGTCTGCACCGAACGAGCGCCGGTCGAGGTCGAGGACCCGACCTCCGAAGTGCTGGACGAGAAGCCCCATGCCGTAGCAGATCCCGAGGATTGGCAGCCCCGCCTCGAACACCCGCGGATCGGCGAGCGGCGCGCCGGGCTCGAAGACGGAGCGCGGTCCGCCGGACAGGACGATCGCGTGCGGACGCTCGGCGTGAATTCGCTCGAGCGGGGCCGTTCCCGGGAGGATGACCGAGTACGCCTGGGCCTCTCGGATCCGGCGGGCAATGAGTCGGGTGTACTGCGATCCGAAGTCGAGGATGACGACGCTCACGCGGCTCTTCCTCCCGCCTAGTGGTATGTCTCCGAGCTGCCGGAGTAGGCCACGCCCCTCTGTTCTTCGGCCCGATCCGTTGCCAAGGGCGGCGTTGGGGACAGCGCCGACACCCGCGCGTACACTTCGCTCGACAGGGTCCATTCCGCGGCTGCGAGCGAGGGCAGGAGCTGTTCGACGTTTCGCGCTCCGAGGATGGGGGCGGTTACGGCAGGGTGTGCAGCGACCCACGCGACGGCCAGCGTCGCGGGGTGAACCCCGATCTCCCGGGCGAGCGCGGCGAACCGATCGGCGATGTCGAAGTACACGTCGCCGGCGTAGCGAGCCTTGTACATGCGGTTCTTGACGAGACGGCCGCTCTCGGGCGAGCGGCTCTTGCCGTACGCTCCGGACAAAAGGCCGCCGCCGAGCGGGCTGTACGTGATGACGCCGAGCCGCTCGGCTTGGCAGAGCGGGAGGATCTCGACCTCGGCCTGCCGCTTGGCAAGGCTGTACATCGGTTGCACGCAGGAGAACGCAGTCCAATGGCGGCACCGCGAGGCGCCGAGGGCGGTGGCAATCTGCCAAGCCGCCCAGTTGCTGACCCCGACGTGCAAGGCCTTGCCCTGCCGGACGAGATCATCGAGAGCTCGCAGCGTTTCCTCGATCGGAGTCTCCGGATCGAGCGTGTGGACGAAGAGGACGTCGACGCGGTCCGTCTGGAGGCGCCGTAGGCTCTTCTCCACGGAACCCACGATATGGCGGCGCGACAGGCCCCGCGCGTTGGGGTCGCTCCCCATCGGGAAGCCGACCTTCGTCGTAACGACAATCTGATTGCGCTCCGGAGCGATCAGGCGCCCGAGGATTTCCTCGGCGCGGCCGGCCGAGTACACGTCGGCGCAGTCGAAGAAGTTGACGCCGGCCTCCCTCGCTCGGCGATAGAGCGCCTCGGAGGTCGCCTCGTCGGCCGCGTCGCCGAACGACATCGTCCCCAGACAGAGTCGAGAGACTCGAATTCCCGTCGATCCCAGCGCCCGAACGTCCATATCGAACTCCGGCCTCCTCTTCCGGCGTACTCGCCTGGATCATAGCCGCATCGCGGAGCCGCTGCGACCGAACCTCGGGTTGACCGAGCAAGGGGTGAGAAGGTAGTGTCTCGCCGGGCGCGGAGCCGGGAAGCTCGGCGGACGGGAAGGGTTCGGGCGTGAGAATCGTCTACGGAGTCCAAAGCACCGGGAAGGGGCATCTGTCGAGGTTCCTGGGGCTGAAGCCGCTGTTCGACCGAGACGGACACGAGCTTCTCGTGATCGTCTCGGGCTTCTACGACCCTCCCGACTACTTCTACTCCGCGGTGGGCTCCTCTCCCATGGTGCGGTACCGCGGCCTGTCGACGATCGAAGATGGAGTAGGAGGGGTCTCGAAACGTCGCACGCTGAACGCGTTCGCTCGGCACCTCCCCCGACTCGTCGAGAGCATGCGACGGGCCCACGTGCAGATCGGCAAGTTCGATCCTGACGTGATCGTCAGCGACTTCGACCCGATCACGGGCTCTCCGCTCGTCGCGCCCGGGGTCCTGAAGATCGGGATCGGGAACCAGCCGGTGCTCAACCATCCCGACGTCGAGCGCCTTGCCGGCCTGAAGATGGAGCGGTTCAACGTCCAGCTCGTGAGCGCGCTGTTCACGAGCGGCGTCGACGTGCACCTCGGCTGCCACTTCTACCCGGGGCCCAGGCGCCTCCCGCCGATCCTGCGTCCTGACTTGCTGTCGATCGAGCCTACGAATCGCGGCCATCTGGTCGTCTATCACTCGTTCCGCGGACTCCTCGGCCCGGTTCTCGCGTATGCACGGCGGCATCCGGATCGCGAGATCCATGTCTACGGGTACTCCTCGCGACCGTGGGGTTCGCCCTCCAATGTCCGCTTTGAGACGGATCCGGAGTGCTTCCTCGAGGACCTCGCCTCCTGTGACGCGTACGTAGGGACGTCCGGGTTCCAGGCCATCTCGGAGGCCTTCTACCTCGGCAAGAAGCTCGTCGCACAGCCGATCGAGGGGCACTACGAGCAGAAGTGGAACGCGGCGGAAGTCGAACTCCACGGCATGGGGCGCTGGTGCCGCGGGGACCTTGAGAAGGCCCTAGACCAGGACTTCAACGCAGCGTTGCACGCCGAGCTTCGCCCGTGGTACGAGAGCGGGGCGGAGCAGCACTATCGCCGGATTCTGCGGTACGCGGCCGTGAGGCGGCGCAGGGCGGGAGCCGCGTCGACGTCCGACGTTCAGGCCGGAGCTTCCGAGAAACGACCCTCGGAGCCCCTGGCGTAGACAAGCTTCCCGTCGATCCAGACGCGCTCGGTTCGGCACCGCGCGATGTCGAGAGGATGGGCGGAGAACACGGCGATGTCCGCGTCCTTCCCGGGCTCGAGGCTTCCGACTCGGTCGTCGATCCGGAGGATCTCGGCGGGCGTCAGGGTGATCGCACGGAGTGCGGCAGCCTCATCCATCCCTTCGCTCGCGGCGACGGCCGCGTTCAGCGCAAGGTACCGGGTAGCGGAACCTTCGTCGGTCTGGATGGCGACCTTGACGCCGGCGTGCGCCAGCGCCCCCGCATTGCTCGGCCGAAGATCGCGCAACTCGAGCTTCATGCGGGAGAAGAGGATGGGGCCTACGATGCACGGATAGCCTTTCCCGGCGAGCACGTCGGCGATCTTGTACCCCTCCGTCGCATGGATGAGGACACAGTCCAGGTCGAACTCCTCGGCGATCCGGATCGCCGTCATGATGTCGTCGGCGCGATGCGTGTGGATGTGCACCGGCAGCTCGCGCCGAAGCGCACTCGCCAGGACCTCGAGACGTACGTCGATGTCGAACGGCTCGGGGCGCGTCGCTCCCGCGGCCCCGACCTCGAACGCGGTCTGCTTCTCCGCGTGCCTCGCCTTCTTCTCGGCATACCCGGCGGCTCGCGTGAGCCACTCGCGCAGCACGGCGGCGCTCCCCATCCGGGTTGACGGCGCCTTCTTCTGCTCCCCGTAGACGCGTTTCGGGTTCTCTCCGAGGGCCATCTTGAGGGCGCCGGGGGCGCGCACGAGCATCTCCTCGACGGTGCGGCCCGCGGTCTTGACGATGGCCGTCTGCCCGCCGACGAGGTTGCCGCTTCCGGGACTCGTACTGATGGTCGTGATTCCGGCTCTGCGCAGATCGGCGAACGCGGCGTCTTCGGGATGGACGGCGTCCAGGGCCCGGACGTGGGGCGTCACGGGATCCGTCATTTCGTTCCCGTCGTAGAAGCGCGCGTCGATGCCGTCGGCGAACAAGGACACGTGGCAGTGAGCCTCGACAAGTCCGGGCACGACGAAGCGCCCTGCGGCATCGACGACCTCGGCGCTCTTCGGAACGCGCCGCACCGCCCCCACCGTCGTGATCTTCCCCCGCTCGACCGCCACGTCGGCCCGCTCGAACCGCATCTCCGGCGTGAGCACCGATCCGCCTTGGATGAGAAGCACTCGTGTCTCCTTTGCTGCGTCGCGGGTCGCCCGCGGTGGATGGGAGAAGTATACAGAACGTCCGAGAGAGGAACCAACCTCCACACACGTCGTTTGCCCTGCTCGGCGCGCGGCGCTAGAGTTGACTCGGACGAAGGGAAGGGATTATGGGACATGGAAGCCAGTTCTGTCACGCTCGTGGGGCGAAGCTGCTCGACGCCCAACGCCTGACCAAGACGTACCGCGTCGGCACCGAGACGGTCTACGCTTTGCGCGACGTCAGTTTCTCCGCGCTCCAAGGCGACTTCATCGTCATCAACGGACCCTCGGGGAGTGGGAAGACGACCTTCCTCAACCTGATCGCCGTGATCGATCGGCCGACCGCGGGTGAGGTATTCATCGAGAACCAGGCGACAAGCACGCAATCCGAGGGCCAGTTGGCGGTTCTGCGCAAGACGAAGATCGGCCTCGTCTTCCAATCGTTCAACCTCATCCCCGTGCTGAGCGCAGCGGAGAACGTCGAGTATCCGCTTCTCCTCCAGCGAAGGCCGAAGCCCGAGCGAGAGGAGCGCGTTCGCGCCCTCCTTGCCGAGGTCGGTCTGTCCGACCTGGCGCGCCGTCGGCCGAGCGAGCTCTCCGGCGGACAGCGCCAGCGAGTGGCCATCGCTCGCGCCCTCGTGTCCGGACCGATGATCGTCCTTGCCGACGAGCCGACGGCCAACCTCGACTCGAAGACGGGCGAGGCGGTCATGGATCTGATGCGTCGGCTCAACGAAGAGCACTGCGTCACGTTCATTGTCGTGACGCACGACCCGGCGGTGTCTCGCTACGCAGGCCGCCGCGTCCGCATCCACGATGGGCGGTTGGAGGAGGGAGAAGGCGATGGGGTGGCGGCTCCCGCTTCGTAGCCTGTGGCGCAATCGGCGCAGGACCCTCCTCTCCCTCGCCGTCGTCGCGCTCGGGACGGCCGTGTCTCTGTTCGTGCTCGGCTTCCTCGAGAATTCGCGGTTCCAAATCCAGGAGTCGACCGTGCAGGAGTACGGCAACCTCCAGGTCGCCTCGTCCAAGCTGTGGAACAACGAGGCGGACGGCTACGACTACCTGATCTTCCCAAGCGACGAGGAGCGGGTGACCTCGCAGCTCAGGACGGAGTCGGGATACCGCGGATCCACGTCCGAGCTGCAGTTTCCGGGCCTCTTGGGCACGGGGCGCGAGACTCAGGTCATTCGTGCGATCGGCATTGAGCCCGAAAACGAGGTCCTGGACTTCGCCGGGTACGCAGTGGCCGGGCGCGGCTTGGAGCGGGCCGACACGGCGGCCGCGTTCGTCGGGCGCACGCTGGCCGAGAAGCTGTCGCTCTCCGTCGGCAGTGTCATCATGGTCACGCTCACCACGGTCGACGGAGCGTACAACGCAAGTCCGTTCACCGTGGTTGGGATCTACAAGTACTCGAACGAGCGATTCGAGCAGCAGGTCATCTTCGTGCCCCTGGCGTTCGCACAACGGCTGCTGAACACGGATGGGGTCGATCGGATCGTCGTGTTGCTGGACACCATCGAGGCGACGAACCCCGTCGCCTCGCGCCTCGCGGCCGCGCTAGAGACCGACGGCACCGATCTCGTCCCGCGAACGTGGGACGATCTCTCTCCGTTCTACCGACAGCTCGCCTCGTACTTCAACGCGCTCTTCGCCTTCCTGTCGCTCGCGATCTCAATCCTCGTCTTCTTCATCATCCTTCAGGTCCAGACGCTCGCGTTCCTCGAGCGAACGAGGGAGATCGGAACGATCCGTGCGCTGGGCACGACGCAGCGCGAGGTCTTCGGCCTCTTCTTCTCAGAGAGCGCGTGGCTTGCGTTGCTCGGCAGCTGCATGGGCGTCGGCCTTGGCGCCGTCCTCGTCGGCGCGTTCAATGCGATCGGCATTCAGTGGCTGCCGCCCGGAACGATCGAGGAGTTCACCCTGGGAGCGAGAATCGAAGTGAAAACGGCCCTGGTGCCGTTTGCGGTGAGCCTGGCTGCGACGCTCCTGTCCGCGCTGTATCCGGCCACTCAAGCATCGCGCCTGCGCGTCGTTGAGGCGTTGCGTATCGAATAGGAGGGACTGTGGAACTGAAGCTCGCGCTGCGCAACGTCTTCCGGAATCGTCGCCGGACCGCGTTCAGTCTGGCGGTCATCGCTGTGGGCACGGCGGTCTTCTTGTTCGTTCTCGCCTACGTCGGGGAATCCCTTCTCTCCCAGAGACTCGCGTCGGCGTGCGAGACGGGCGGCGTTCAGGTTGCCGACGAACGCTTGTTCGAGAACCAAGTGAACCGCTACGACGCCCTCATCTCTAGGGATCTTCAGCTGCGCGTTGTCGCTCTCGCGTCCGAGGAGCCCGGCGTGCTGGGCACGGCGCTCGAACTCGACTTCGCAGGCCTCGTCGGCGATGCCAACGGCAGCACGCTCATCATCGGACGTGGTTTGACGCCATGCAACTGCGTGTCCGACTACACGTGCTACTCAATCCAGGGGGAGTCGCTCGAGGGCGCCGGGCCCCGCGAGGGGATTCTGGGCGGGAAGCTGGCGGCGAAGCTCGGCGTAGGGATCGGCGACTCGATCAACATTGCCACCGGCACCGTCAGCGGGAACTTCGCCGCCGCGACGGTGAAGGTTGTCGGAGAGGTTGCCTACAGCCTGGGGACGGTCGAGGAGCAGCTCGGCCTTTTCCCGATCGAGTTCGTGCAACGTCTCTTGAAGACCGACGGCGTGGAGCGCATCCTCATCGGGTTGGACGACCTGGACAAGGCGCCGGAGCTCGCCGACGCCCTCCGCGCTGCCTTCGCGGCGGAGGGGATCCCGCTCGGGGTTCGGACGTGGCAGGAGCTTTCGACGGGCTACGCGTCGTCGCAATCGTTCTTCGCTGCGTTTTCCGGCCTGGCGGGGATCTCGGTGTTTGCCCTCGTCTTCTTCAGCGTCGTCGAGATCCTGACGATCTCCTTCCTCGAGCGGACGCGAGAGGTGGCGACGACGCGCGCCTTCGGGGCCTCGCGTTTGCGGGTGTTCCGCGGGTTCGTCCTTGAGGGAGCGATGATCGGCGTGATCGGCGCGGTGATCGGGGTTGTCCTTGCATCGGGGCTCGTGACGGTCTTCAACGCGGCGAGAATCACGTGGACGCCGCCCGGCTCCGCGGTGCCTCGGGCAATCCACCTCTCTCTCTCCCTGTCGACGGCCCTCTTGCCTCTCGCGACGGTCGTCCTCGCGACCCTGGCAAGCTCGGTGTACCCTGCGTGGAAGAACGCGCGATTGAGCGTCGTAAAGGCGCTCCAGACGGTGTAGGCCGCCGCACGGCGGGCCTGGGTGACCACGGAAAAGGAGATGCGGATGAAGCTCGCTTGTGCACTTGCGTTGTTCCTTCTCACGGCGGCGCCGGCGATCGCTCAGGTCGACCTGTCGGACTCCGATCTGCTGAGCGCCCTTGACGAAGCGCGGTTTCCCGCCGCCGACGTCAACGTGCTGCGCATTCGCATTGCGTCCAGCACCCCGGACAGCATGCGGGAGGCCGAGATCCTTCTGCAATTCGGACAGATCGGCGCTAAGGACGTGGCTCGAATCGAGTTCCTCGCGCCGGCCGAGATGGCAGGGCAGATCTACTTGAGCACGCCGGATGCCACCTACTTCTTCGGCCCCGACCTGGCCTCGCCGATCAAGACGTCGGCCACGGCGGAGGTGTTCGGCGACGCTGCGGTAGCTCAAACGAGCGGGATTCGGTTCCTCACGGAGTACACGATCGCCGCCCGCCGTACGGTTCAGGGAGCCGATGGGGTCGAACTCCTGGAACTCGACCTGGTTGCGGTCGACTACACCGTGGCGTTCCAGGCGATCACCGTGCGCGTCGACCCGAACACGCTTCGGCCGGTGTCCGCAACCCTGTTCGCGGTCAGCGGCCTTCCGTTCTACGACGTGACGTACAGGAACTACGTGACCCGCGAGAACGGCGACGTGTACGTGAGCGTCCAGGAGATCGCGAACCGGCTCTTCCTCGGGCGGGTGACGACCTCCGAGATCCTCGAAGCCACGGCGGCCGAGTTGCCGGCCGCGCTGTTCGACCCCGGGACCCTCGGCTCCCCGGGATAAGGGACGGGAAGGAGGTTCATGTGTCGGACGAGCGCCCCCACATTCTCGTCAGCCGCTGCCTTGGGTTCGCCGCCTGTCGCTACAACGGCGGGGTCGTCGCGGCGCCCTTCGTGGAGTCCCTGAAGCCTTTCGTCCGGATAACCACCGCGTGTCCGGAGGTGTCGATCGGCCTGGGCGTGCCGCGCGCGCCGATCCGCCTCGTGGACGTCGATGGGGCGACGCGCCTTATCCAGTCCGCGACGGGACTCGACGTCAGCGATGCGATGCGGAACTTCGGGGAGGAGTTGCTCGCGGGGGCGGAGGACCGGTACGACGGAGCGATCCTGAAGGCGGGGTCTCCGTCGTGTGGGCATCGCGACGTCAAGGTGTACGCGAGTTCCGAGCGCGGCTCCGCCTCTCGGAAGGGATCGGGGGCTTTCGGTGGAGCCGTCGTGGCTCGGTGCACCCTCTCTCCCGTCGAGGATGAGGGGAGACTCCGAAACGCCGACCTTCGCGGGCACTTCCTAACGCGTCTGTTCGCGCGGGCGCGCTTCCGCGCTGCGGCGCGCACGGAAGAGGTCCGAGAGCTTGTGCTGTTCCACGCACGGCACAAGCTGCTCTTGATGGCCTACAACCAGGTTGGGATGAGAGAGCTGGGAAGGCTGGCGGCGAATCGGGAGCACAGGACGCCGATGGAGATGTGGACGGAGTACGGCCGTGGCTTCGCCGCGGCGCTCGCCCGCGCACCGCGGAGAGGCTCGGCGGTGAACGTCCTCATGCACGCCCTCGGCTACGTGTCGGAGCGGCTGTCTCCGCAGGAGAGAGCGTTCTTCTTGGCGACGCTCGAAGACTACCGAATCGGGCGCATCCCGCTGAGCGTCGCGCTCCGACTGATGCAGGCGTGGATCGTGCGGTTCGATGTCCCGTATCTTCGCGACCAGGTCTTCTTTGAGCCCTACCCCCGTGAGCTCCTCGACGAGCTCGACTCCGGGAAGGGTCGCGACGTCCGCTAGAGCGTGCGGCGGCTCGCGCACCTCAATAGGTGACCGGCGGGATGGCCTTCGGGGGGATCCTCTGTGGTAGATTGGAGTTCTACTCCGTCGCGAAAAAGGAGAGGGCATGGATAAGAACAAGCGTGTGGTGGTCTTCGGCCTCGCTGGACTGCTGATCGCGGTGGCGCTGGTGGGGGTCGGCCAGCAAGTGGCGGCGCCGCAGGTCAACCTGCGGCCGGCGTCGAGCGCGGTCGATCAGGCGCTGACGTTCGTCGACAGCGTGTCGAACTACCTCGGCCAGGGAATGCTCTACATCCTGAACCTCATCACCAAGGACCGGGTCTCGAGAGACCTCGAAAAGCCGCTCGGCTACATGGCGCTGATCACGCTGCTCCTCCTGTTCTTCGGGCTGATCGAGTTCGCGAGGAAGGTCATCTGGGTCGGCCTCATTGCTGGCTGGGTGCTGATCATCGTCCGCATCATTCTCGATGCGCTGAAGGTGTAGGCTCCGCGAAGCCTCCTACCGCGGCTGCGTCGGCGCCGCGGTGGCGGCCGAACGCAGCGCACGGCCGCGGCCGCCGAGTACGCCCCAAACGCCGAGCAGGACGAGGGCCATTCCTCCGACGGCGACCGGCGAGATCCGTTCTCCGAGGATGACGGCGCCGAGGAGAACGGCAATCACGGGGTTCACGTAGGCGTAGGTCATGACGACTCCCGTCGGCAGAAGCCGGAGCGCGCGGACGAACGACGTGAAGGCCGCGATGGACCCGGCGACGACGAGGTAGGCCCACGCTCCCCAAGCGGCCGCGCTCGGAGCGGGTAGCGGCTCTCGCATCGCGAGCGAGACGGCGGCAAATCCGAGAGACCCAAACAACAGGAGATACCCGGAGGAGACGACGGGGGTGGTCCCCACGGGACGCCGCTTCTGGAGAACCGATCCCGCCGCCCACGTCACCGGAGCCGCCAAGAGCAGCACGACGGAGAGCGCATCGGCGGAATCAGCCGCGAGGAGTCGGGGAACGCTGAGGAGGCCGACTCCCGCAAACCCCACACCGAGCGACGCAACGAACCGCCAACTCGGGCGGCGCCGATCGACGAGGGCGTCGATCAAGGCCGTCCAGATCGGAACCGTGGCGACGAGCAACGCGGCATACCCCGAATCCACTCGCTGCTCGGCGAGGTTCACGAGGCCGTTGGCGCACGGCCAAAGGAGAAGCCCCGCCGCGGCGAGGGTGATCGCCTCGCCGCGCGTCAGGCGGAGTCTCGACTTCTTCCCCCATCCCCAAGCGAGGAGCACCGCTCCGGCAACGACCAAGCGGAGCGCGCCCAGCGCGAACGGAGGGAACCCCGTATCCGGCCGGACGGCCACGCGGATGGCGAGGTACGTGCTCCCCCAGACGACGTAGACGACCAGCAGGTGGAGCAGCCCTGCAGGCAACGCGCGGGATTCCGGTTTCTCGACCATGCCGACCCTCTTTGTGCGGCCGGCCAGACGAAGCTGGGCCGGTCCCGCATCCGCGCGAGAGTACTTGTCTCTCCCGAGCGCGTCCAACCCACGGACAGAGCCACGCCGCCTGCACAGCGAGACGGGGATTGCGGTCGCTGCCCGAAGACGCTATGCTGGCGAGCTAGCGTTGGACGGCTCGCTAGGGGGAATCCCAGGAGGGGCGATGGCAGAGGTAACCCTCGCGCATGTGACGAAACGGTTCGGCGAGTTCACGGCGGTCGACGACATCTCCATGGTGATCGAGGATGGGAAGTTCACCGTCCTCGTCGGGCCGTCCGGATGCGGGAAGACGACAACCCTGCGGATGATTGCGGGACTCGAGGAGATCACCTCCGGCGAGATCTCGATCGGCGACCGAGTCGTGAACCAGGTTCCTCCGAAAGACCGCGACATTGCCATGGTGTTCCAGAACTACGCGCTCTATCCGCACATGGACGTCTACAACAACATGGCGTTCGGGCTGAAGCTCCGCAAGTACCCCAAGGCGGAGATCAAGAAGCGCGTGACCGAGGCGGCGGCGCTCCTCGGCATCGAAGCGAAGCTGAAGAGCAAGCCGCGCGAGCTCTCTGGAGGGCAGCGGCAGCGCGTGGCCGTCGGCCGTGCGATCGTGCGGAACCCGAAGGTCTTCCTGTTCGATGAGCCGCTCTCGAACCTCGATGCGAAGCTTCGCGTGCAGATGCGAACCGAGCTTGAACAGCTCCACCACAAGCTGCGGACGACCACCGTGTACGTGACGCACGACCAGGTCGAGGCGATGACGCTCGGCGACAAGATCGCTGTGATGAAGGACGGCTTGATCCAGCAGTACGCGCCGCCGCAGGAGACGTACGACCATCCTTCGAATCAGTTCGTGGCAGGGTTCATCGGCAGTCCTGCGATGAATTTCCTCCCGGCGAGGGCGATCCGTGAGGACGGGCGCATCGTCCTTTCGGGAAGCGGGTTCTCTGTTCGGTTGACGGCGGAGCGCGCGGTCGATCTCCCCGCGAATGTCGTGATGGGCGTCCGGCCCGAGGACCTCGACGGGCCGAGCCCGTCCACCGAGGACACGATCGCGGCCAAGGTGTCCGTGAAGGAACAGCTGGGGCACTCGCTGCTCGTGTATGGGGATGTCGACGGGACTCAGATCGTCGCCAGCCTCGATCCTCACAGGCAGGTCTCGATCGATGAGGAGATCCGGCTCAAGGCCAACGTCAAAGCCATCCACGTCTTCCACCCGGAGACGCTGGAGACGCTGATCTAGCTCGGGATTCCCGACTACCAGCGAACACGCCACCCGAGCGTGAGTTCGAGCCTCGGCTCAGCGAAAAGGCCCGTCCTGCAGGCTGCCTGGAACGACAGACTGGTGCTGTGCCCGACCATCACGTCGGACCGGACGACCGTCATTCCCCAGCCCATGAAAGACTCGTGATCGTTCTGGAAGTACGTTGCGACGCTCCATAGGCCTGGGGATCCGCAGCAGGAGGCCATCGAGCCGGAGATCCGTACGAGCTCGAAGTAGTCGACCTGTCCCGTCATCGAGGCGTTCTTGTTCGGATCGAACGAGGTCGACGACTCCAACCTCACGTCCCCCAACGTCTGCTGGATTCGCAGACCGTAGAGCGAGACGCCGTCGATCCACGTGCTGCCGGGCGAGCCAAGCTCGATCTGGCCGTAGGCCCGAACGCAGTCGATCCACCGCGTCTTGAGCGCGAAGGCGGGCGTGACCGTCTTCGCGTCCGCCGAGAACCGAGCGGTGAGGTCGAGGAACACCCCCGCGTCGGTCCGGGAAATCCCGGGAATGCCGTAGTCGTCAAGCTTCAAGTACAGCTCGTCGAACCCGGCATCCGTGAGTGTGAGCGCGGTGCGCACTCGAGCTCCGCACCACGCCCAGTCGGCCGTCAGCCGCTCCGAGCTGAAGGCGAAGACGCACGCCGGGTCCATACTCAGGATCGTCGTACTCGAGAGCCTGGCTCCCGCCGCGCCTCCGCGAAGAACCAGGCTCTGATACGAGTCCTCCGCATCGCGGTCGATGTACAGCGTGTGGGTGAAGGAGACGTCGAACAGCGAGAACCTCGATGTGGCAAGGACGTAGTCGAAGTAGTCGAGGGTCGTAGGCTCCGTCTGAATCGGCGTCGGCTCGAACACCAGCAGCGCTGCCATCGAGAGCCGCTCGAAGCGTGCGGCGGCTTCAAGTTCCGCGGCGTCGAACCAGACCCGAGTCTCGTCGATGTCGGGCGAAGGGTGCTCGAAGAGACGCCACTCCACCGTTCCCTGCACGGTCAGTGGACCCACGCGGTAGGCCTCGGTGATCCGGTTGTGGAATGCGGTGAGAGACTCGGACTGCACGTTGAACGTGAACCACCCGTCGACGATGCCCGACAACGCTCCCTGCGTCCGCGGTCG
>JBFYQP010000009.1:0-30978 GCA_041302745.1 Candidatus Bipolaricaulota bacterium | reverse complement strand
GCCGCCTTCCCGCGAAGGGCGCTCGTGCCGGGTCACACGAACGGATCGACCGGCGCGCCGTTCGCGCTCTTCATGGAGCGCAGGCGTCGGGACCGCGTGCGCGCCGAGACGCTCTTCTTCGGGCGATGGGCCGGCTACCGGATCGGCGAGCCGCACGTCGTTCTGCGCCTCCTCTTCTGGAATCCGAAGCCCTTCATCGTGCGCCTCCTCGAGAACCAGCTCGTTCTCGAGCCGCGCGCGCTCGGAAACGCCGAGATCGATCGCCTTCTCGTCCGCATCGCGCGGTCGAAGGCCGTCACGATGATCTGGTACCCATCGATCCTCGACCTCTTGGCGCGGCGCCGCCTCGAGACGGGGAGACCTGCGTCGTTCCCCCTAAGGTCGGTCATCTCCATCGGCGAGATTCTCCTGCCTGCGGTTCGCGAGACGATCGAGCGCGGCTTCGGCTGCCCCGTCTTCGAGCGGTACAGCGCAACCGAGGTTGGATACATCGCCCACGACTGCGAGAACCACAGGCTCCATCAGAACGTCGGCAGCCTGTGGTTCGAGTTTCCTTCCCCGGACTCCGGCACGGTCGGGGCGGGGACCGACGAGCGGAGGATCGTGGTCACCGACCTTTTCAACTACGGAATGCCCTTCCTCCGCTACGAGCTTGCCGATCGGGTGATTCCCGACGAGGGCGCCTGCTCGTGCGGCCGAACCTCGCCGCTCCTTCGGTCCGTCCTGGGGCGCGTCTCGGACCGGATCACGCTTCCGGACGGGCGGGATATCGAAGCGACCGGACTCGGAGGCATCTTCTACGACCTCTCCGCCATCCGGCAGTTCCAACTCGTGCAGACCGCGCCCGATCGCTACGCCATCGTCGTCGTCCCCGAGCCGACGTTCGGCGAAGAGACCGGGCGCGTGATTCTTCGCCGCGCCCAATCGCTCTTGGGCGACCGTGCGACCGTCGATCTGTCCCTCGTGGAGCGCATCGAACCTCTGCCCGCAGGAAAGCACGCCTACATCCTGTCGGCCGTCCATCGACGCGATGGGGACTCCCGAGCGTGAGCCTCTCGGCACTCGAAGGGCGGCGAAGCGAGGCGAGTGAACCCGAAGGGCTTCGACGTCCACTCATAGTCAGACAACCCAACGGGAGGGGTCGAATGGAGGGCGCGGCGTGAAGACGGACGAAGCGTTGCTGCGCGCCGTCGCTCGCGGAGACCGAGTCGCGTTCCGTGAGCTGTACGAACGCCACGCCGACCGGGTCTTCCGGTTCGCGCTCTCGCTTCTGCGAGCCCCCCATCTGGCGGAGGAGGTGCTGCAAGAGACGATGGTTGCTGTTTGGAAGAGCGCAGACAGGTTCAAGGGCGCGTCGAAGGCGACGACGTGGATCCTCGGAATCGCGAAGAATCAGGCCTACGCCCTCCTGCGCCGGGAGAAACGAGGGGAGCGAACCCCCGAGGACCCGATCGCCGAGCCGGATCCGGCCGAGACCGCAGAGATCTGCGTTCGGGTCGAGGACGCTGTGGCGACCCTCCCGCCTCATCTGCGCGAGGTGCTGCACCTCGTCTTCTACGAGGAGATGACCCTCGCCGAGGCGGCCGATGTACTCGGCATCCCCGAGGGGACGGTCAAGTCGCGGATGTTCCACGCGAGGAAGGCGCTCGCAAAGGTGCTGACATGAAGACCTGCGAATGGGTTCTCGAAATCCTTCCCTGGTACGCGACTGGCAAGTTGGAGCCGGACGACGCCGCGGCGGTCGGCGAGCACCTGCGGGGCTGCGACGCGTGCCGCCTGCAGCTTGCGGAGGTCCTCCGGCTGCGGCACGGCCTGGCCAGCGACGCCGATCTGCCTGGCTCCGTGCGCGAACGAGTCTGGAGACAAGTCACACTCGGAGCGGGAATCCGCGACGAGGCGCGCATCGACGTGGGGTCTTTCGCCATCGGGTTCCGGCTTGGGCTCAACGCGCGGCGTTCGGCGCCGGTTCGCGCCAGCCTTCGCGTGATGGGACAAGAGGTGCACATCGTCGGGCGCAAGCGCGGCAAGTCGCCGAGATCGGAGGAGAAGCCGTGACGGACGCGCGCGTCGCTCCCGGACACACTCCGCTCGACCTCGTGCGCGCCACGGGGATGACGGAGGGTGTCGTATCGCGTGTGGCCGCACGCTGCGACGGCGGCCTCACCTACGCGGCCGCGATGAACCTCGCGGCGTTCTACCAGCGTCTTGTCGACGGCGGGATCCCGGCGACGGCGGCGGACGCGATTGCCGCTGCTCAGTCGCCGAGCGGCACGAGCCGCCCGCACGATCAGGCCGACGCCGTCGTGTGGTTCGTCGAGCAGGCGCGGCAACAGGGGATGGACCCGTCGGCGGCGGTCGCCGCCGCGGTGACTCGTTGGACGAGCTCTTCCGAGATCGCGCTTCCGGCAGGGGATTGCGTCTCCCCGCTCCGGCGCTCTCGGGCGGACGTCCCCGCGCGAGGATCCGTTCCTACAACTGAGTGGGAGAGGAGGAGCATGACCGATCACGAGAAGCGAAACGGCGTGGAGGCCGAGCGCGCCAAGCTCGAGAAGGAGCGGGAGCGCCTCGAGAAGGAGCGAGAGCGCCTCGAACAAGAGCGCGAGAAGATTGAGAAGCTCCAGGAGGAGATGGAGGCGCGCATCGAGCGCCAGGAGGAACGACTCGAGGAGATGGAGAACGAGCTCGATGCTCGCGAGGAAGAGCTGGACGGGCGCGAGGAGGAGTTGGAGGAGCTTGAGGTCGAGGGCGCCGAAGGGATTCGCGAGGTGCTCGACGTCGTCTCCGAACGGATCCCAAGTCTGATGCGCGGCATACAGGACACCGTCTACTCGCCGGAGAACCTGAAGAAGACGTCCGACGCCCTGGTGGGATTCTTCAAGAACCTCGTCGATGCGGGAATGGACTCCGATGAGGCGGCGGAGATGACCAAGATGCAGATGCTGATGCTGCAGAAACAGGCCTTGTGGACGGCGGAACCGGTCCACCCAGGCGCTCGACCCCGTCACGCCCGGCCGGCGCGCCCCGCACGGCCGGCGGACCCGGCCGAACCCGCAGAGCCGGCAGAACCCACGGAGGAGGACGTAGTCTAGGCACACCCGGTTGAGGGAATCCGCCGCGTAGTCGACCGAGTCCGCGCCCTCGCCTCACGGGGACGCGGATTCGTCGTTCCGCGAGTCGCCCGCTGTCGCGCGGAACGCGCCGCGCGCGACCACCGCACCGAGGGTGACGAGGATTGCCCCGCCGACAAGCTCCCACCTCCAGGCGACGCCGAGAACCGCCATCGCAAAGCCGGCCGCGACGACCGGGATGAGGTTCGACAGGGCCCCGAGAGCCGGGACATTGCCGTCCCTCATCGCGAGGTCCCAGAGCCAGTACGCGAGCGACGTAGGCAGACACGCCATGTAGAGGATGACGAGCGCTGTCGGCACGTCGAGGCGCGCCGCCGCCCAGTCCGGCCCCGCGACCGCGGCCATGATGAGGCCCGCCACGGTCAGGAAGAGCCCGATCGCCCCACTGGGAACCGTCTGCCGATGCACCCGCACGAGGACCGAGTACAACCCCCACGCCACCCCGGCGACGAGACCCAGTCCGAGCGGGAGAGACGGGGTCCGAAACACTGCGGCCAGTTCTCGGAGGCCGCCGACGTTCGTCGACGCCGCCACGGCGATTCCAGAGAGTGCGAGCAGCGATCCAAGGACGAGGGGCAGTCCGCGCGGCCTCTCGTGCAGCAAGAGAACCGCGAAGACGAGAATCATCGTCGGCCAGAGGTAGTTGGCGAGGCCGGCGGCAATCGCCTCGACGCGCGTCGTCGCAAGCCCCACGGCGCAGTACATCGCAACCATGTAGAGGACGAACAGCGGCCCCGCGTACGCAAGGTGCGGGGTGGAGAGCCGGCGCATCCACCCGAGTCCCCGGTGACGCACGCTCGTCGCCGTGAAGAGCAGCAAGCCGCCCGCCAGGAGCACGACGGCCGCGCCCGGAAAGGCGCCAAGCCGCTCCATCACGACCCGTGAGGCTCCGACCGTCGTGGACCAGATCGCCATCGCCAGGAGCCCGAGGCCGGTCGCCGTTCGAACGTTTTCCGAACGCATGCCGCATTCTAGCGGGTCGAGGCGCTTCGTCGCTCACGGGCCGCTCGGGTATTCTGACGAGCCATGAGAGACAGCGCTCCCGACGTGTTCGACCGGATCCGCGGCGCTTGCCGCGACGTAGCGGAGGCAGCGCGCTTCGTCCGCATCGACGAGGCCGCCCTCACTCGCTACGGCGAGCCGCTCGACGCCCCGCGACTCTCGCCGCCCGAGTACGATCGCGACGCGCACTTCCTCGGGCGCCCGGCGGAGACCGTCGCCTACATCGTGACCCTCGACGCCGTCAACTTCGGTTCGGGGTACTTCCCGCACCTTGCGAAACGCCCGGGCCGGTCGGGGTACTTCACCGTCGCGATGGCTCTTACCGACCGTTTCCGCCGACGCGGGTCGTTCGCGGCCGAGGAGCTCGCCGTCGTGACCGGATCGACGTGCGCCGACCTGTTCGGCCAGGACCTGCGAAACCCCGTGATCGCCGAGCTCATGGACCTCTTCGCGCGCGCGTGGAACGATCTCGGACGCGACCTCATCGAGCGGTTCGGCGGATCGTACACCCGCCTCGTCGAGGCCGCCGACGGCTCCGCGGCACGCCTGGTCGAGATTCTCGACGCACAGCCGTTCTTCCACGACGTGGCGTCGTACGACGGCCGTGACGTCCCGTTCTACAAGCGAGCCCAGATTCTCGCCTCGGACCTCGCCCTCGCTCTGCCGGGCGAAGGGTGGGGACGATTCGACGACCTCGACCGGCTCACGATCTTCGCCGACAACCTCGTCCCCCACGTTCTGCGCGTCGACGGCGTCCTCGCCCTTGACCCGAGTCTCGCCGCGCGAATCGAACGAGAGGAGCTCCTCGACGCTGGTTCGGTCGAGGAGGTCGAGATGCGGGCCTGTGCGGTCCACGCCGTCGAGCGGCTCGTCGCCCTACTCCAGGCTCGAGGACAGGCGGCCACGGCACGCGATCTCGACGTCTACCTCTGGACGCGGGGACAGGCCGCCTCGTACAAGTCGACGGCGCGCCGCCATCGAACCCGCTCGGTCTACTACTGACGCGGTCCCTCCGGGGCGTCCCCCACCGTCGCGAGGTCGCGGATCCGTTCGATCACGCTCGGACCGATCCCGGCCACGGCATCGAGGTCCTCAATCCGCGCAAACGGGCCGTGCAGTTCTCGATATGCGACGATCCTTGCCGCAAGCGCCTCTCCAATCCCGGGCAGGGTCGCAAGGCTGTCCGCGTCCGCCGCGTTGATGTTCACCTTCGACGCGTCGCGGAGGGTGGGCGCAATGACGCGGACCTCGGAGAAGACAAACGACGTGCGTGAGTCCGGCGCGCGGGCTGCGGGCTCCGGCCGAAGGACGAGAGCCCCGGCGGCGAGAAGACCAACCCCAACAAGGACGACGACTCCCCGCTGCCGCTCGCGTGCCCCAGGATCCATGCCCTCCCCCTCCCACTGCTTTGCCTTTCTTGTATCGGTTTTACGGATCGGCAGGCAAGTGAGAGGCGCGACCGCGAAGGTCGCCAAGGGGAGTTGACGAATCAAGCTTGCGCTAGCTCTTCAGATTGAGGAGCTCTTCCCAGAGCTTGAGCCTCTCGAGGAGGGAGTACTCGGTCATGTCGAGGTGGATCGGGGTGATCGACACGTAACCCGCGGCCGTCGCTCCGAGGTCCGTTCCGTCCTCCTCGCCCACCGTCAGCGGATCTCCGGTGACCCAGTAGTACTCGCGGCCGTGCGGGTCCTTGCCCGTCACGAGGTAGTTCGAGTACGCCTCGCCGCCGAGCCGGGTCATCTTCACACGGAGCGCCCGCCCCGCGGGCGCGTAGGGCACGTTGACGTTCAGCAGGATTCCGGGCGGAAGGGGTTCTCCCTCGAGCAGGTACGCGGCCAGTCGCTTCACGAACTCGGCCGCGCGGCCGTAGTCGAGGTCGTCGCTGGGAGCCCGTACGGTGTCGTAGGAGACCGCGACGGAGGCAATCCCCATCCGTACGCCTTCCATCGCCGCGGCCACCGTCCCCGAGTACGAGACGTCACGGCCGAGGTTGAGCCCTGAGTTGATTCCGGAAACGATCAGGTCGGGCTTCTTGTCGAGGAGGCCGAGGAGCGCCAAAGAGACGCAGTCCGACGGGGTTCCGCTCGTGGCGTACCCGATGCTCCCGTCGAGGAGCGGCACGCGATCCACACGCAACGGCTTGTGGAAGGTGCGCGTGCGACTCGCCGCCGACCAATTCCGATCGGGAGCGAAAACCTCCACGCGCCCAAGCGGCGCAAGCGCCGCCCGCAGAGCGACCAGCCCAGGAGCGGCGATGCCGTCGTCATTCGTGATCAGGATGGTCTTGGCGGCGGGCTCAGGACTCATGGCGATGCAACCTCCTCCGGCGGCGCGTCCGTGCCCAGACGGTAGAAGAGCAGCTGGTTGTCTCCGTATCGGCGCCGATCCACAAGAAGAAGACGACCGCAGACCGAGGCCAGCGACTCGAGTTCGTGGATCTCCGCAATCACGACCGGGTCGTCCGTCAGGAGTCGCCCGTCGGCGAGTCGGTCGAGCGTCTTCGGGGCGAGCCCTTGGTGGTACGGCGGACCGACAAAGACGAGGTCGAACCTCCGCCCGACGCGGGCCAATCGGTCGAGGACCTCGAGGCACTCGCCCTCGACCACCTCACCTGCGGAGAGGAAGTCGAGCGCGTCGAGATTCCTGCGCGCGATGCCGCACGCCTCGGGAGAACGATCGACGAACGTACACGACCGCGCCCCGCGCGACAGGGCCTCCAGGCCGACGCTCCCCGTCCCGCAGTACAGGTCGAGGAACGCCGCGTCCGGAGTGAAGTCCGCCACGATGTTGAACAGGGCGCCGCGGACGAAGTCGCGCATCGGCCGGATCCCGGAATCATCCCATTCGACCAGCCGGCGACCCCCTTTGACCCCTCCGATGATGCGCATCTGTCCTCCTTGCGGCCTCCGGAATCCCGTAAGCTAAGATCCGCACGCGCGTTCGGCCGCGGGACAGGAAGAAGCATAAGAGAGGGGACACGACCGATCAACTCATGCGGACCTGCGACGCCACTCACATCGCCTTCGACCTCGACTTCACGCTCTCCACGTACCCGCTGACGACCCTGCAAGTCATCGCCGAGGCCCTCGCCCGCTGCGGACTCGATCCCGAAGCCTTCGGCTCCCCGAACGAGCTGGCCCTCGACTACGACAGGCTCTGGCGCGAGCTCGAAGTCGGAGCGACGTCGGCGGACGAGCTGCGTCGGGCGATCTGGAACCGAATGGTTCGCGACCGGGGCCTCGCCCCGTCGCTCGCCGCGCCCATCGCGCGCGCCTACGGCGACGTTCGGCGCGAGAGCGGCGTCCGGTTCGTCGGGGGTTTTCCGGAGGCGCTCGAGGTTCTACGCCATCGCGGGCATCGCCTCGGACTCCTGACCAACGGCCTCTCCGACGTGCAGTGGGAGAAGATCCGCGCTCTCGATCTCGCGCGGCGCTTGGACGTGATCGTCGTCGGGGGAGACATCGGGTTCTACAAGCCTGACGAGCGCGCGTTCGCCGAGCTGCTCGGCCGCCTCGGCGCCCGTCCCGCAGACGCCCTCTTTGTCGGCGATTCCTACGAAGCCGACATCGTCGGCGCTCACAACGCCGGCATCCGAACGGCGTGGGTCTCGGCCGACGGCGCCGACTGTCCCGGCGCCGTCACTCCGGACTACGTCTTCGCCTCCACCGCGGAGGTCCTGGAGATCCTGCCATGACCCGCGTCCAGGCGATCGCGCTCGGAGCTCTCCTCGCCGCCGCCCTCGCCGCCGGCGTCTTGTCCGCCTCCGGCGCGCAGGCGGCCGAGCTTCCGCGCGTCATGCCGTCGTTCAACCAGGCCTACACCGTAGGCCCCGACGCCTGGGGTCGCGCGCCCCTCGGCACCGGCGGCTGCCCCGACCAGATCGCGACGACCGGGTGTCTCGTCTCGGCCTTCGCCTGCGTCCTCGCCTACTACGGGATCGCCGTCGAGGTGCCGGCGATCGACTCCTGGACGGGACGCTCCGAGGTTGGCATGAACCCCGGCATCCTCAACGATTGGCTGAGGACGCACAACGGGTACGGACAGTGCTCCGAGGACCCCGCGGGGAACTGCTGCCTTGAGTGGGAGTACCTGCCCGAAGGGGTCGAAGTCACGTTCCACACGAACCACAGCGAAGCCGGGGTCAGCTCCGTCGCCGCCGTCGTGATCGATCACGCCCTCCGCGAAGGCCACCCCGTTATCGCCGGCGTCCACTGGGGACTCACGTGCCGCGGCGGGCTGCCCCAGAACGAGGACTGCCACTGGGTCGTGCTGACCGAGAAGGTGGGGTCCACGTACGCCATCGTCGATCCGTACAACCCGAAGGGAACCAGCTCCTCCGGAGTCCGAACGACCCTGGCCGCGGGAGTCAAGGGCGCGTACGTCATCGATCGCTTCGTGGTCGTCGCCCCGGCCGCCCCGAAGCCGGCCCCAAAGCCCGCCCCGATCGTGCCGGCGCCGGTCGCCGCAAAGAAGCCCCCCGAGTCGTCGTCCCCAGGCGCCGTCGCGTCCGTTCTCGTCCTGCTGACGGCCATCGCCGTCATCGTCGTCGCCGTCTTCGCCGCCGAGGCCAACCGCTAGACGACGCGTCTACGCGCCACCCCAGACGACGGCCGCCGCGCCGACGAGGATCGAGTAGACGCCGAAGACCCAGAACTGCCCGCGTGCAACGACGCCGAGCAAGATGCGCGCCGCGGCGAGGCCGACCAGAAACGCTGCTCCGGCGCCCAGAAGAACGCCGTACCACTCGACCTGACCGAGCCCTCCCGATGCGCCCGCTTCGGCAAGATTCAAGACGGCGGCGCCGACGAGCGCGGGGATCGAGAGAAGGAACGAGAACCGCACGGCCTTTCCACACTCCACGCCCCGCAGGACCCCGGCGCCGATCGTCAGTCCACTGCGCGAGAACCCCGGCAAGAGAGAGGCCGCCTGCGTTGCGCCGATGGTCACGGCGTCAACGAACGAAAGCGACCTCGTCCGTGCGCGACGCGAGGCGCGGTCGACAAAGAGGAGCAGAAGGCCGACCACGAGCCACCCGATCCCCATCAGACGGAGCGAGGCAAACGCCTCGTCGATGCGTCCGCGCGCAAGGAATCCGACGACGGCAATCGGGATCGTGGCGACGATGAGGAACCCGATCTCCTTCCGCCGTTCGAGGGTCCCGCGACGGGAGAGCGCGCGGAAGAGATCGGCGATGTCGCTTCGGAAGACGACGACCACCGCCGCCACCGTGCCCAGGTGCAGGAACACCTCGAGAAGGACCCCCGGCGGGTCAAAGCCGAGAAGCCACTGGACGAGGGCGAGGTGCGCCGAGCTCGAAACCGGAAGGAACTCCGTCAATCCTTGGACGACCCCGAGGAGAAGGTACTGGATCACCCTCGCCTCCTGGGGCTGCAGTGCAACGTCAACGAGCCCGGCGAACACGCATCGACACACGCGCCGCACTTGATGCAGTTGTGATCGTCATGATCGTGGTGCGGCTCGATCCCCATGGGGCAGGCTTTCTCGCACGCGCCGCACTCCGTGCACGTCGCTTGACTCCACCGGAGATGCAGCAGGCTCACCCGGTTGAAGAGCGAGAGGATTCCGCCCATCGGACAGAGGTAGCGGCACCAGAAGCGGGCGACGAGGACCATTCCCACGACGGTCGCCCCGAGCGTCGCCATGTGCACGAGGAACGGTCGGTTCACTCGCGCGACGCCGAGGATCAAGTAGGGAATCGACGACTCGAGGGACCCGGCCGGGCACAGCTTGCAGAAGGCGGTGTCCGCAAGCGCCCACGCGCCGACCAGGGTGCCGACGAGGACGACGTACTTCCCGTACGACGGGGCCTTCCGGATCCGCCGCTTCCGGAAGGAGAGGAGGTCGTTCAGCGTCCCAAACGGGCAGAACCAACCGCAGAACCCGCGCCCTGCCGCGAGCCCGTAGGCGAGGATGGCCCCGACCCCGAAGAACGGGAATGTCCCGAAGACGATCATGTTCTGGAGGAGCCCGACGGGACACACGGTGATCGCCCACGGGCACGCGTAGCAGTGGAGCCCCGGGAAGAGGATGTGGGTCATCCCGATCCCCGTGACCCCGAGCAGGCCGAGGAGAACACCGCCGCCCTGGGTGATGCGCCGCCAAATGGACAGCCTCATGCGCCCTCCTCGAGAAGGAGAACCAGTCGGCTCTCCAGGTCTTCGATCCCGAACAGGATGCGATCGACGCCCAGGCGAACGATCGCGGGAACCACCGTTCGGCCCGACTGAATCACCCCGTACCGCCTCGCGATCTCCGGCTCGCGCTCGACGTCGACGAAGCGGTAGCCGACTCGCGCGTTCAGCGCTCCCACCTGCTCGACCAGGGCCTCGGCAAACGGACAGGATCGGCACCACGGGGCGTGAAAGACAAGCAGATCGACGGGTTCGGAAATCGCCCGGATGCGTGTCATCTCCTGCGCGGTGAGCTGCGGCGCGCGCGCGGCGGCCTCCTCGATTCCGACGCACGACGTGCACAACACGGCGGCGATGCTCTGAGCCTGCTCGTGCTGCCCGAGAGCCACACCGTACGCGAGCCCGCCGCCGGTCGCGAGCAAGAGCACCGCGTAGAGCGGCCAACGCAGGCCCAACGACCGCGCGATCTGAGCCGCGACGACGGCCAGAACGGCGACGAACGCCGCGACGGCGTACGGAATCCAGGCGCGGGTCGCGGACCGGCCTGAGGGTTGGGTCTGCCCCGAGGTCGGGACCTGCCCCGAGGGCGGAACGGTCGGCTCCGTCGGCCCAACGTCGGCAGGCGCCCGAACGACGAGCGCCACGTCGCGCGATTCGAAGACCTGGAAGCAGAGGTCGCCGATGCAGTACGTGTAAGAGAACTCGAGGCTCCCCACGACCGACCCCGGCGGGGCGTCCTCGGGGACGAGAATCCACACCGCAAGGTCGGCGGAGCCGAACGGGGCGAGCACTGCGATCTCCTGCGGCGCGGGGTCCAGCAAGAACCCGCCCGGTCCGGTCCACGCAGCCACGACGTTGTCGGCTTCTCGAACGCTCGCGTTCTCGATCCTCACCGCCACCGTAGCCCGCTCCCCCGCGCCCACCTCGACCTGCGCCGGCTCGATTGCGAACGACAGGATCTTTTCCTGCGCGGCGACAGGCAGCGCGGCGACGACCGCCAGTCCCAAGAGAGCAAGGACTGCAGCGGCATTCCGCCAACCGCTCATGACTCGGACTCCTCGCCGATCAGCGCCTCGATCGCCGCGACGAGCGCATCCCCGCGCAGCCCTCGCGCGCGGATGACGCCGTCTCGGTCGATGAGGTAGGTCATCGGGATTCCGCCGATCCGGTAGAGAGAGGAAATCGGCCCGTCGGATCCGTCATAGATCTGCACGTAGGGAAGAGCGAGCTGCGCCATGGCGTCGCGGAACGCGGTGTCGGACCGGTCGAGGTTGATGCCGAGGACCACCACGCCCCGCTCGCTCAAGGCGTTGTGAATCCCGGCGATCGTGGGCAGCTCGTTGAGACACGGGGCGCACCAGGCGGCCCAAAAGTCGAGAAGAACGATCATCCCGCGAAGCGAGGCGACGTCGATCAGGTCTCCCTTCGCATCGAGCGCTGTGAACCCAGGCGCGGAGAAGCCTTCGAGAAGCGGAGGCTTCGGCGAGGCGGGAGCGGTCGCCGTCTCGATCTCGGCCCAGGAGCCGTCGGCCGCCACGGACGCGGCAACGTATGTTGTTCCGTCGATGACGAACGGCTCGTAGAGGCCAAAGCGCTCGTGGGAGTCCGCGTCCGTCAACAGCCGCCCGTCCCCGTCGACGTCCACAAAGAGCGTTCCGGCGTCATCGTCATACCTCCCGTTGGTGTCGTCGTCGACGACGGCGAGCGCGACGGTTCGCGCCGCGGTCTCGAGCGCCCCCGACCGGTAGTTGTCGCGGCAGTACGTGACCACCACCGGGAGGAACGGAGACCACATGAGGAACGCGCGGTAGGACCCGGTCTGACTTTCGCCGGCGGCGAGGACGAACTCCGGAGACGCGATGAGCGTTCCGTCCGCAAATGCTTGATCCCATTCGACCGGCGTCGTCGCCCCGTCCCCGTCGAGGTCGACGGCGAGGGTGGCCGTATCGGTCGGGGAAGCGATGCGCACCACGCGCCGTTCGCCCGCAAGGGTCAGGATCCCGGAGAGCGCTCCGCCGCCCGTCCCGTCGGGCGAGACCTTGATCATGTGCAGCGCACAGGACGTCGTGAGGAGGGTGATGTCGCCCACGTATTCGAGAGGAACCCTCGTCGCGGCCGCGGCGCAAGCTACCAGAAGCAGGGCGCCGAGCGCGGCGGCCGCTCCGGCTCTCATCCGGCGATCCCTCCGGGATACGCTCGTAGGCGCTCGACGACTATGGAGCGGCCCACGGCAGACAGGATTTCGAACAGCCCCGGCCCCACCTTCCGTCCTGTGACGGCCACGCGACAGGGTTGTGCCACGTCCTTCAGGGTCGCCCCTTCCCTGGCGAGGACATCGCGGAACGCCGCTTCCACCTTCTCCGCCGTCCACGGATCCAGCGACTCGATTCCCTCGGCGAGCGCTGCCATCACGCGAGCCTGCGTCGGCGTCACGGCGACCTCGTCCTCGCGTTCGAGAGGGACGGGGAAGAGCATCTCGAGGGTGGCGGCGAGATCGCCGAGCGTCTTGGCCCGGTCCCGCAGGAGATTCGCGCCGACGCGGAGTCTCTCAGGGTCTTCCTGGGCCCACATCTCCGCGCTGACGCGCCCTCGCGCGATGACGAGCGGCGCTTCGAGATCGACCAGCGCATCGAGGTCCGCCCGCTTCATGTGCTGCTGATTGAGCCAGAGAAGCTTCGAGTCCTCGAAGACGGCCGCCGATTTGTTCAGACCCTCCAGGGTGAACAGCCGGACGAGGTCGTCGCGCGAGAAGACCTCTTCATCTCCGTGCGCCCACCCCAAGCGCACGAGGAAGTTCACGAGGGCGTCCGGCAGAACTCCGCGGCTCCGGTACTCGAGCACCGACGTCGCGCCGTGCCTCTTCGACAGCTTCCCGCGGTCCGGACCCAGGATCATCGGAAGGTGGTAGAAGAGCGGCATGGGGCGCTCGAGGGCCTGGTAGATGCGCATCTGCTTCGGCAGGTTGTTGAGGTGCTCATCCCCGCGGATCACGTGCGTGATCTCCATGTCGACGTCGTCGACGACCACGACGAAGTTGTAGACGAACGAGCCGTCGCTCCGTCGGATGACGAAGTCCTTCAACTGCTCGTTGTCGAACCGCACGTCACCCACCAGCTCGTCGTGCACGATCGTCGCGCCGGCGTCGGGGACGCGGAACCACCACGCCCCTTCCTTCTCATAGACCGCGCCGGCACGAAGCAGCAACTCCGCGGCTTCCAGGTGCCGCTCGTGGCGCTCCGCCTGGCGATAGTACTCGTCCCAATCCAGGCCGAGCCACCGCATCGAGGCCACAATCTGCTCGATGGCCTCGTCGGTGGACCGCTCACGGTCCGTGTCCTCGATGCGCAAGACGAACGTTCCGCCGGTGTGCCGTGCGAAGAGCCAGTTGAACAGCGCCGTGCGCGCTCCGCCGACGTGCAGGTACCCCGTCGGGCTCGGCGCGAACCTCACTCGAATCATCGTCCCCCCTCAGTTCCGGGTCGTCCCCGCGCGCCCATTGTACCACCGGCGTCCCGCCCCATCGGGTCAGCCGTGGCTCGCGCCCGGTCGCCCTCGACGACGAAACTCCGAACAAACCACCGCCGCCGCCACCGCCACGTTCAGCGACTCCTTGCCCGGGGCGGCCGCCGTCCACGGCGGGATGGTGATCCTCCGAGTGATCCACGGAAGGAGGTCGTCCGACAGGCCTCTTGCCTCGTTGCCGAGGAGGATGATGCCCCGCTCTTCGAGCTCGGCCTCGTAGATCGGCTCGCCGTCCAGCATGGTCCCGTACACCGGGAGCTCAAACGAGGTTGCGGTCCGAAGCACGGAGGCAAGAGGGGCGCACGACACGCCGACATGCAGGAGCGCCCCCATCGTGGCCTGGACGACCTTGGGGTTGTAGGGGTCGACGCAATCCGGGGAACAGACGACGCGGGAGATGCCGAACCACGCGGCGACGCGAAGGAGACTCCCCAGGTTTCCAGGATCGCGCACCGCGTCCAGGCCGAACGCCAGCCCCTCGGGGAGTTGTGGCGCATCGCGCTCCTCGTCAGGCATCGGAACCACGGCGATTGCGTTCTGCGGGGTCGCGAGAGCGCTCAGCTTCTCAAGCTCGGCTCGGCTGACGCGGGTGACTTCACCCGCATTCATCCCGTCGAACTCGGGCAGGGCCTCGCACCAGTCGTCCGTGGCGTAGAGCTGCTCCACGGGGTGCCCCGCCGCGAGGTAGTCGCGGACCATCCTGTCCCCCTCGACGACGTAGAGGCGAAGCCGGGCGCGAGCCTTATCGTCCTGCAGGGATCGGACAAGCCGCATTCTGCCCTTGCTCAGCATCGCGTCTCCGTGTGAGGGTCTCGGAAGTGCATCGTCCTTGATCTTGACACATTCGCCGCCCGGCGACGAGGCGTTCGGGGATCCGGGAAAAGGCCAGGGGAGAGGGACTTGCGTCCCTCTCCCGGAGGGCTGGTATCGGGGGTGCGAGATGTCTTACTCGCAGTTCAAACGTCTCCAACCTAGGCGCGAAATGTGAGGAGTATGTGAAGCCCGATTGAGGATTCGGTGGAACGGGCACGAGTCCCGGAGAGTTCGCAAGCGAACGCACGAAAGGAATGGACGTTGGGCACTGCGAAGGATCCTCCGCCGCGGTTCCCGCACCGTCTCCGCCATCTGCCTCGCGCGGAGAGCGGTCCCCTCCGCCCTCTCCACCCCGATCCAGGACGCTGCAGGGGACGAGGTGAAACGACTGCCGGGACCCGTGTGTTCATTTCTCGTACGCGCGACGCTCCGGTACAGTCTTCGGGGACATCGCGCCGAACGACCCAGGCGCAACCAGGGGGCGAACATGATCACAAAGAACCGGCAGACCGTCTGCTTCGTCTTTCTCGCGGCCGTCGTGCTTCTGTTGACGATTGGGCTTCCCGGAGCCGCACAGAGTACGGCCTCCGTGGCGACCGTCGGGCTTGTTGCTCCGACGGTCGTACGCATCGTGCCCGAACGAGGAGAGGAGCTTCGCGTCGACGCTGCCGTTGTCCTCTACTTCGCGACCGAGATGAACCGCGACTCCGTCGAACACGCCGTTCGACTCTCCCCCGAGGTGCCGCTGCGGTTCGAGTGGGTCGACGGGCGCACGCTGCGGGTCCTCCCCCCCACAGCGTGGTCGCGCGACGCCGAGTACACGCTGACCGTCGCGACGACGGCACGAGATCTCACGGGGATCCCGTTCGCGGAGCCCGCAACGTTCCGCGTTCGCACCGTCGGCTACCTCAAGGTGACGCAGTCCGCTCCCGCCGACGGGTCCACCGAGATCGCGACCACCAGCACGGTCGTTCTGACGTTCAATCGTCCTGTGGTTGCCCTGACCGCGCTGTCGGATCCGCGCAGCGCGGAGCTGCCGAAGCCCCTCCGCCTTGCCCCGGAGGTCAAGGGCACCGGGGAATGGCTTAACACGTCCATCTACGTCTTCACTCCGGAGCGGCCTCTGCGCGGCGGCACTCCGTACACGGCAACCGTGCCCGCCGGCCTGACCGACATGACGGGAGGCCTTCTCGCCGCCGACGCATCCTGGACGTTCACGACGGAGCGCCCCGAGGTCGCGTGGACGGCCCCGGACTCCGGCGAAACCCTCGTCTCCATCAACGCCATGGTTCGCATCGCCTTCAACATGGCGGTCGACAGCGCGGCGGCCGCCGATCGCTTCTCTCTTCGCAAGGTCGGGCTCCTCGGGATTGCCCTCGCTCCCAAGGTCGAAGGCGCGACGTCGACCGAAGGGAATGACGTCCTGTTCACCCCGAAGACGCCGCTCGAGTACGACACCGAGTACCTCGCCACGCTCGAGCCCGGCGTCACCGGATCCGAAGGCGGGCTCGGCACCGAGGCGTTCACTACGTGGCGGTTCCGAACCGTCCCGCTGCCCCGCGTCGTCGGCACGTCTCCCGAGGACGGCGACGACGGCGTCTACCCGTATGCGTCGTTCCAGATCGAATTCAACACGCCGATCGATCCCGACACGGTCATGGATCACGTCGCCGTCGAGCCTGCGCCGGCCCCCGCCGACGTCTCTTGGTACTACCGGTCCTGGGACAACACGTACGTCCTCGACTTCGGCGCGGCGCCAAGCCGAACGTACACGGTCCGCGTCAGCCCCGGCATTTCCGACCCCTACGGAAACAAGACGGCTGAGCGCCTCACCGTCAAGTTCAAGACGGCGGCCCTCGAGCCCGCCGCATGGTTCCAGGTCCCGGACCACGTTGCGACGTACAGCACGTACGAACCGGCGCGTCTCTACGTCGGGCATCGCAACACCGACGAGCTCCGCCTGACGCTGACCCGCATCGACACCGCCGCCTACTTCCGGGCGATGTCCGATTGGTACAACTTCACTCCTCCGGCCGAAGGAAAGCTACGATCCTGGACGGTGTCCGCCACCTCCGCGCTGAACGAGGTTGCCTACGCCCCCGTAGACCTCGTCAAGGGCGGAGGCGCGCTCGAGCCGGGAGTCTACGTGGTCGACGTCCACGCGGGCGGCGTCGAGTGGGACCGCTGGCAGCATCGACGGATCCTCATCGCAAGCCCCACACACCTGACCCTGAAGACGTCGGCCGAGGAGACCCTCGTGTTTGCCACCGATCTCGAGACCGGCGCCCCGGTGGGCGGCCTGATCCTGTGGGCTCTCGACGGCGACGGCGAGCCGGTCGATGTCGACGTCACGGACAGCCGGGGCCTGGCTCGGTTCCCCGCCGCGAACACGTACGACTGGCGCGGCCTGACGGTGATGGGGCGCAGCCCGTTCGTCCTCTCGAGCTCCGAGTGGAGCGACGGCGTCTCGCCGTGGGACTTCGACTTCTCCTCCGAGTCGTCGCCGAAGACGCGCACGTACATCGACACCGATCGCCCGATCTACCGTGCAGACCAGACCGTGTTCTTCCGCGCCGTGTTGCGCGGCGAGAGCGACGTCCACTACGCCGTCCCGAGGCCGGGAAAGGCGAGCGTGACAATCCAGAGCCCGTCGTGGGACGCCGTGTACGAGAAGGACCTCGCCATCGACGCGTTCGGCGTCGTGTCGGACCAGCTGGTGCTCCCGAAGGACGCACCGCTTGGGACGTACTCCGTGCGCGTCGACTGGAAGGAGGAGTCCGCGTACGCCACGTTCGAAGTCGCCGCGTACCGGGCTCCGGAGTTCGAGGTCACCCTCGAGGTCGATCCCGCCGAAACCGCGCACGGCAACCCAATCGCCGGCACCGCTCGCGCGACCTACTTCTTCGGCGCGCCGGTCGCCGACGTTCCCGTCGAGTGGCGAGTCATGTCGACCCCGTACGCGTTCTCCCCGCCTCAGCTTGAGCGCTACACGTTCGCCGACGTGGACGATCCTTGGAGCTGTTTCGGTTGCTGGTGGAGGGCGCCGTCCCCGGTCGTGCCGATCCTCGAGGGCGCAGGGCGGACGGACGCCTCGGGCGCTCTGGCCATCGAACTCCCACCCGACATCGCCTCCCGATTGAACGCCCCGGAAGATCCTCCCGTCACGGACAGCCGGACGCTGACCCTCGAGGCGACAGCTCACGGCCGTGACGGCCAGGCCATCTCCGGCCGCACTCGCGTCGTCGTCCACCAGGGTTCGTACTACGTCGGCCTCGCCGCGGCCAAGACGATCGCCCGCGCCGGCGAGGAGATGCCCGTCGACGTCGTCACCGTCGACTGGACGGGCGCTCGCCTCCCAACCCAGTCCCTCTCCTACACCGTCTACCGACGCGAGTGGTCGAGCGTCTTCGAGTCCAACAAGACCGGAGGCGGCCGGTGGACGTGGGCGTCGTCGGACATCGAGGTCGCCCGCGGCGCGCTGACGACGGACGAGGCCGGCGAAGGCCGCGTCGCCTTCGTTCCCGAGCAGGGCGGAACCTACAAGGTCGCCGTCCAGGGGCTTGACGACCGCGAGCGACGGATTCGCGCCGGGCTCTTCGTCTGGGCAAGCGGCCCCGAGAGCGTGTCGTGGAGGCGCGAGAACGACGATCGCATCGCGCTCATCAGCGACAAGACGACGTACTCGGTCGGCGACACCGCGAAGATCCTCGTTCCGAGCCCGTACCCCGGAGCTCAATGGGCGTGGGTGACGGTCGAGCGCGGCGGCATTCTGACTCAGCAAGTCATCGAGCTGCCGTCGAACAGCGCCGTCCTCGAGATCCCGATCACCGAGGACGCCGTGCCGAACGTGTACATCGGAGTCGTCCTCTTCCAGGGCCGAGCCGCGGCCATCGCTGCGGGAGCACCCCCCACCGCGGGGTGGAAGGTGGGCTACGTGGCCGTGTCCGTCAACCCGGCGCCGAAGCTTCTGTCGATCGCACTCGACCCGTCGAGCGCCGCTCCGCAGCCCGGCGATGTCCTCGGCGTGGCCCTTCGGGTCACCGACGCCGACGGACAGCCCGTACGGGGCAGCCTCTCCCTCGACGTCGTCGACAAGGCCGTTCTGACGCTCCAGCCGCGGTCTGCGAATCGGATCGCGAGCGAGTTCTTCGGGGAGCGCGGCCTCGGGGTTCGCACGGCAGGGGGACTGACGATCTCGCTCGGTCGCCTCGTCCTCGAACAGACCGAGGACGTCGGCCCCGTGGCCGCGGAGGGGGCCGGCAAGCGCTTCAGCGTCGGTTCGGCGATGCCGATGGCGGCGCCCATGGCGGAGGCCGGCGGCTCGGACCTGGAGGAGGCGCGCGGCGCATCCGAGCAACTCCCAAGCGGAGTCGCTCTGCGCGAGGACTTCGCCGACACCGCCTTCTGGTCTCCGACCGTCACGACCGACGCCGACGGACGGGCAGCCGTCCAGGTCAAGCTTCCCGACAACCTCACCACGTGGGTCGTCCGCGCCGTGGGGGTCACGACGGAGACCGAGGTCGGGGAGGCGACGATCGACGTCCTTGTCACGAAGCCGCTCCTCGTGCGGCCGACCGTTCCCCGGTTCTTCGTCGTCGGCGACCGGGTTCGGCTCGCGGCTTCCGTCACGAACCAGACGCCCGGCGTCCTGACCGTCGAGGTCACGATGGGCTCGACCGGCCTGACGCTCGAGGACCCGGCGGTCCGCACCGTCGACGTTCCGGCCCGCGGAGAAGCCACCCTCACGTGGTGGGTGACGGTGGAGGACGTCGCGTACGTCGACTTGGCTTGGAGCGCCGTCTCCGGCGAGCTGTCCGACGCCGCTCGGCCTCGCCTCACGACCGGTCCTGAGGGAACCGTACCCGTCTACCGCTACACGGCCCCGGAGATCGTGGGGACCGCCGGTGTGCTCGCGGAGGCAGGGGGGCGGACGGAGACCATCGCTCTCCCGCCGGAGTTCGACGCATCCCGCAGCCGCCTCGACCTTCGCCTCGACGTCTCCCTCGCCGCGTCCATGCGAGATGGGCTCTCGTACCTCGAGCACTTCGAGTACGAGTGCACCGAGCAGGTGGTGAGCCGATTCTTGCCGAACGTGCTCACGTTCCGCGCGTTGCGGCTCCTCCACCTCAACGACCCCGAGCTGGCCGCGAAGCTCGACAGCCTGGTCCTCGAAGGCCTCGAGAAGCTGTACACGCGCCAGAACAGGGACGGCGGTTGGGGCTGGTGGGACGGCGAGACGTCGAATCCGCATCTCACCGCCTACGCGGCGTACGCGCTCCTCCGCCTTGGCGAAGCCGACGTTGCGGCGCGTCGCGACGTTATCGACCGCGCCCTCGGCTTCCTGAAGGACACCCTCGTCCCTGCGAAGGAGCTGGACGCCGGATGGGAGGCCAATCGCCAGGCGTGGGTCCTCTACGTCCTCTCCCTCGGCAGCCGTTTGGAGAGCGTGAAGGCGTACGCCGACGACCTGCTCGCCGGACGAGCCAAGCTGTCGCACTACGCGAAGGCGTACCTCGCCATGACGCTCGAAGCCGTGGAACCCGGAAGCGGTGGAGTCCGCACCCTTCTGTCCGATCTGACGAACGATGCGATCCTCTCCGCCACCGGCGCCCATTGGGAGGAACCCAACTACGACGGGTGGGCGATGAACACCGACACTCGATCCACCGCCGTCATCCTTGATGCGTTCGCCCAACTCGACGCGGCGAACCCGCTCGTCCCCAACATCGTGCGCTGGCTCATGGTCGCCCGCAGGGACGGGATCTGGGAGACAACCCAGGAGAACGCGTGGGCCCTCATCGCGCTCACGGACTGGATGGTCGTGAGTCGGGAGCTCTCCGCCGACTACGATTACGGAGTCCTCTGGGACCACGAGGTCCGCCTCGAGGGAGCCGTGACGCCGTCCGACGTCGAAACATCGGTTCGAGAGTCGATTCCCGGCACGGAGCTCGGACCGGGCGATCTCCACCCGCTGACCTTCTTCCGCGGCGAAGGTGAGGGAAAGCTCTACTACACGGCTCACCTCTACGTCCAACTGCCCGCCGATCAGGTCGGGCCGCTCGATCGAGGCATCCTCGTCGACCGGCGGTACGTGGCCACCGGCTGCAGCGCCGACGCGACGTGCCCCGAACTCGTCGAGGCCGCCGTCGGGGAGACGTTCGACGTTCGTCTGACGATCATCGCTCCCCACGACCTCTACTACGTGGTCCTGGAAGACCCGATCCCCGCGGGCTGCGAGGCCGTCAACGCGACGCTCGCGACCGAGAGCGTGGAGAGCCTCGATCCTTCACTCTCGCGGGAGAGCGGCCGTTCGCCGTGGTACTTCTGGTGGTGGTGGCGCTGGTACTCGAGGAGCGAGATCCGCGACGAGAAGGTGGCCCTCTTCGCCGACTACCTCCCTGCGGGGACGTACAGCTACGTCTACCAAGTGCGGGCGGTGCAACCCGGCGAGTACAAGGTCCTGCCGGCGAGCGCCCACGAGTTCTACTTCCCCGAGGTGTTCGGACGATCCGCAGGGAGGGCGTTCACGGTGCTCCCCTCCGAGTAGAGGAGGGCGTTTCGACGCGAGACGCGCCTCCTCGAGGCTCGCTCCTCACTTGCCGCGCAGGAGTTGGAGCGCGTGGAGGTTGTTCGAGCACGTGAAGACGACGAGCGCCCCGGTCCCGGTGCTGGAAGCCGTCGCGTAGAGGTCGTGGAGCGTGATGTCGCGCCGCGCCATCGCCTCCGCAATCCGGCACAGGAAGCCGGGATGGTGCGGCATCTCGACGGTGACGACGTCGCGCTCCTGGACGGAGAACCCCGCGTCGCGGAGCGCGTCCCGGGCGTACGTCTGCGAGCTCGTGACGAGGTGGATCGATGCGCGATCCCCCTCGACGCGGACGTGAATGGCCGCGAGGTCGATTCCCATGTCACAGAGGACGCGGCTTACGTCAGCAATCACGCCGACCCGATCCTCATCCTCGATCACGATTTCCCGCAGCAGTCTTGCTTCGCTCATCGCTTTACTCCTCGAAGACTCTTCGAGCAGACCGTTCCACGGTACTGAGAGCCGGGAAGGCTCGGACTCCCGCGTGGGCCGTGCAGACGGGACATTCGCCAGTCCCCTACGCGAAGCGGCGAACGACGGTCACCGCGACCGAAGACCAATGTCCCGGGCGTGTTCACTGCCGGTCCCGTAGCGGCAAACCCCAGTCGGCTACGGTCTTCTCGACATGGGTGCGTACCGAGGGCTTGGACGAGCGCTTGCGGCCGCCGCCGCGGTTGCGATCTTGGTTTCGTTCGAAGCCCTGGCCGGTGTTGACCTGGTCCTTCTCTCGGCCGACAAGGAAGCGCGCCCGGGAGAGTTCGTCACGCACGTCTTTTCGATCACGAACACGGGAGCCGTCTCGGAGACATACGATGTGTCCGTCGAGGTCCCGGACGACTGGACGGCCCTCGGAGTTCCTCCATCGCTCACGCTCGGGCCCGGGGACGAAGAGACGCTGTTCGTGACGATCACCATTCCGGCGGGGGTCCTCGCCGGCCCGTACACGATCGGAGTCAAAGCGGAGTCCACGACCGATCCTGCGGCGACGGCCTCCGCGTCGGCGAGCGTCGAGATCGGCGTCCGCAACCAGATTGAGATCGTCTCCCCCTCCGAGGGAGAAGGAACCGCGCCGGGACAGGAGAAGACGTACGAGTTCGCGTTGGTGAACCGCGGCAACGCTCAAGAAGTCCTGGTCGTGTCCGTGAACTCGTCGCGCGGATTCCCCGTCGAGGTGTCCCCGACCTCGATCGCGCTCGCTCCTCAAGAGCACAGGACGTTCGCCGTACGGATCTCCGTGCCGCAGAGCACGTCTGCAGGCCGCGACGTCCTCACGGTCACGGTCACCTCCGCGCTCCACGCCGACGTCACCGCCGAGGCCGTCCTGTTCACGTCGATTCGTCCGCCGACCCCCTCCGTCGTCGGCGGCTCTCTGGTCGAACTGCTCGCGGGTCGGCTCCGCATCGGCGTCGATCGCAGCGAGACCGACGGCACGTGGGACAGTCGCCTTTCGTTCGCCGCCTCCGGACGCGTCCTCGGCGGCTACCTCTCCGCATCGCTCAGCGCCGAGTCGCCGTTCGGATCGAACCCACTCGACGTCGTGTCCTACGTCGTTCTCTACCGCCTCGATCCCACGTCGTTCGCACTCGGCTACGTGTCGAGGATGCTCACGGACTTCGTCGACGTCACGTGCGAAGGCGGATATGCGGCGGTGGACACGGCGTTTGCCGATCTCGCGCTCGTCGGAGGGATCGACGGAGACGAGGCACGCTTCGGCGGCTACGTCACCCTCGGCCCCGAGGCGGCAAACCTTGGGATTGCCTATTCCGACGCGCGGAGTCCGGCGACGCAGGAGTCGATCTGGAGTGCGACCGCGTTCGCCGAACCGTTGACGGATTGGACGCTCCGCATGGAGGGCGCCGTAGGCACCGACAACGGCCTCCTCGGACACGCCTTCTTCGCCAACACGTCGATCGATACGACGGCCTACTTCCTGGCGGCGAGCGCGTTCTGTGTCGACACGTACTTCCCTGGACTTCGCAGCGACTCCGCGGGCGTCGAGATCGCTCAGCGGCTGCGCCTGACGGCGCTCTCGATCGGCATCTCGCTCGCCCACGTGAAGGACAACGTCGTCGGCGACCCGGCCGTCGACACCCTGGTCGAGGATTCCCTCGGCTTCAACCTCTTCGCCCGCCCGATCGCCGGTGGCCCCGAGCTGCGAACCACCCTCGAGTTCGAACGCATCCGCGGCGCGGATCCGGCAGTCCGGGATGACGTCAGCCTCCTTGTCGCCTACAGCTTGTCTCAATCCGCCGGGGTCTTCCCGTACGCCTTCGACGGCCGGATCGCCGACCAAGTCGATCGCTTGGCGGGGAGCCACGTTCGAACGCTCACCCACACGCAGGGCGTCGGGCTCTCCGTGGATGGCTTCTATGCCTTCCTGCGACTGCAGCAGGAGACGTACGTCGATGTCGTCACCGGAGCCACGCTGTCGGCGACGTCCAACGCCGCCGTCGTTCTGCGTCCCGAGGGCACCCTCCATGAGGCGTCGATCACCTTCCGCAACGAGCTCGACGACTACGACGTCGACGCATCCGTACTCCTCCGGGTATCCGACGACGTCGACCTTGCCCTCTCCAGCACGATGGCGTGGGATCGCGACGGCGTCACATCCCCGGCGTTCGGATGGGGAATCTCGGCGCGGGTGAGCTTCGGCGTGCTTGCCCCCTTCCTTGTGACCAAAGGACGCATCGAGGGGCGGCTGTTCATCGATCGGAACGGGAACGGGGCATACGACGCGGACGACCCGCCGGTCGAGGGAGCCGTTCTCGCCGCCGGCGGCCGCCAGGCCTCCACGGACGCGGACGGAGCCTTCCGCTTCCCGCCTCTGGCTCCGGGCGCGTACGACGTGGCGGTCACGGAACTCCCTGCCGATGCCGCGGCCCCCGATCCCATCGCGGTGGCTCTCCTCGCGGGCCAACGCGTGAACCTGGCCGTCCCCCTATCCCCGGTCGTGATTCTCCGCGGCGCCGTCTACGAAGATGCGGATCAGAACGGAGTCCGTCAGAGCGCGGAGGGAGGGCTTGGCGGGATCCGCCTCATCCTGACGGGTTCCGACGGAGTCTCTCTGTCCTCCGCGTCGAGCGCGCGCGGCGACTTCGCCTTCTATGACCTCGTACCCGGAACGTACGTTCTCTCCGTCGATTCACGATCCCTGCCGGCACGGTTCGCGTTCACGACGGCCGATACGCTCCAGATCGACGTCACGGCCCTCGGCGCGCCGCCTGTCGCCATCGGAGGCCACATCCGGCCACGTGAGGTGCTCATCACCTACCAGCCGCCGACCGCCGACTTCGGCTACCTCCCGGCAGCGCCCACAGCCGGGGACGCGGTCACTTTCGACGCGTCCGACTCCTTCGACTTCGACGGAACCATCGTCGACTACGGCTGGGACTTCGACGCGGATGGAGCGAGGGACGCAGGCGGGGTCTCCGTGGTCCACTCGTTCGATGTCCCCGGTCGAGCGTCCGTCACGCTGACCGTGACGGACGACGCCGGCAACGTCGACAAGAAGACGGTCGTCGTCGAGGTTCTGACGCCTTCGGGAGCCGCCTCCCCCGTCGCGGGGAGCTTCAAGCCTCCGATCGCCGACTTCGAGGTCTCCCCGGCCGCGCCCGCGCCGGGCGCCGCGGTGGCCTTCGACGGGTCCGCGTCGATCGACTTCGATGGGCGGATCGTGAGCTACGCGTGGGACTTCGACGGGGACGAAAAGAGCGACGCCTCCGGTCCCTCGGCCCTGCGCGTCTTCCCCGATGCCGGCTCCTACCCCGTGAGCCTAACGGTCACGGATGACGGAGGGAACCGCGACACGGTCACGCGCGTGCTCGAGGTCGCGAGCCCAACGCCCTCCGCGCCGGTGACGCCGACGTCCTCGGTCGCGCCGGCCTCCTCACAGCCTCCGATCGCCGACGTCCAGTACATGCCCCTCTCCCCCAAGGCCGGCGAGACGGTCATGTTCAGCGGGGAGCCGTCGATCGACCTCGACGGGACCATCACCGGCTACGCCTGGGACTTCGACGGCAACGGCACGACGGACGCCACCGACCCCATTGCCGTCTTCGTCTTCCCGGCGGCAGGCACGTTCGAGGTCCGCCTCACCGTCACGGACGACGGCGGCAACACCGACTCGCTCGTGATCGAGATCGACGTCCAGTAGGGCCCGAATCTCAGCCGGTCGGGCGGCCTCCGTCAGGGAACGGGAGACCCGTCGCCCTCCGCTTCGAGCTACAAGGCCGCGTCCGCCGGGCTAGACGAGCTCGACAAACGCCCGTTTGCCGACCTGGACGAGAACCGGAGGGCTGAACGGGACATCGACGTCGGGAGACTCAATCCGCTCCTCGTTGACGCGAGCTCCGCCCTGCTCGATGACGCGCTTTGCCTCGCCGCGGCTCTTGACGAGCCCCGAGGCTTCGAGGAGGTCGATCACCCAGATCGTCCCGTCGGCCTTCAGCTTCGATCGGTCGAGAGCCCTCTGCGGCACGTCGGCCGGTCGCTCGTGGCGCACGTGGATCCGGTCGAACTCGGCCTCGGCTTCCGCGGCCGCCGCGGCGCTGTGGAACTTCGTGACGAGGGTCCGCGCCAGCCGCCGCTTCGCATCGCGCGGACTGTCGTGGATCTCCTTCTTGACCGATTCGCCGTCGACGTCCGTCAGAGCGTCGAAGTACGGCCCGATGAGTGCGTCGGGGATCGATAGGAGCTTTCCGTACATCTCCTTCGGCGTCTCGCCGATCCCAACGTAGTTCCCCGTCGACTGGCTCATCGCGCGCTCGCCGTCCAAGCCAACGAGGAGCGGGACGGTCAGCGCGACCTGCGGCTCTTGGCCGTACTCGCGTTGGATGTCCCTCCCGACGAGAAGGTTGAACAGCTGGTCCGCTCCGCCAAGCTCGACATCCGCGCGGATGGCGACGGAGTCGTAGGCCTGAGCAAGCGGGTAGAGGAACTCGAGCACGCTGATCGAGCGATTCTCGGCGTAGCGCTTGGCGAAGTCGTCGCGCTCCAGCATGCGCGCCACCGTGTACTTCGCCGTCAGCTGGATCACGTCGGCGAACGTCATGGCCCCGAGCCACGTCGAGTTGTAGACGACCTCCGTCCGGGCCGGGTCGAGGATCTTGAACGCTTGGTCCTTGTACGTCGCCATGTTCCGCTCGATCTCGGCCTCCGACATGAGGGCCCGCGTCGACGCTCTCCCCGACGGATCCCCAATCCGGCGGGTGAAGTCCCCGACGACGAGAACCCCCGTGTGTCCAAGATCCTGAAACTGCCGCATCTTCCGCAGCGGCACGGAGTGTCCGAAGGTCAGGTGCGGCGCCGAGGGATCGATGCCGAGCTTGACCCGCAGCGGCTTGCCCGTCTCTTTCGATCGGCGGAGCTTGGCGACGAGGTCCTCACGCGGGACGAGATCATGAACTCCCCGTCCCAGCTTCTCTTCCACGAGCCGTTCGATCGCGTCCATGATCCTTGTCCCTCACGTTCGGACGACGGAGACGATCCGGTCGTCCTCCTCGAGCTGAATGAGCCGGACGCCACGAGCGTAGCGTCGATACACGTTGATGTCCCCGGCGACGATCCGGATGACCTTCTGTTCGGTCGTGATGATGATCTCGTCCTGGTCGGAGACGATGACGACAGAGACGAGCTCCCCGCACTCCGGATCGAGCTTGATCCCCTGCACGCCCTTGCCGCCCCGCCCCTGGACGGGGAAGTCGTCGAGAGCGACGCGCTTTCCGTAGCCGCGAGTCGTCACCATGAGGAGCTTCTTGTCCATCGTGATCTCGCGCCCGAGGCACGCCATGCCGATGACATGGTCCTCTTCCTCGAGGCGGATCCCGATGACGCCTCGGGAGGGCCGCTTCGTCAGCCGCACCTCGTCCTCGCGGAAGCGAATCGTCTGACCGCGCCACGATGCGAGGATGACGTCGCCTCCCCCGTCGCCGACCGCCACGTCGACCAGGCGATCGTCGTCGTCGGCATTGAGGGCGATGATCCCGTTGGCGTTGACGTTCGAGTAGTCGTCGAGCCGGTTCTTGTTGACGATCCCGTTCGCGGTCGCCATCAAGCACAGCTCATCCCCGACGTCTCCGAAGCTCCGCACCGGGAGGATGGACCGAACGAGTTCCTCCTGCTCGAGCGGCACGAAGCTCCGCACGTTCTTCCCGGCCGCGTCGCGCCCGAGCGACGGCAACTTGTAGCCCTGAGTGCGGTACACCCTGCGCCGGTCGCTGAAGAAGAGAAGCTCGTCCCGGGCGTTGGCGAGACAGGTCACGGCCACGTAGTCGTCGTCCTTCGTTCGCTGACCGATAACCCCCTTGCCGCCCCGCCCCTGGCTGCGGAACTCCTGGGCTCGCGGCGCGTTCACGTATCCTCGTCGGGTCACCGTCACCATCAGGTCGTAATCGGGGATCAGCTCGTTGAAGTCAACCGACCCGTCCTCGTTGGCGAGCGTCGTGCGCCGCGCGTCCGGGAACGCCTCCGCGATCTCGCGCAGCTCTCGCTTGATCGTCTCGTCGAGCGTCACCTCGCTTCCGAGGATCTCCTCGTACTCGGCGATCGCCCGCTTCTTCTCCTCGTACTCCACGTCGATCTTCTCGCTCTCCAGGATCCGCAACTGGGACAGGCGCATCTTGAGGATCGCGTCGATCTGCTCGTCGGTGAGCGCCAGCTCCTTCTGCAAGAGACGGGTTTCCGTCTCTGTGTCGCGCGCCGTGCGGATGATCTCGATCACGCGATCGATGTTCGCAAGGGCGATCCGATACCCCTCGAGGATGTGCGCCCGCTCCTTCGCGACGGCAAGGCGGTGCTCCGTCCGCCGCCGCACGACCTCTCGGCGGAAGTCGATGAACGAGTTCAGGATCTCCTTCAGCGAAAGGGTCCGCGGGTTTCCGTCGATGATCACGAGGAAGATCGCCGAGAACGTCCGTTCGAGCGGTGTGAACTTGTACAGCTGGTTCAGAACGACGTTCGGGTTGGCCGTCTTCTTCAGCTCGACGACGATGCGCAACCCGTCGCGATCCGATTCGTCGCGCAGGTCGGATACCCCGTCGATCTCGCCGTTCTGCACCTTGGCGGCAATCGTCTCCACGAGCGTCGACTTCCTCACCTGGAAGGGGATCTCGGTGATCACGATCTGGTTGTCCTCGATGGCGGCCTTGCCGCGAACCGTCATCTTTCCAAGGCCCGTGCGGTACATCTCCTCGATGCCGGCTCGCCCCATGATCACGCCGCCGGTCGGGAAGTCCGGCCCCGGGATGTGCGTCATGAGGTCCTTGGCCGAAAGGAACGGGTCGTCCATCAATGCGACGACCCCGTCGATGAGCTCTCCGAGGTGGTGCGGCGGAATCTGGGTCGTCATGCCGACCGAAATGCCCCACGACCCGTTCATCAAGAGGCTCGGAACCCGCGCCGGAAGAACGACGGGCTCGTCGAGGGACTCGTCGAAGTTCGGCGTCCAGTCCACCGTCTTCTCGCCCAGCTCTTCCAGGAACTCCATGGCGACACGCGACAACCTTGCCTCGGTGTAGCGGTTTGCGGCCGGGGGGTCGCCGTCGATCGAGCCGAAGTTGCCTTGCCCGTCGACGAGCGGATAACGAAACGAGAACCCCTGGGCCATGTTCACCATGGTGTCGTAGATCGCGAGATCCCCGTGCGGGTGGAACTTTCCCATCACGTCGCCGACCACACGCGCGGACTTCCTGTGCGGCTTCCCGGGGACGACTCCCAGCTCCCGCATTCCGTAGAGGATCCTGCGCTGGACCGGCTTTAGGCCGTCGCGAATGTCCGGAATCGCGCGGCCGCGGATGACGCTCATCGCGTAGTTGATGTACGACTGCTGCATCTCCTCTTCGATGAACACGCGCTCGAGCCGACCCGTCACTCCTTCGTTCTCTTCCCGAGACTTCTCTTCGGGCGCGCCCTTCATGGCCATCCCCCCTCGCAACACCAAGGAGAGGCCCTGGAGAGAGATCCCCCCAGGGCCTCCTGAGCTTCTCTCCTCGTCGCCGGCCTACGCCGTCCGTCTCAAGCCGAGAGACGCTTCCGACGTCCGCGCGGCGTTGCCCAGCCGCTCGATCTCGAGATGCCGTCGACACGCCACCATGTGGCCGCCGCCGACGTCTTCGAGCGTAGGTTCCTCCTCCTGCCAGCACTCCGCAACACTGTACAGGCACCGTGGGTGGAACCGGCATCCCGTCGGGATGTTCGTCGCGGCGGGAATCTCTCCCTTGATGGGAACGTCCTTGATCTGGTTGACCTTCCCGGAGACCGGCTCGCACACCGCGCCGATCAAGGCCTTCGTGTATGGATGAAGGGCCTTGTCGATCAGCGTGCCGGCTTTCCCCATCTCGATGATCTTTCCCAGGTACATGACCGCAAGCCGGTCGGTGAAATACCGAGCCGTCGACAGGTCGTGGGTGATGTAGATGTACGTCAGCCCCATCTCCCGCTGCAGCTGCTTCATCATCGACAGGATCTCGGCCCGCGTCGACAGGTCGATCATCGACACCGGCTCGTCCGCGACGATGAGGCTCGGATTCAACATCAGCGTTCTCGCCGTGGCGGCCCGCTGGCGCTGGCCGCCGCTCAGCATGTGCGGATAGCGCACGAGGAACTCGTCCGGCGGCGAGAGCTTGACCTCCTCGAGGATCTCGCGGACCCACACGTCACGCTCGGCCTTGTCCTTGCCGACGTTATGGATCTCGAGCGGCTCCATCAGCACGTCCTCGACGGTGAACCGAGGATTCATCGACGCGTACGGGTCCTGGAAGATCATCTGGACGTGCCGCCGGTGCTGCGCGAGCGCCGCTCCCTTGATGTGGGTCACGTCCTCGCCCTGCAGCTTCAGCGTCCCGTCCGTGATGTCGAGCAGCTTCATGACCAGCTTGCCGGTCGTCGTCTTCCCGCATCCGGATTCTCCCACGAGACCGAAGATCTCGCCCTTCTCCACGGAGAAGGAGACCCCGTCCACGGCGCGGACCCACGTGCGCTCACGCCGCGCGACCTGCGTGAGGCTCCGTTTCACCGGGAACCACTTCGTCAGGTTCTCCGCCACGAGGATCGGCTCACTCATCGAAGCACCTCCAGCAGGCCACCATGTGATCGGGTTCGATCTCCCGCAACGGGACATCGTCGTGCGCGCACCGCTCCAGGACGACGGGGCACCGTGGGTGGAACCGGCAGCCCTCCGGGGGCGCGATGAGGTCGGGCGGCGTTCCAGGAATGAACGCTAGCTCCTCCACTTCCTCGTGGAGGCGAGGCGTCGCGCCGAGAAGCCGCTGGGTGTACGGATGCGCCGGCCCCTGCGGTCCGTAGATCTGCGCATTCGTTCCGAGCTCGGCGATCCGGCCCGCGTACATCACCAGGATTCGGTCCGAGACCTCTGCTTCGATCGACAGGTCGTGGGTGATGAAGATGAACGACACGCCGACCTGCTCCTTCAGGTCCTTCAGGAGGTTGATGATCTGGGCCTGGACCACGACGTCGAGCGCCGTCGTCGGCTCGTCGCAGATGATGACCTTCGGCTCGAGGAAGAGGGCGGTCGCAATGACCACCCGCTGCTTCATTCCCCCCGAGAGCTCGTGCGGGTAACGGCGCAGCACGTCGTCGGAGAGGCCGACCAGGTTGAGGTAGTTTCTCATCCTCTCCTTGGCCTCCGCCTTCTCCATGGTTCGGTGCTGCTGCAGCGTTTCCCGCATCTGCTTCTCGATCGTGTACACCGGGGTGAGGCAGTTCATCGCCCCCTGGAACACCATCGCGATGGTCTCCCAGCGCACCCGACGTCGCAGTT